>CAZHAG010000184.1:0-4471 GCA_964529705.1 uncultured Gemmatimonas sp. | reverse complement strand
ACTCCGTGCACGCGCTCCGCGACGGCCGCGCCGCATTCGCGCGGCTCGAGGAGGGCGCGCAGTTCGGCAAGGTGGTCCTGAGGATCGGCGATGACTGAGCGCGCGCAGTTCGACGCCGCGGAAGAACAGGGCGTGCGCGAGGCGTACGCGCGGGACGGCCACGCGGAGTGCCCGCGCTGCGCGGTGCCGATGCGCGAGCGGTCGATCGGCGGCGGGAGCTTCGGGCTCGGCTACGCACGGCAGCGCGAGTGGTTGCTCTGCCCGCAGTGCAAGCGGAGCGTGCTGTTCGACGTGAAGCGGGGGACGCGCAACTAGCGCGGGAGCGGGAGCCGCCGGATCTCGGGGCGCCAGAGCGGGACCTCCGGCCTGCGGTTCCCCGCCGCGTCGAAGGCGGGCCAGGGGCTGTTCGAGATGTAGATGAAGTCGTCGCCGCGCACCTCGCCGAGCGTGGGCTCGCCCGTGCCATCGAGCCGCTCGAGCACCTCGAAGCCCGCGATCGTGCGTCCGTCCTCCGAGAGCGTGATGCGGAGCACTCGTCCCGGCGACGACCCGTTGTGCGTGGCGATGAGGGCGCCGCGGTGGAGGGCGAGTCCGTCGATGCCCTGCACGCGCTGGCCCTCGGGCGTCATGATGCGGGTGGCCGTGTCCCCTGTGGTGAGCGGCACGCGCACGAGTCCGTGGCGGTAGTCGGCGGCGATGAGGGAGGCGCCGTCCGGGAGGAGCACCAGTCCCTGTACGGAATGGAACCAGGGAGAGGTGATCGTTCGCACAACGCTGCCGTCACCCGCGATCACGTAGATGCGCTTGGCCGTCGCATCGGAGACGTAGGCGGTCCCGTCGCGTGCGACGACGACGTCACCCGGAGTGCGCGCCGTGTCGGCGCCCGGGAGGTCGATGCGCTGGAGAAGGCGCCCGTCGGAGAGGGAGAGGCGGAGCACCATCGCCCGCGCGGTGTCGCGCGGCTGGTAGCCGGCCATCGGCGGGAGGCCGGCCGAGGTGGCCCAGAGCACCCCGCGCGCGCTGTCGACTCGGATGCCGAGGATCGCGCCGACGTCCGGCGGGAGGCCGCGCGCGAAGGGGGTGATGGTGCCATCGTTCGCGACGGCGACGATCGTGCGGTTCCGGACCGAGGAGACGAGCCAGCGCGCTCGCGCGGCGTCGCGGCTGATGCCCTCGGGGAAGAGCGCGGTGTCGGCGAGGGTGAGGAGTGGTGCGCCCTGCGCGCCGAGCGCGGAGTGGTCCGCGGCCGGCGAGATCAGGGTGGCGCAGAGCAACGCGATCGACGCCGTGAAAGACGTCGCCATGGCACCGGGCACCTTCATCGGCTCCCCCACGCGATCGCCGTCTCGTGCGCGGCCTCCTGCAGGAGCGCGACCGTGGCCGCGGGGACCGGGAGCGTTCGGCCATTCACGACGGCGACGTCCGGAAGGTCGGTGGCGGGGCGGTCGTAGATCATCTCGAAGTGGACGAGGGCCGCGAGGTAGGTGCCGAGCTCGGAGGGGTGGAAGGCATCGCCGCCGTACAGTGCGAGGGAGGGGTCGCGCGCCCAGGCGGCGCGCCAGGCTTCGCCGGCGGGGATGAACATCCCACTCACGGCGATCGCCGCGTTGCGGTACGAGTCGCGCACGGCGGTGAAGCTCGTGATGAACTGCTCCGCGGGCCAGACCTGGTAGAGTGCGCTCCGCGCGCCAGCCGTGCGCGCGACGCTGTCGAGGCGCACGGTCCACACGCGGAGGAACTCCTGGTTCTCGGGGAGCGATGATGGTCCTTGCTGCATCACCACGAGGTCCCAGTCGTCGCGCGCGATCGCGGACGCGATGCCGTCGTACCAGTGGTCCTCGAGCGCGTAGTTCGCCTTGGCGATGGTCCGGAAGACGAGCGGCGTGTCGTTCACCGAGCGCGCCATGTCGCGGAGGGTGCGCGGCAGGTCGTTCACGTAGGTGAGGCTGTTTCCCACGAAGAGCACGCGGCGTCCGCCGGCGGAGGGGAGCCCGGTCGAGGCACCGGCGCAGGAGAGCAGGGCGAGCGCGACCGCGAGGAGCAGCGGTCCGGGGCGCGACCATCGGGGTAGCACGGAGCGGACGGGCATCGCGTGAACCTACCCTTGGGGCCTCCTCGACCGTCACGCGCGTGCTTCACCTCTCCCTCGTGCCCACTACATTCCTGCCCATGCGATCCCGCGCGCTCGCGCTCCTCCTCACGCTCGCCTGCTCGGTGCCCGCCGCGGCGCAGCAGGAGGTCCCGCGCCGCCTCGACTTCTCCACCGACACGGTGCTCCCCGCGCGGCCACCGGAAGCGACGCGCGCCCTGCGCAACCGGTTCGTCCGCAACCAGACGATCCTCGGGCTCTCGGTGTACGGGCCTTCCTTCGCGGCGATGGTCGGCACGGACGGCGTCACCGGCACGGCGGCTTACCTCGTGATGGCGGGGGGGTCGTTCTTCGCATCGGCCGAGTATGCGCGGCGCGCGGAGGTGACGGAGGCGAAGGTGCTGCTCTCGACCGCGATGGCGTGGCGAACGGCGGGATCGGCCCTGTTCATCGGGAGCGAGACCGAGGCGAAGGGCCGTTCGGTCGCTGCGATGACGCTGGTCGGAGGCCTGGGCGGTACCGTCGCCGGCGTGCTGCTGGGCAACGGCCTCACCGGGGGCGAGGCAGCGGCGACGGTGTTCGGGCACGACCTCGCGTACGCGTCCGCCGTCGCGGTCTCGTTCGCCGTCGCGCCCGACTTGAGCGACCCCGGTGTCCTCGACGCCCGGTACGCTGCCGGCTGGACGACCGCCGGTGCCGTGGGGTACGTGCTCGGCAACGCCTACGCGCGCCGCGTGCCGTACAACCTCACGGTCGGCGACGTGAGCACCCTCTGGCTCGGCGCCGGCGTCGGCGCGCTGGGCGCGAGCACCTTCATCGCGAACAACGATCCATCGAACCAGACGATCGCGCTCACCCTGCTCGGCGGCGCGCTCGCGGGCACGGTCGCCGCGGACCGGTTCCTCGTCCGCCGCTACGACCACTCGCGGAGCGACGCCGCGTTCGTGTCGCTCGGCGCGCTCGCCGGGGGCGTGATGGGGGTGGGCGTGGGTGTGCTCGCCGCCGGCGAGGCGGACCGGGATGGCTCGCTCACGCGCAGCTTCGCGACGCTCGGGGCGATCGGTGGCATCTTCATGGCAGAGCGCTACCTGCAGACGGACCGCGACGCGGGGCGTGCCTCGCGGCTCGGCCGGCTGGAGCTCCACCCGATGGGCGCCGTCGCCGCCGCGTCCGGCGCCCCCGGGCGCCACACCCTGCTCCGCTACACCTTCTAGGCACGACCACCCACCCGACGGATCCCCGTGACCTTCTTCGACCGACTCAGCGAAAGCCTCCAGCGCCTCTGGGAGTACGTGCCCGCGCTCTTCGGCGCGGCCGTGGTGCTCACCGTCGGCTACCTCATCGCGAAGCTCGCGCAGCGCGGCGTGACGCGGCTGCTCCGTCGCGTGCAGCTCAACGACGTGCTGGAGAAGGGGGGCATCGCCGCGCGCGACCGCGTGGGCGCTCCCGTGAACCCGACGCGCGTGCTCGCCAACGTCGTCTTCTGGTTCTTCCTCTTCGTGGCGATGCTGCTCGCGGCGGAGACGCTCGGGATCGACTACCTCGGGCAGGCGTTCTCGGAGCTCGTGAGCTACGTGCCGAGCGTGATCGCCGCCGTGGTCATCGTGATCCTCGGCCTCGTGCTGGGCGACCTGGTGGCGGCGCTGATCGGCGCGAGCACGGGGGCGCTGCACGGCGGGCCCACGCTCGCGCGGATCGGGAAGGGGGGCGTGGTGATGCTCGCGGTGTTCATGTCGCTGCAGGAACTCGGCGTGGCGACCGACATCGTGACGACCGCGTTCGCGATCGTCTTCGGGGCGGTCGCGCTCGCGCTGGCGCTCTCGTTCGGGCTCGGCAACCGCGACCTGGCGGGGGAGGTGACGCGCGCCTGGTACGAGCGGTGGAAGGCGGAGCGCGACGCGATCGCGCGGGAGCAGGCGGCGGAGGAGCGGGACGACCCGCGGCAAGGGTGACCGGCGGGCGTGCACCGGCGCGGATGCGCGGTGCGTTTCGATTGAAATGACCGCTGCACGGGGCTAAATTCGGGGGTCGTGTCGGGAGCATCCGACCCCCCTCTTTCTCCCCTGAAAATGACCGCACCGAACAACCGTGAACGGATCCTCCCCCGTCTCATCCAGGACGAGGTGAAGGAGTCGTTCATCAACTACTCGATGAGCGTCATCGTGTCGCGCGCGCTCCCTGACGTGCGCGACGGCCTGAAGCCGGTGCACCGGCGCGTGCTGTATGCGATGAACGAGCTCGGGTTGGTGCCGGGGCGTCCCTACAAGAAGTGCGCGACCGTCGTCGGCGACGTGCTGGGCAAGTACCACCCGCACGGCGACGGTTCGGTGTACGACGCGCTGGTGCGCATGGTGCAGGACTTCTCGCTGCGCTATCCGCTGG
>CAZHAG010000183.1:0-4497 GCA_964529705.1 uncultured Gemmatimonas sp. | reverse complement strand
GGCGTACTGCTGGCCACCGCGATTCCCCGCCTGCTTCCAGAGGCCGAAGAGGAGGACCGCGAGGACGGCGAGCAGCGCGACAAGCAGGGGCCGCGCGTAGCGGGAGCGGGCCGCCGACCGCATCTCAGCTCCTAGTACTCGAGCTTCCCCGCCGCCGCGAACTGCTTCATCAGCTTCTCCTGCTCCGCCGTGAGCGTCTCCGGCACCACCACCTGGATCTCCACGAGCAGGTCCCCCTTCTGCTTGTCCTTGGTGATCCCCTGCCCCCGCACGCGGAAGCGCTTCCCGCTCGGCGTGCCCTTGGGCAGCGTGATCGTCACCCGCTTCTCGTCGAGCGTCACCACCGAGATGCGCGAGCCGAGCGTGGCCTGCGCGATGTTCACCGGCGCGCGCACGATCAGGTCGAGCCCGTCGCGCTCCCACTCGGCGTCCTCGCGCACCTGGAAGGTGATCAGGATGTCCCCGTTCGGGCCGCCGCGCACGCCGCGCCCCCCCTGCCCCTTGAGCCGGATCTTCGAGCCGCTCTCGGTCCCTTCGGGCACGGTGATCAGCACCTTCTTGTGCGAGCGCGAGGCGCCCGCGCCGTTGCAGGCGGCGCACTTCTCGGTGGGCACCTGCCCCTTCCCGAGGCAGAGCGGGCAGGGACGGTTCACGGCGAACGACCCCTGGCCGAACGAGATCGTCCCGCGCCCCGAGCACTCGGGACAGGTCTGGAGGCGCGCACCCTTCGCGGCGCCCGTGCCGCCGCAGGTCCCGCACTCCTCGTTCACCTCGAGCTCGATCGGCACCTTCCCGCCGGTCACGGCCACGCGGAAGGGGACCTCGAGCGTGGTCTCCACGCTCTGCCCCTTCTCCGGGCCGCTCGGCCGCGGGCCGCGCGCGCCACCGCCGAACATCGAGCTGAACAGGTCGCCGAGCCCGCCGAACCCGCCGATGTCGATGTCCTCGACGCGCGCGCCGCCGGTGTTCGCACGCCCCGCGGCGCCCGCGCCCGGGCGCGCCCCGCCGGGCCGCGGTCGCGTGAACGGGTCGAACGCACCGAGCCGCCGCATCTCGTCGTACTGCTTCCGCTTCGCGGCGTCCCCCAGGACGTTGTACGCCTCCGAGATCTCCTTGAAGCGGTCCGCCGACTTCGCGTCCCCCTTGTTCGTGTCGGGGTGGTACTGCTTCGCGAGGCGCCGGTACTGCTTCTTGATCTCGTCCGCGGTGGCGGACGCGCTCACGCCGAGGACGGCGTAGAAGTCCTTCTGGGCCATGGGGCTCAGCGCGCGCCGCTCACCCGTTCCACTGCGTCACGACGACGCGGGCGGGACGGAGGAGCGCGCCGTTGAACACGTACCCCACCTGGAAGACCTGCGCGACGCGATGGTCCTCCTCCTTGCTCGCGGCCGGCGCGGTCGAGATCGCCTCGTGCAGTGCGGGATCGAAGGGATGCCCCTTGGGGTCCACCACCTCGAGCCCATGCCCGGCGAGCGACTTGAGCATCTTCCGCTCGACGAGCGCCACGCCCTCGAGCACGGTGGCGGTGTCGGCCCCGGCGGGCGTCACGTGCGCCACGCGCGCGAGGTCGTCGAGCGACTCGAGGAGCCCACGCAGGAGGTTCCCCATCCCGCGGTGCTCGGCATCCTGCCGGTCCTTCACGGCGCGACGCCGGAAGTTCTCGAACTCGGCGTAGAGCCGCACGTACTTCTCCTTCTGCTCCGCGAGCTCGTGCTGCAGCGCCGAGGCGACGAGGCCAGCCTCCTCGCCGACGATCATGTGCTCGCCGGTGGAGCCGGTCGCGTCCTCATCGATCACGTCGCCGGCATCCGCGGCGGACTCGGCGTCCGCGCCATCGACGGCCGGGTTCTCGAAGGAGCTGGTCTTGGTCGGATCCTGTTTCACGCGTTCGTCTTTCATGGGGTCAAAGTTCGCCGGACAGGCATCTCCGGGGCAACCGGCGTGCCACTCAGGGCATGCCGGAATTGCAGTCCAGTCAAGGAGATACGCACCCTACGGCGGAAACCGCCCGTCGTTTCGGGCTTCCGGAACGGAGTGGGCGCCAGGGGGCGCCACCGGGCGAGCGACGCGCTCACTCCCTGGCGAGCACGCGCCGCACCAGGCTGAGCGCCCCCTGCGACGCCCGCTGCCGGATCTCGTGGCGGTCCCCCACGCCCGCGGTCCGGAGGGAGCGCACCTCGCCCTGCACGTCCACCGCAACGCAGAAGGTCCCCACCGGCTTCTCCGGCGTCCCGCCGCCGGGCCCCGCCACGCCGGTGATGCTCACCCCCACCTCCACGCCGAAGCGCTCGCGCACGCCGGTCGCCATCTCCCGCGCGACCTCCTCGCTCACCGCGCCCACCGCCGCGAGCGTCGCCTCCCGCACACCCAGCTCGCGCACCTTCACCGCGTTGTCGTAGGCGATCACCCCGCCCGCGAACCGGTCGCTCGAGCCCGGGATCGCGGTGAGCCGCATCCCGAGCATCCCGCCCGTGCAGCTCTCGGCCACCGCGATGCGCATCCCGCGAGCGCGGAGCCGGTCGAGCACCAGTGTCGCCAGGTCCTCGTCCCCTTCCCCGTACACCCACTTCCCCACCCGCGCCCGCAGCGCCTCGGCGGCGGCTGCGAGCCGTTCGTCGGCCACCGCGGGACTCACGCCGCGCACCGTGAGGCGCAGGTCCACCCCCTCGTAGCCGGGCATGAAGGCGAGGGGCACGCCGAGCGGATCCTTCGCGAGCTCCCCCAGCATCTCGGCGAGCGCGCTCTCCGCGATCCCCTGCGTGCGGAGCGTGTGGGAGCGGATCACCGTCCCCCCCGCGCCGCGCGCCGCGAGCCGCGGGAGGAGTGTGTCGCGCATCATCCCCAGGAACTCGCGCGGCACGCCGGGGAGCATCGCCACCCAGCGCCCCTCGGCGTCCTCGAGCCAGATGCCGGGCGCCGAGCCGTGGGCGTTCGGGAGCACGGTGGCCCCCTCGGGGACCATCGCCTGCTCGCGGTTCGTCGCGGGGATCTCCCCGGGCCATCCGCGCGCCTTCCAGCGCGCGCGGAGTGACTCCCAGATCGCGTCATCGAACCGCATCGCGCGCCCGAAGAGCGCGGCGAGCGTCGGCTTGGTGCGGTCGTCGGCGGTGGGACCGAGCCCGCCGCTGGTGATCACCGCGCCCGTGCGTGCGAGGGCGTCGCGCACCACGCTCGTGATGGCGTCGGCGTCGTCCCCCACGGTGCTCCGCCGCACGACCTGGATCCCGTGGTCGGCCGCCGCGCGCGCGAAGTGCGCGGTGTTCGTGTCGACGGTGAAGCCGAGCAGCAGCTCGTCGCCGATGGAGACGAGTTCGACGTCCACGGGTGCGCTAGCGGACGGCGCCCGCGCCGAACACCGCGCGGTGGCGCACGAGGTAGTCCCCGAGCGAGACCAGGGTCAACACGAACGCGACCGCCATCGTCACGATCCCGATCGCGCCGAGGAGCTGGGCGACGAAGGTCGGCAGCGGGCCGTGCCAGCGCTGCTGGTCGAAGAGGAGCTTGAGCACGAACCAGGCGTACGCCGCGCCCATCCAGGTGTACTGGAACCCGGCCTTCCACTTCCCGAGGCGCTGGGCGGCGATGACCGTGCCGCGGCGCTGCGCGAAGGTGCGGAACCAGGTCATGAACACCTCGCGTCCGAGGATGAGCGCGAGCACCCACCAGGGGAACCAGAACGCGCCCACGCCCCACGAGATGAACGGATAGGCCGAGCGCTCCGCGACCTCCGGGAGGAGCCGGAGGAGCGGGTCCTCGGCGTGCCCTTGCAGGAGGAACATCGGGACGAAGGTCCCGAGGAGGAGGAGCTTGTCCGCGAGGGGATCGAGGACCTTGCCGAGGTCGGTGATCAGGCCGCGGCTGCGCGCGATCTGCCCGTCCCAGCGGTCGGACATCGCGGTCACGAGGTAGAGCACGAACGCGAACGCCCGCCACGCGACCGACGGGATGAACGGGAGCACCGCCAGGAGGGGCGACGCGGCGATCCGCGCGGCGGAGATCGAGTTCGGGAGGTTCACGCGCCCGCCATCAGGCGAGCGTCTTGAGCACCAGTTTGCTCACGGCCTTGAGGGTATCGAACACCCCGTCCCCCGTGACCGCGACGGCCTCGAAGTAGGTGGCGTGCTCGACCCACTCCCCCGTGGGCAGCTGCTCGATGATGTTCTCGCCGGGGTGGAACTGGTCCGCGGTCACCTTCTGCCGCGCGGGGTCCGTCACCTCCCAGCCCGGGTTGAGCGACTGCTGCAGCTCGGCCAGCGGCGCCGCGTTCGGGAGGTCCCGTTTGTTGTACTGGATCACGAACGGCATCTTCGTGAGGTCGTACCCGTACTCGGCCATGTTGTCGTACAGGTTCTGCATGGCCTCGAGGTTCGCCTCCATCCGCTCCACCTGCGAGTCGGCGACGAAGACGATCCCGTCCACGCCCTTGAGGATCAGCTTGCGCGAGGCGTTGTAGTAGACCTGACCCGGCACCGTGTAGAGGTGGAAGCGGGTCTTGAA
>CAZHAG010000182.1:0-4537 GCA_964529705.1 uncultured Gemmatimonas sp. | reverse complement strand
GGCCGACGGTGTTGAGGCCGACCGCCGCCGCGTACGCCGAGAAGAGCGCGAGCGCAGTGAGCGCGGCCGAGCCGATCGCGAAGCCCTTGCCGATCGCGGCCGTGGTGTTGCCGAGTGCGTCGAGGCCGTCGGTGATCTTGCGGACCTCAGGGCCCAGGTGGCTCATCTCGGTGATGCCGCCGGCGTTGTCGGCGATCGGGCCGTACGCGTCGACCGACATCGTGACGCCGACCGTCGCCAGCATGCCAACCGCCGCGATCGCCACGCCGTAGAGCCCGGCCGACCAGACGGCGACATACATCGCGCCGCAGATCAGGAGCACCGGGATGATCGTCGACTCCATGCCGACCGCGAGGCCGGCGATGATGTTCGTCGCCGGGCCGGTCTTGGACGACTCGGCGATGCGGCGCACCGGGCCCGCCGCCGTGTAGTACTCGGTCACGAGGCCGATCAGCACGCCCGAGACGGTGCCGGCGACGACCGCGAAGAAGGGGCCCAGCACCGGATAGATGCGCCCCGTCTCGGCGTCGACCATGTTGAGCGGCATCTGCTGCGTGAGCAGGAACGCGAACACCAGGAAGAGGCCGGCCGCGATGAACGTCACCGCGCGGAGCGCGTTCGCCGGGTTCCCCTTGGCGAGCACCCGCATGACCGCGATGCCGAGCAGCGAGGCGACGAGGCCCGCGGCGGTGTACGCCACCGGCAGGAGCACCGAGGTCAGGCGGCTGGCGTCCGGGATGCGCGTGGAGGTCGCGGCCAGCGCGACCGTTGCGATGATCGCGCCGACGTACGACTCGAAGATGTCCGCGCCGAGGCCGGCGACGTCACCGACGTTGTCACCGACGTTGTCGGCGATGGTGGCCGGGTTGCGCGGGTCGTCCTCGGGGATCCCCGCCTCGACCTTGCCGACGAGGTCTGCACCGACGTCCGCGGCCTTGGTGTAGATGCCGCCGCCGACGCGCGCGAAGAAGGCGATGGAGCTCGCGCCCATCGCGAAGCCGGAGATGATCTCGCCGAACTCCCGGAAGCCCGTGGCGCCGAGGAGTTCCTTCTGCCAGAGGAAGATGCCGCTGATGCCGAGGAGGCCCAGCGCCGCGACGGCGAGTCCCATCACGGCGCCGCCCGAGAAGGCGACGCGGAGCGCTGCCGCCTGGCCCGTGGCCCGCGCCGCCTCGGAGGTGCGCACGTTCGCCTTGGTGGCCGAGCGCATGCCGAGGTAGCCAGCGCCGACCGAGCAGAGGCCGCCGACGATGTACGAGATCGCGGTCGCCGTGCCGACGGCGTAGGCCAGGAGGCCAGCCACGACGAGCAGGAACGGGAGCAGCACCGTGTACTCGCGGCGCAGGAACGCCATCGCGCCGAGCTGGATCTGCTCCGCGAGGTCCTGCATCACCTGCGAGCCGGGTGACTGGCGGACGATGCCCCGGTAGGTCAGGACGCAGGCGATGAGGCCCAGCAGCCCGATCCCGAAGGCGTACGTCGTCAGGTTGTCTAGCATGGGGGGTGGGTTGAAGGTGGTGGAACGTCAGCGATTGAACTGGTTCATCACTTGCTCGATCCCCTCAGCCGTCCACAGCCGAAGGGCCTCCTCCAGGGTCGGCAGGAGCGCGCGGACCGACTCGCGCTCCCCCTTCCCGAAATCACTCAGCACGTAGTCGGCGAGGTCGCCGACCTGTCGCTGCGCCTCGGCCGGGCCGACGCCGATGCGCAGCCGTGCGTATTCCTGGCTCCCGAGCGCCTGCTCGATGCTCTTGAGCCCGTTGTGGCCTCCGGCCGACCCGCGCGAGCGGAATCGCCAGGTGCCGGTGGCCAGCTGCACCTCGTCCGACACGACCAGGAGGTCGGTCGCGGCGGCCCAGAAGGGCCGCCGGAGCCACGGCTTGAGCGCCGCGCCCGAGAGGTTCATGAACGTCTGCGGCTTGACGAGGCGGACCTTCACCGGACCGACGAGGCCCGAACTCGTGAGCGCCTCGCCGTCCTTCCGCCAGCCGTCGAACCGCCACGCGTCAGCGAGGTGGTCCGTCACCCACCAGCCGACGTTGTGACGGGTCTCCGCGTACTCCTTGCCCGGGTTGCCGAGGCCGAGGATGACCTTCATCGCCGTGCCGCGACGCAGGGCAGGGAGAGGGGACGCCTACTTCTCGTCCGCCTCGTCCTCGTCCTTGCCCTTCTTGATGAGCTCCGGCTCCGCCGCGGCCGTCGCAGCGTCCTCGGCCGGGGCGGGCTCCGCCTCGACCTTCGGCGCGGCGCAGATGCAGACCGTCGCGTCCGGGTCGGTCTCCAGCGTGACGCCCTCGGGCATCGGGATCTCGCTGGCGTGCATCGAGTGACCGATGGTGAGCGCGCTCACGTCGAGCGTGAGGTGGTGCGGGATGTTGGACGGGTCGCAGGAGATCTCGATCTCGTGCAGCACCGCCTCGAGGATCCCGCCGCCGTTCTTCACGCCGTCCGGCGTGCCCACGAGCTGGATGGGCACCTCGACGGTGACCGTCTCGCCGGCGACCAGCTCCTGGAAGTCGACGTGGACGATCTGCTTCTTGAACGGGTGGCGCTGGATCTCGCGGATGAGCGTGTTGGACGTGCTGTCGCCGACCGTGAGCGCGATGACCGTGCTCTGGTAGGGATGCTTCTCGAGCAGGAGCTGGAGCTCGTGCGCGTTGAGCGCCAGCGAGGCCGCCTCGCGGGCGTGGCCGTAGATGACGGCGGGGATCTGTCCGGCCGCGCGGAGCTTGCGGGCGGAACCCTTGCCGGTGGCGGCACGGGGGGCAGCGGAGAACGGAACGGAAGCCATGTCAGTCGAACCTCTGGTTTCGGCGCGCAACGTGGGTTCCCGGTAGGTCCGGCCCGGCGGAGCGCCTGAAAGGCAGGTGGCAGCTGGGAGGTGGGAGGTGGGAGGGAACTGCCCTCACCTCCGTCGCTCGTCGCCGCCGACCTGTACTGCGTCCTGCAACCTCACACCTCACACCTCACTCAAAGAGCGAGCTCACCGACTGGTCCGAGTGCGTGAACCGGATCGCCTTCGCCAGCAGCTCGGCCACCGAGAGCACCGTGAGCGTCGCAAAGCGACGCGACTCGGGGATCTGGATGGTGTCGGTCACGGCCACCTCGGTGATCGGCGCATTGCTGAGCCGTTCGACCGCGGGACCGCTCAAGAGCGCGTGGGTGGCGCAGACGTAGATGTCGCGCGCCCCCAGCTTCTTCAGGGCGCGCGCCGCCTCGCTCACGGTGCCCGCCGTATCGATCATGTCGTCCGCGAGGAGGCAATCCTTCCCCTCCACCTCGCCGACGACGTTCACCACTTCCGAGACGTTCGCCGTCGGCCGCCGCTTGTCGATGATCGCCAGCGAGGCGTTGAGGCGCTTCGCGAACCCGCGCGCCATCTTCGCCGAGCCGACGTCCGGGGCGACGACCACCGGGTCGTGCAGCTTCTTCTTGCGGTAGTGCGCGGTGAACACCGGCGCCGCATAGAGGTGGTCGACGGGGATGTCGAAGAACCCCTGCAGCTGGTGCTGGTGGAAGTCGAGGCCGAGGACCCGGTCCGCTCCCGCGCGCATCACCATGTTCGCCATCAGCTTCGCACCGATCGCCACCCGCGGCTGGTCCTTGCGGTCCTGCCGCGCGTAACCGTAATACGGCATCACGCAGGTGATGCGGGCCGCCGAGGCGCGCCGTGCGGCATCAATCAGGAGCAGGAGCTCCATGATGTTCTCCGCCGGCGGGTTCGTCGCCTGCACGATGAAGACGTCCGCGCCGCGGACATTCTCGTCGAGCCGGACGAACACCTCGCCGTCCGCGAACCGCGTCACCGTGGTCCGGCAGAGCTCCGCTCCGAGGTTCTTGGCGATGCCTTCCGCGAGCGCGGGATTCGCCGTGCCCGTGAGCACGCGGAAGCCATGGATTGGAACCGCCAAACCGTCCATGAGGGGACCCTGCAAGGATAAGTCGGTGCTGGAGATAGCCCGACCCGCCCGCGTGGCGGAGGACGCACCCCGAACAGCCTCGAAAGCTAGTCGAGGCGAGGCCCGGACGGCAGGGGGGCGGGTCGCGGCTGCGGCCGCGGGTGCCCGGCATTGCCCCTGGTGGATTCGAACCACCATTCTCGCATCCAAAGTGCGATGTCCTGCCATTGGACGAAGGGGCATCGGCAGAACGCTCGCTCCGAAGCTAGCGAGTCCTCCGGCCCTCAGTCCAGCAGGCGCACCTGGGCGACGCTCGTGGCGGTGCGGGTCTGGACCGTCGTCGTGCCGGCGGGGAGCCCGGCCAGCTCCCCGGGACGGCGGTCGAAGACGCCGAACAGCGTCGACCCCGAGCCACTCATGCGCGCGATGCGTGCCCCGGCACCCTCGAGCACGCCGAGGGACGCAGCCAGTTCGGGATGCCGCTCGAGCACCGGGCCCTCGAGGTCGTTCGCCGCGAGCCGCGCGACCCCGTCCCAGCGGTCGAGGTCGTCGATCGTGAGCGGACGCGGGGCGGAGGGCAGCGCTCCTCTGCGATCGGCCGCGATCCAGTCGAACGCGGCGGCGGTCTCGATCCCGAA
>CAZHAG010000181.1:0-4543 GCA_964529705.1 uncultured Gemmatimonas sp. | reverse complement strand
GGTGGCCGATCACCATCACCGTCTCGTCGTCCAGCCGCGCCCAGCCGCCCACGATGGACGGGTCGTCCCGGAACGCGCGGTCGCCGTGCAGCTCGATGAAGTCGGTGAAGGCCAGCCGCAGGTAGTCGAGCGTGAACGGGCGGCGCGCCGAACGCGCCACCTGCACGCGCTGGATAGGCGTCAGGTTGCGGTAGACGTCCCGGCGCAGCTCGTGGAGCTTCTCCTGGAGCGGCGCGATCTCGGGGACGACGTCCAGCTTCCGTTCCTCCGCCATGCGGCGGAGCTCATCGATCTGCTTCTCGAGTTCGGCGATCGGCTTCTCGAACTCCAGGGCGGATGTACCCACGGGTCAACCTCCGCGCACGAGACGCACGCGCTCCGGTCCCAGCAGCGCGCGCAGTTCCACCAGGGCGGGGCCGGCGGTGGACAGCTTCAGTGAAGCCGATCGCAACCGTGCCGGACTCCCGTCCCGACCCCTCCAACGTAGCTCCAAGGGCGCCGAGCCGGGATGGGCATCGGCCACGGCGCGGACGTCCTTCATGACGTCCGCGGTGACGCCGGACTCCGGGTCGAGCTCCAGGCTCACCGCGAACTGGCCCGTGGCCCGCAGCTCGGCCAGCTTGGTCAATGACTCGACGATGAAGGTCGGGTTGTCGGCGTCCTGGTCGCGCCGGGAGTATCCACCCTTGATCAGCATCGGGACGTCGGTCTTGACCCGGTCCGCGATCGCGGCCCAGGCCTCGGGGAAGACGAGGATCTCGGCCGAACCCACGAAGTCCTCCACCGTGAGCCGGGCGAACTCGTTCCCGGAGCGCTTGCTCACCTGCCGCTTCACCGCGGTGATCACCCCCGCGATCGCGATCTGCTCCGGGCTCCATGTGCCGAGCTGCGCGACCGTGTGCGTGGCGAGCAGCTCGCACTCGGCGCGGAAGGGCTCGAGCGGGTGGCCCGAGATGTAGAAGCCGAGGATCGCCTTCTCCTGCGTGAGGCGCTCGGACTCCGAGAACTCGGGGATCGAGGGGAGGGAGGGGGTGAGGGGGCCGTCGGAGGGGTCGGCGGCGTCGCCCATGAGGTCGCCGAAGAGCGAGCCCTGGCCCGTGGCGAGCTCCGCCTGCGCGAGCGAGGCGGCCTGCATCGCGCCGTCGAGCGCGGCCACGAACTGCGCGCGGTGCCCCTGCAGGCCGTCGAGCGCGCCGGCGTGTATCAAGGCCTCGAAGACGCGCTTGTTGCAGACGCGGAGGTCCACGCGTTCGCAGAGGTCGTAGATCGACGTATACGGCTTCTCGGCCCGGCCGGCGATGATCGACTCGGTGGCCGTGCGCCCCACGTTGCGGATCGCGCCGAGCCCGAAACGGATCCGGGTGTCCCCCACCACGGTGAACTTCCACCCCGACTCGTTCACGTCGGGGGGGAGGATCTCCATGTTCAGGTCGCGCGCCTCGTTGATGTACTTCACCACCGAGTCGGTGTCCCCGATGCAAGCCGAGAGGAGCGCGGCCATGAACTCGGGGGTGTAGTGCGTCTTGAGGTACGCCGTCTGGTACGAGAGGATCGAGTAGGCGACCGAGTGCGACTTGTTGAAGCCGTAGCGGCCGAAGGTCTCGATCTGGGCCGAGATGTCCGCGATGACGTGCTTGTCGAAGCCCTTGGCGACGGCGAGCTCGACGAACTTGCCGAGCTCCTTCCGGATCAGCTCGGCGTCCTTCTTCCCCACCGCCTTGCGCAGCACGTCGGCTTCGGCGAGCGAGATCCCCGCGAGCCGCTGCGCGATGCGCATCACCTGTTCCTGGTAGGTGATGACGCCGTAGGTGGGGGCGAGGATCTCCTCGAGCTCCGGGAGCTGGAAGGAGACCGGCTCCTCCCCCTTCTTCCGCCGGCAGTAGACCTTGTGCATCCCCGCGTCGAGCGGACCGGGGCGCATGAGCGCATTGGAGGCGACGAGGTCGTCGAAGCGGTCGGCGCGCATGGAGCGCACCATGTCGGTGGCGAGCGGCGACTCGAACTGGAAGACGCCCGCGGTGCGGCCGGCGCGGAGCTGGCGGTAGGTCGGGACGTCGTCGAGCGGGAGCGCGTCCACGTCCACATCCTCGCCGCGGCGCTCCTTGATGGCGCGCACCGTGTCGTTGATGATCGTGAGCGTGGTGAGGCCGAGGAAGTCCATCTTGAGCATCCCGGCCTTCTCGAGCGCGTTCATGTCGTACTGCGTGACGACCACGCGCTCGTCGTCGCCTGCGCCGGAGCCCTTGGAGTCGGCGGTGCAGACGGGGATGTAGTCGTCGAGCGGACCGGGGGCGATGACGATGCCGGCCGCATGCACACCGGCGTGGCGCGAGAGCCCCTCGAGCGAGATGGCGAAGTCGAAGAGCTGCTGGTGGCGATCGTCCTGATTGTAGAGCTTCGCGACCTCGGGGACCTTCTCGATCGCCTCCTTCACCGTGAGCGAGAAGTTCGGCTGGTTCGGGATCAGCTTGGCGATCGCGTCCGTCTCGGCGGGGGTGAAACCGAGCACGCGGCCCACGTCCTTGATGCAGGCGCGGGACTTGAGGGTGCCGAAGGTGATGATCTGGCCGACCGACTCCTTGCCGTACTTCTCGCGGACGTAGTCGATCACCTCGCCGCGCCGTTCCTCGCAGAAGTCGACGTCGATGTCGGGCATCGAGACGCGTTCCGGGTTGAGGAAGCGCTCGAAGAGGAGGTCGAACTTGAGGGGGCAGACGTTCGTGATGCCGAGCGCGTACGCGACGAGCGAGCCCGCCGCCGAGCCGCGCCCGGGTCCCACGGGGATCCCCTTGTCGCGCGCGGCCTGGATGAAGTCGGCCGTGATCAGGAAGTACCCGGCGTACCCCGTGCGCGTGATGACGTCGAGCTCATAGCGGAGCCGCTCCTCGACCTCAGGGGGGAGCGCGTCGCCGTAGCGCTTCCGCGCGCCCGCCTCGGAGAGCTGGACGAGGTAGTCGTTCTCCGTCTTGACGCCCTTGGGGAGCGGGAAGGAGGGGACGTGGTACTTCTTGCCGAACTTGACCGCGACCGAGTCCGCGATGGCGAGGGTGTTCTCGAGGACGTCGGTGCGTCCCTTGAAGTGCGCCGAGATCTCCGGGGCGCTCTTGAAGTAGAGGCCGCTGTCGTAGCGCATCCGGTCGGCGTCGAGGCGGTCCTTCTTGAGCCCGATGCAGAGGAGGACGTCGTGCGCGTCGTGGTCCTCGCTGCGCAGGAAGTGCGCGTCGTTCGTCGCGACGACCGGAAGGGAGAGCTCCTTGGCGAGCTGGAAGACCTTCTCGTTCAGTGCCCGCTGCTCGCCGGCCTCGTGCGCCTGGACCTCGAGGTAGTACCGGTCCTTGAAGACGTCCGCGTACCACTCGGCGGCCGCCTTCGCCTGGTCGTGCCGCCCCTCCAGCAGGTGCTGCGCCACCTCGCCCGCCATGCAGGCGCTGGAGACGATGATCCCCTCGTTGTACTTGGCGAGGAGCTCGCGGTCCACGCGCGGCTTCCCGTAGAAGCCTTCGGTGTATGCGAGGGAGGTGAGCTTGACGAGGTTCTTGTAGCCCGTGAGGTCGCGGGCGAGGAGGACGAGGTGGAAGTAGCTCTTCTCGCCGGGGGTGGCGCGACCGCGCTGCCGGCGGTCGCCGGGGGCGACATATGCCTCCATCCCGATGATCGGCTTCACGCCCGCCTTGGCGGCCTTCTCCTGGAACTCCCAGGCGGCGTGGAGGTTGCCGTGGTCCGTGATCGCGAGGGCCGGCTGCTCGAACTCCTGGGCGCGGCGGATCAGGTCGTCGATCCGGTTCGCGCCGTCCAGCAGCGAGTACTCGGAGTGGCAGTGGAGATGGACGAAGGACATGGACCTGTAAGGATAGCTTCCGGCCCCCATCGATGCATCTTCCACCGATGGGAAATCGGGCGGGTCCGCGCTTGACAAACCGACCGACGCGCCGCGGGCGCGTCCTGACGCCGGGAGGGCGGCTGAAGCTGCGCTGGGGCGGGATCGGGATCGTGCTCCTCTGGATCGTCGGCGGCGCCACGGTGCTCGTGGTGGCGACGCCGCTCGGCCGCTACCTCGCGCGCGGCGCGTGGGAGGAGATGCGCATCCTGCGGGCGCGCCAGCCGATCACGCGGCTCGTGCGCGACTCGACCGTCGCGCCGGCCACCCGCGCCAAGCTCGCCCTCGTGCTCGAGGCGCGGGCCTTCGCCGAGGACTCGCTGGGGCTGCCGGCCAAGGAGGCGTTCACCCAGTTCACGCAGCTCGACCGCGACACGCTCCTCCTCGTGCTCTCCGGCGCGCGGAAGGACCGGCTCTCGGCGAAGACCTGGTGGTTCCCGGTCGTGGGGCGGGTGCCGTACAAAGGGTATTTCGAGACGGACGACGCGCTACGCGCCGAGCGCGACCTCGCGAGGGACGGCTATGACACGTACCTGAGGCCCGCGGCGGCGTTCAGCACGCTGGGGTGGTTCAACGACCCGCTCCTCTCGAGCACGCTGCGCGCGGACTCGGTGGACCTCGTGAACACCGTGATCCACGAGCTCACGCACAACCGCTACTTCGCCA
>CAZHAG010000180.1:3527-4620 GCA_964529705.1 uncultured Gemmatimonas sp. | reverse complement strand
TCATCCAGACGTCGTTGAACCAGCGCATCGTGACGAGGTCGCCGAACCACATGTGCGCGGTCTCGTGCGCGATCAGGCTCGCGCGCCCCAGCTCCTGGTTGCGCGTCGCCGTGGGATCGAGGAAGAGCCCGTCCGCGCGGTACCAGATCGCGCCCGGATGCTCCATCCCGCCGAACTGGAACGAGGGCACAGCGAAGAAGTCGAACTTCCCGAACGGGTACGGGATCCCCGTGTACTCCTCCAGCCAGCGGAGCGCCGCGGCGTGCAGGTCGAAGATCGCGTCGCGGTTCCGCGCGAGCTTCGCCGCGTCGGTCTCGCGATGGTACATCGTGAACGCGCGGCCATCGCGCTCGGCGCGTTCCACCTGCATCCGCCCCGCGGCGAAGGCGAAGAGGTAGGTGCTGATCGGCTCCGTCTCGGCGAAGAAGATCGTCTCCCGCGTGGGCTCTTCCAGCATGCCACCGGTGCTCGCGACCACGGTCACCCGCTCGCGGCGCGTCTCGGCGCCATTGCTCAGCGCCTGCCAGTCCGCCGGGATCGAGATCGCGAGCCGGAAGCGTGCCTTGAGGTCGGGCTGCTCGAAGACGGGAAATGCGGTGGAGGCGCGGTCGGGGACGAAGAGCGCGTAGAGGAAGTCCGCGTTGCGGTTGAGCGCCGCGTCCGTCGACCGGAATCCCACGGTGACCGTGTGTACGCCCTCGGTGAGCGCCGACGCCGGGATCACGATGTGATCCTCGGGGAGGGAGTACGCCACCGAGTCGCCGTCGAGCCGCACGCGGCGCACGTGGTCGCGGGGGGCACGGAAGTCGAGCACGAGCGGGCGGCGGGCGTCGCTGAGCGCGAACGAGATCGTGATCTCCCCCGTGACGGCGGAGTCGCGTTCCGCGGGCACGTACAGGTCGACCTGGTAGTGCAGGTCCGAGATCGCCTGTGCGCGCTGCTCGGCGAGATCGCGGGCCACGCCGGGCACGGGGTCGCGCGACGCGGGGGCGCACGCGCTCGCGCCGAGGAGGGCGAGGCCGGTGGCGACGAGAAGGGCACGCTGTGACACGATCGGTCTCACTCCGCACACGAGGGGATGGCGAACACCGGC
>CAZHAG010000180.1:0-3427 GCA_964529705.1 uncultured Gemmatimonas sp. | reverse complement strand
CGCGGGGACGCGCGGCCCCCTGGCCCGCACGCTCGGGAGCACGCCCCCCTGGCTCCCCTGGGCGATCGCCGCGCTCTCCCTCCTCGTCGCCATCACGGCCGTGGTCAGCGCGCTCCGGCGAGGGGGATGAGCGTGACTGGCCCTCGCCGCCCGAAGCGCGTACCTTCGCGATCCGGACCACCCTGCCCCTCACCGACCCCGCCATGACGTCGAAGCTCCTCACCGAAACGATCGGCACCTTCGTGCTCGTCCTCACGATCGGCCTCGCGCGCGTCCAGGAGGGCGTGCCGGCGCCGCTGGCGGTCGGGATCGCCCTGATGGCCGTGGTCTACGCGGGCGGCCATGTCTCCGGCGCGCACTACAATCCGGCGGTGACCATCGCCGTCTGGATCCGGGGCGCCATCCCCACGCGCGAGGTCGTGCCCTACGTCGTCGCCCAGTCCTTCGGCGCGCTCGTCGCCGCGTTCTTCGTCTACAAGTTCAACGGGTTCCCCATGCACGTCGAGCCCGGGGAGGGCGTCACCGCGTGGAAGGCGGTGACGGGCGAGGCGATCATGACCTTCGTGCTCGCCTGGGTGATCCTCAACGTGGCGTTCACCAAGGGGACCGCAGGGAACGGCTACTTCGGCATCGCGATCGGCGGTACGGTGATGGCGGGCGCCTTCGCCTTCGGGGCCCTGACGGGAGGCGCGTTCAATCCCGCGGTGGGCCTGATGACCGCCATCTTCGAGCCCCTCGTCGGCTACGACCCGTCGCCGATGGCGTGGATCTACGCGATCGGCCCCGTGCTCGGCGGGCTCGCCGCCGCGGTGGTGTACAAGGCCTCGGCACCAGAGGAAGCGAAGGCGGCGTAGCGCCCTCGCAGGGCCCCCGGCAGGTCCACGAGCGGGGTCACCCGCGGGGCCTGAGCCCCTATATTCCGTCCATGGCCCAGACTCCCATCTATCTCGACCATGCCGCGACGACTCCCGTGCGCACGGAGGTCTTCGAGGCGATGGCGCCCTTCTATGGTCCGCGCTTCGGCAACCCCTCGTCCACGCACCGCTGGGGGCGCGAGGCCCGGGCCGCGCTCGACGAGGCGCGCGAGCGCGTGGCCCGCTGCCTCGGCGCCGCCCCCGACGAGGTCTGCTTCACCTCCGGCGGCACCGAGGCGGACAACCTCGCCGTGCTCGGCGGCTGGCGGATCCTGAAGGCGAAGGGGCGGAAGGCCGTCGTCACCTCGCCGATCGAGCACAAGGCCGTGCTGCAGAGTGTGCACCAGGCCGCGAAGGAGGGGGCCGAGGAGCGGCTCCTCAAGGTCGAGGCCTCGGGGGCCGTGGACCTCGCGGACGCGAAGGCCCAGCTCCGCGACGACGTCGCGCTCTGTTCGGTGATGTGGATCAACAACGAGACCGGCGTGATCCAGCCGATCGAGGAGCTCGCCGCGCTCACCAAGGCCGCCGGGGGCGTCTTCCACACCGACGCCGTGCAGGCGTTCGGCAAGGTGGAGGTGGACGCGAAGAAGGTGCCCTTCGACTTCGTCTCGGTCAGCGGCCACAAGCTCGGCGCGCCCAAGGGGATCGGCGCCTTCTATATCAGGCGCGGCACCCCGCTCGAGCCCCTCTTCTTCGGCGGGATGCAGGACCGGGGGCGTCGCCCGGGCACCGAGAACGTCGCGGCGGCCGTCGGCCTCGCCACGGCGATGGAACTCGCGGTGGCCGAGCGTGAGGCGCACTGGAAGGAGCTCGAGGCGCTGCGCGACCGGTTGGAGGCCGCACTCGTCGCGCGCGTGCCTGACGCGATGGTGCATGGCCGCAGCGCGAAGCGCGCGCCGCACATCCTGAACGTCTCCGTGCCCGGCACGGATTCAGAGTCGCTGCTGATGGCGCTCGACCTGCAGGGTGTCGCCTGTTCGAGCGGCTCCGCCTGCCAGAGCGGGAGCATCACGCCTTCACATGTACTCTCCGCGATGGGCGTACGTGCCGACCTCGCCAGCGCGGCGATCCGCATGAGCCTCGGCTCTCTCACCACCGAACCCGACATCGCGCGTGTCGCGGAGCTCTTCCCCGCCCTGATCCAGAAGGCGCGAGGGCTTGCGGGAGCGGCGTGAGCCGGGGTCCGCGCGTCCTGGTCGCCATGTCCGGCGGCGTCGACTCGTCGGTCGCCGCCGCCCTCCTCGTGCGCGAGGGGTACGACGTCGTCGGCGTGACGATGAAGCTCTTCCACGACGGCGGTGAGGTGCCCGACCGGCCCTGCTGCTCGCTCGACAGCGTGAACGACGCGCGGCGGGTGGCCGAGGCGCTGGGCGTGCCACACTACGTGCTCAACCTGCAGGACCGGTTCGGGCGCGACGTGCTGCAGGACTTCGTGGACGAGTACGCCGCCGGGCGCACCCCCATCCCCTGCGTGCGCTGCAACACCTTCACCAAGTTCCGCGACCTCCTCGAGAAGGCCGACGCGATCGAGGCCCCCTACATCGCGACCGGCCACTATGCCCGTGTCGCCGACGGACGCCTCATGCGCGGACTCGACGACGCCAAGGACCAGACCTATTTCCTCTGGGGCATCGACCGCGCCGTGCTCGGCCGGATGCTCCTCCCCGTCGGCAGCATGACGAAGTCCGAGACGCGTGCCCTCGCGCGCGAGCTCGGCGTGCTCACCGCCGAGAAGCCGGAGAGCCAGGAGATCTGCTTCGTGCCCGACGGCGATTACGTGAAGGTGCTCGAGCGCGAACTCCCCGCCGGCTCCCCCGCCCTCTCCCCTGGACCGATCGTCACGAGCGACGGGACCGTTGTCGGCACGCACGAGGGATTCGCGCGCTACACCGTCGGCCAGCGCCGCCGCCTCCCCGGCGGGTCGTCCGCGCCGATGTTCGTCGTCGCCCTCCGCCCTGCCGACCGTGCCGTGGTGATCGGCCCGCGCGAGGAGCTCCTCGGCCGCGGCCTCGTCGCCAAGGAAGTGAACTGGCTCGTCTCCACCACGCCGGCCGACGGCGCCCCAATCCAGGTCCGCATCCGCCACCGTGCCAAGCCCGTTCCCGGCACCCTTCTCCGCAGCGAGGCGGGGGAGGTCGAGGTCGCGCTCGACGTCTCCGTGCCCGCGATCACGCCCGGGCAGTCGGTGGTGTTCTATGATGGGGACGTGGTGCTGGGAGGGGGCGTGATCGAGCGCGGAAGGCGTGGGTTGCCGGTGCGAGCGGCGTAACTTCTTGCGATCGAGGGGCGTTCGCCGCTGGCGCGTCCCCAATTAGACAGGTCTGCCTAACTCCGCCTTCGGCCGCTTCGCCCGAGAATTGCTGCATCCCAGGAGTCGACCGAGGTCGCTCATGCGCGTGTGTTGCGAAGATTTGCGCCGCGGTGAGTATTGGCGGGACCAATTAGACAGCGCGGGCTAATTCGGTAGCTGCGGGAGTAGGCCGAATTGGGCAGGGCTGTCTAACACCCGTTAG
>CAZHAG010000179.1:0-4641 GCA_964529705.1 uncultured Gemmatimonas sp. | reverse complement strand
CGGGTTCGAGGAAGATCTGGCCGTCGGTGATCGAGATGACGTTCGTCGGGATGTAGGCCGAGACGTCGCCGGCCTGCGTCTCGATGATCGGGAGCGCGGTGAGCGAGCCGCCCGGCGCGAAGATCGTCTTGTTGTCCACGACCTTGGGGTCGTTGGAGAGCTTGGCGGCGCGCTCGAGGAGGCGGCTGTGGAGGTAGAACACGTCGCCGGGGAACGCCTCGCGGCCGGGCGGACGGCGGAGCACCAGCGAGAGCTGGCGGTACGCGGCGGCCTGCTTGGAGAGGTCGTCGTACACGGCGAGGGTCGGCTTCCCCTCGTGGTACATGAAGTACTCGGCCATCGCGACGCCCGAGTAGGGGGCGATGTACTGCATCGGGGCCGGGTCGGACGCGGAGGCGACGACGACGATCGTGAACTCCATCGCGCCGGCCTGCTTGAGCTTCTCCACCACGGACGCGACGGTCGAGGCCTTCTGGCCGATCGCGACGTAGACGCAGATGACGCCCTGGCCCTTCTGGTTGATGATCGTGTCGACCGCGATGGCGGTCTTGCCGGTGCCGCGATCGCCGATGATGAGCTCGCGCTGGCCGCGGCCGATCGGGATCATCGCGTCGATCGCCTTGATGCCGGTCTGCATCGGCTCGCCGACGGGCTGGCGGACGATGATGCCCGGGGCCTCCGACTCCACCTTGCGGGTCATGGTGGTGGCGATCGGGCCCTGGCCGTCGATCGGGCGTCCGAGCGCGTCGACCACGCGGCCGATCATGGCCGGACCGACCGGGACCTCGAGCACGCGGGCGGTGCGGCGGACCTCGTCCCCTTCCTTCAGGCGGAGGAAGTCGCCGAGGATGACGGCGCCGATGTTGTCCTCTTCGAGGTTGAGCGCGAGGGCCGTGATGGTCTCGCCGGTCTCGGAGGACCTGATTTCGAGCATCTCGCCGGCCATCGCCTTCTGGAGGCCGTAGATGCGGGCGATGCCGTCCTTCACCTCGAGGACGGAACCGACTTCCTCGACATCGAGGGTGTTCAGGTCCGCCGCTTCGATCTCGCGGAGGAGGATGTCCTTGATCTCACCGGGGCGGAGCGACGTCTGGGAAGCCATGTGTCTTGGGGAAGAGCGTGGGTGTGTCGACGGTCTGGCGCGAAGCGATGGGACGGTGGGCGCGCGAGGGACGGACGATGGTCGGTCTCGATCCGGACGCGTTTCCGGTGGAGCTTGTGAAAAATATCACAAGTCCGGGACTCCTGCAACACCCCGCGTCCGGGGCTACTGCGCCCCGCTCCTGGACCGGCCCCGCCCCTGCCGCAGGAACCGGTCGATCAGGTCGCCCGGCCGGAGGCGCGCCAGCGAGGTCGACCGCACCCCGATCACCCGCTGGCAGCTGCCGGAGAGGTGCGTCGCCGAGGCGAACCCCAGCACCCGCGCGATGTCGGGGAGGTCGAATCCGGGGTTCTTCGCGAGGTCCGAGGCCGCCAGCAGGCGTGCGAGGTCGATCACCCGCTTGAGGTTGGGCGCGCCGTTCGCGGAGAAGCGCCGGCTGAGATGCTCACGGGTGAGGCCGGCTGCCGCGGCGAGCGTCTCCGTCCGGACGGTGCGTCCGCCATGCGCGACGATCAGGCGCCAGACCTGGCGCTGGATGTCCTCGTGCAGCCCCAGCGGCTCGTCCGCATCCTGCAGGGTGGCGGCGAAGCGCACGGTGAAGGTGTGCGGGAGCACCAGGTCACGCTGCATCGCGTCATCCACTCCCTCCGCGAGCACGTCGGCGAACTCGAACTCGGTGCAGGCCCGCGCGGCGTGCGGCGCCTCCGCCGGGCGGAGCGGCGCGAGCGCGAAGAAGGGGATGCTCGGGAAGTCGCGGGCCAGCGCGGCGACCTCCCAGTGTTCCTCCGACGGCTGTGCGAGGTCGACCACCACCGCGTCCACGAGGTCCGAGCGCAGCGCCGCAAGCAGCTCGGCGCGCGAGCGCACGAGTCCGAGACGGCCGCGCCGGCGCGGGAACCCGCGCTTCAGGACGTCCCGGGCACGCTCGCGTGCGGTGAACGCCGCGATCGAGGGTGGCGGGAGCGGTCCGAGCAAGGCCTCGGGCACCGGTCAGTGCACCGGCCGCGGCACAGGGGTGCGCTCCCCATGCAGGAGGGCGCGCGCCAGCCGGAGCAGCCCGCGCGCGTTCTCGTACGCGATCATGGCCTCCGCCTGCTCGAAGGATGCCCACCGGCAGGCGGTGATCCCCTCCGCGCGGAGCGGCGCCGTGCGTTGCTCTGGAG
Organism: uncultured Gemmatimonas sp.; assembly: GCA_964529705.1. Lineage (GTDB taxonomy): Bacteria > Gemmatimonadota > Gemmatimonadetes > Gemmatimonadales > Gemmatimonadaceae > Pseudogemmatithrix. The sequence continues at coordinate 2,376 of CAZHAG010000179.1, read as the reverse complement.
TCTCGATGAGGAAGAAGTGGCAGACCTTGTGGATGCGGCGGCCGCGGAACCGGAACTCCCAGTCGATGGTCTCGATCGCCCCGCGCAGCTCGAGCGCGGCGAGTCCGGTCTCCTCCCCCACCTCGCGAAGCGCGGCGGCGGCGGGCGCCTCCCCCTCCTCGAGATGCCCCTTGGGGAACCCCCAGTTCCGGTATGAGTCGCGGATGAGGAGGTAGAGCGTGCGCTCCCCGTCGCGGCGGAAGACGATACCGCCCGCCGAGACCTCCTCGCGCGCCGCGCGCCGGGATGTCACCGGCCGGTGCCCCCGACCGGCTCGAGTTCCGCCCGCCCCTCGACGAACTGCCGCACGAGGGGGTCCGTGGAGTGCTTGATCTCGTCCACGGTGCCGACCTGCTGCACGCGACCCTCGTAGAGCATGGCGATGCGCGTGCCGACCGTGTAAGCGCTCCGCATGTCGTGCGTGATGACGATCCCCGTGACTCCGAGCTGCTTCTGCATGCGGACCATCAGCGCGTCGATGATCGCGCTCGTGACCGGGTCGAGCCCGGTGGTGGGCTCGTCGTAGAGCAGGTACTTCGGCCGGAGCGCGATGGCGCGGGCGATGCCGACGCGCTTACGCATCCCGCCCGAGAGCTCGGCGGGAAGCTTGCTCCCGACATCGTCCTCGAGGTCCACGAGGTTGAGCGCCTCGTGCACGCGCTCGGCGATCTCAAGCTCGGAGAGCAGCCCCTGCTTGCGAAGCCCCATCGCGACGTTGTCGGCGATGGTCACCGAGTCGAAGAGCGCCGCGAACTGGAACACGTACCCGATCTTCGCGCGCAGCGCGTAGAGCTCCTGCCGCGTGAGGGTGGCGACGTCGAGCCCGTCGACGTGGACCGACCCCGCGTCGGGCTCGAGGAGCCCGACGATGTGCTTGATCGCCACGCTCTTCCCAGAGCCGGAGTATCCGATGACGACCATCGTCTCCCCCTCGTTGACGTCGAGGGAGAAGCCGCGCAGGACCTCGTTGGTGCCGAAGGCCTTGTGGAGGTTGTCGAACCGGATCACAGGGAGGAGGTGGGAGGTGGGAGGTGGGAGGGAATATGGACGGCATGCCGCGACTCCGCACCATTCGCGCGCGCCGAGAGCCTGAACGCGAAGGGGGCGACCCGCACGGGCCGCCCCCTCACACCTCCCACCTCACATCTGCCGTTATGCCGCGAACGACCCCAGCGCCTTCCCCACATCCCCCTCGCGCAGCCGCTTGAGCGCGCGGTCGCGGAGCTGGCGGACCCGCTCGCGCGTGACGCCGAGCATGGAGCCGATCTCCTCGAGGGTGTGCTCGCGCCCGCCCTCGAGCCCGAAGTAGAGGCGGAGGACCTTCGCGTCGCGCGGGGGGAGCGTGCCGAGGGCGTGCTCGATCTCATCGTTGAGGAAGCGGTTCATCGCCTCGTCCTCGGGATCGGGCATCTCGTCGGCCACGAAGCGCTCGATCAGCGAGCGGTCGCCGTCCGGGTCCATCGGCGCGTCGAGGCGCACGTCGCCGGTGTTGAGCGCGGCGAGCGACTGCACGACGTCCACGGAGAGCCCGGTGAGCTGCGAGAGCTCCTCGGGGGTGGGCTCGCGCCGCAGCTTCTGGCGGAGGAGCTCGGACGCCTTGATGATGCGCGAGAGGTCCGCGGTGCGGTTGAGCGGCACGCGCACCGTGCGCCCCTGGCGCGCGAGCGACGAGAGGATCGCCTGGCGGATCCACCAGACGGCGTAGGAGATGAACTTCACGCCCTGGTCGGGATCGAACTTCCGTGCGGCGGTGAGGAGGCCGACGTTGCCTTCCCCGATCAGGTCGATGAGGGGGAGGCCGCGGTTCTGGTACTTCTTCGCGACGGAGATCACGAAGCGCAGGTTGCGCTTCACGAGCTCCTGGAGGGCGTCCGCGTCGCCCGCGCGGATCTTGCGCGCGACCTCGATCTCCTCGTTGCCCTTGAGCAGCGGGTAGGTCGAGACCTCGTACAGGTACTGGTCGAGGATGTCACGCTCCGGCTCGCTGGGGGCGATCCCCGCGGGGGCCGAGCGGCGCTTCCGGCGCTTCACTTCGGTTGCCATTTCTTATGTAGTCCTGAACCGCGACAGCGGTCGGGAAAAAAATCGAGTGTGATGGTGCGAACCCAAACTTACGCAGAATCGTCGTCAGCGCCAGTGAAGCGCCTTGACCCATGAGTTACCCTCGGATAGCTTTTTTGGTTCCTGTCGCGCGCGATTTTCGCTCTGTGCGGCGCGTCGGCGGGAGGCCGAGCCGGGCTCGGCGCGGGTGGTGCAGCAGGTGGTACAGCGGTCGGGGCATCGGGGGCGTAGCTCAGTTGGGAGAGCGCTTGAATGGCATTCAAGAGGTCAGGGGTT
>CAZHAG010000178.1:0-4772 GCA_964529705.1 uncultured Gemmatimonas sp. | reverse complement strand
CGGTAGAAGAGGTCGCGGCGGAAGGCGCCGCGCTTGATCTCCTCCTCGAGGTCGCGGTTGGTCGCCGCGATGATGCGGGTGTCGATCGGGATCGGATCGGTGGCGCCCACGGGGATCACCTCGCGGTGCTGCAGCACGCGGAGGAGCTTCACCTGCGTGGCTGGCGTCGTCTCCCCGATCTCGTCCAGGAAGAAGGTGCCTCCCGCGGCGGCCGTGAAGAGCCCTTCCTTGTCCTTCACGGCACCGGTGAACGACCCCTTCACGTGGCCGAAGAGCTCGCTCTCGAGCAGTCCCTCGGGGAGCGCGCCGCAGTTGATCGAGTTGAAGGAGGCCTCGGATCGGTTGGAGAGGTCGTGGATGTAGCGCGCGACCACCTCCTTGCCGGTCCCCGACTCCCCGGTCACGAGCACCGTCGAGTCGGTCGGCGCCACCGCCTCGGCCAGCCGCAGCACCTCGAGCCAGGAGCGGTTGTTGCCGATCGGCGCGCCGGCCGTGCGCCGCTCGCGCCGCTTGATCTCCTTCTTGAGCGAGCTGTTCTCGGCGCGCAGCTGCCGGTGCTCCGCCGCGCGCCGCAGGATCGCGAGCATCTCGTCGTTGCGGAACGGCTTCTGGATGTAGTAGAAGGCGCCCTCGTTCACGGCCTGCATCGCGGTCTGCAGCGTGGCCTGCGCCGTCATCAGGATCACGGGGACCTCGGGGTCGTGCGCCTTGGCCGCCGCGAGGACCTCCACGCCCGTCACCTGCGGCATGCGCACGTCGCTCAGCACGATGTCGGGCGAGAGCGCGGGGATCCGCTCGAGCGCCGCCTTGCCCCCCTGCGCCACGTGCGGGATGAAGCCCTCGGCCCGCAGGAGGATCTCCAGCGTCTGCAGGATCCCCGTCTCGTCGTCGACGATGAGGACGGTGGGTGCGGTGGTGCGGTCGGTCACGCGAGTTCTCCGGAAGGAGCGGTCGAGGCGGGGAGGAGCACGGTGAACCGCGTGCCGCCGGGCTCGCTGTCCACGAGGATCACGCCGGTGTGCGCCTCGATGGCACGATGGACGATCGCGAGCCCGAGGCCCGAACCGCCCGCCTTGGTGGTGATGAAGGGTTCGAAGAGCCGCGCCTGCACCTCGGGCGCGATGCCGGAGCCGGCGTCGCGCACCTCGAGCGAGAGGGCCGGCCCGCGGAACGAGAGTCCGTCGGGAAGCTCGGCGGGCTCCAGCTGCCGGAGCGTCACGCGCACCTCCGCGCGCTCGGGCGACGCCTGCAGCGCGTTCAGGATCAGGTTGAAGATCGCGCGGTGCAGGAGGTCCTCGTCCCCCTCGATCACGGCGGGCTCCGGGGGCAGGCGCAGCGCGATGCGCACCTGCGCGCCCCGCTCGGGGTGCGCGACCGCCAGGTCGGTGGCGCCCTGCACCACCGCGCGGAGGTCCAGCCGGTCGCGCCGCGCCACCTGCACCCGCGCGAAATCGAGGAACTCGGAGAGGAGGCGCGAGAGACGGTCCGACTCCCGCACGATCAGCGCCCCGAGCGTCCGCTCGTCGTCCGTGGCCGCGCGGCGGTCGGAGATCTGCTCGACCGCGCTCCGGATGCTCGCCAGCGGGTTCTTGATCTCGTGCGCCAGCGACGCGCTCAGCTCGGCCACGGCCTCGAGGCGCTGCGCGCGCAGGTGCAGCGCGTCGATCCGCTTCTGGTCCGAGATGTCCTGGAAGATCGCGGTCGTCGCGCTCCGTTCCTGCCGCAGGTCCCCGCTCACGGAGGTGGTGGTGATCCCGATCGGCACGGCGCGACCGTTCCGGAGCAGCACCCCCTCGCGCCGGCTCGTGACCTGTCCCGCCTCGAGGTGCGCCTCGATCGCGTCGGCCACGCCGGGCGCGGTGTGGCGGATCCTGTCCAGCACCGGCGTCCCCAGGAGCCCGTCGAGCGGACCGCCGAGGAGCGCCTCGGCCCCCGGGTTCGCATAGAGGAGACGGCCGGCGCCGTCGACCGTGATGATCCCGGCGCGGATGTTCGCCAGGATGTCCGCGGCCCGGAGCTGCACCCGCGCGAGCTCCGCCTGCAGGCGCTCGCGCCCTTCCCCAGCCTGCTGGAGCCGCGCGGCGATGTAGCCGGTGCCCACGGCCACGAGCGTGAAGACGCCGAGCTGCAGCACGAGCGAGACGGAGAGCTCCCCCTCGCTCACCAGGAAGGCGTCCCCCACGAAGAGCACGCTCCCCAGCATCGCGAGGAGGAGCGAACTGCCGATCGGGAGGAGGAGCGCGGCGGCCGCCATCACCAGGATGTAGAGCGCGGAGAACTGCGATTCCGCGCCCCCCGTGAGGTGCACCACCGAGGTGATCAGGAAGAGGTCGTGGACCAGCTGCGCGTAGAGGAAGCCCGGACCCGGCTGGCGACCGTTAACTTCCGTGCGCATGAACGAGATGGCGGTGAGACCCATCGCCGTCACGAACGGGACGGTCGCGACGAGGGTGCGCAGCGGATCCGACTCGAGTGCCGAGAGCAGCGCGACGGCGAAGCTGACCGTGGCCACGCTCACGCGGCCGAGGTAGATCCACCGCAGCAGTCGGCGCGGATCCAGCACGGCGTGCGTCCGATCGTCGGTTGTCAGTTGAAGCAGGGCCAACGGCACTCTCCGCTATTGCATTCCGCCACGACTTGAAAGAGACGAACGCCGTGGCATTCTGCAACGCTCCCCCGTCACGATGACCGACTCCGGCCCCTGGACCGACGACGGCGCGCTCGCCGTGAATGCACGGGTCTCCATTCCCGCCGCGGAACTGGAGATCCGTGCGACGCGCGCGGGTGGGCCCGGCGGACAGCACGTCAACAAGACCTCCACGCGGGTGGAGGTGGTGTGGCGGATGGCGGAGTCCGCGGCGCTCTCCGAGGCCCAGCGCGAGCGCCTGCGCGCGGTGCTCGCCAGCCGGCTCGACTCACGCGGCGCACTGCGCGTGGTCGCGGCCGACACCCGCAGTCAGAGCCGGAACCGGGAGCTCGCCCTGGAGCGCCTCGCGAGCGTCGTCCGGGCGGCGCTCGTGATCCCAAAGGTCCGTCGGCCCACCAAGCCGTCGCGCGCGGCGCAGGCGCGCCGGGTGGAGACGAAGAAGCGCCGGTCGGCGCGGAAGCGCGACCGGCGCTGGAAGGGCGAGGACTGACTACGGCTTCTTCGTGCCCGCGGCGGGCTTCGCCTTCTCGGCCTTCTCCTTGGCGTCGTGCTTCATCCCGCCCATGTCGTGGTCCATCGCGTGCTTCGCCTCGCCCTTCGCCTCGGCGGCGTGATGGGAGGCCATGTTCTCCTCGAACTTCTTGTACTGCTCCGGCGTCAGCATCGCCTTGAACTCGGCGTGCTCCGCGTCCATGTGCTGCTTGAGCGCGGCCTTCAGCGCGGGATCGTTCTGGTCCTTGGCGTCCTTCTTGAGGGCATCCATCGCGTCGTGGTGCCTGGCCTTGATGGCCATCACCTGCTTCACCTGCGCCTCGGTGAGCGGGATGCCCTTGAAGTGGTCGGCCATCTCGGCGTCGAGCTTCACGGCGCCGTGCTGATGGGAGTCCATCGGGGCCTTGGCCTGCTGCGCGGCGAGCGCGGGAGCGGCGATGGCGAGGACGAGGGCGATACGGACGATCGGGCGGAACATGCGGACCTCTGGTTGACGGGGTGATTCAGGGTTTGACGAGCGCCTTCACGGACTCCGGCAGCGCCACGGCCGACGGATCGATCGTGTCGAACTCCACGCTGACGATCGACAGCACCACCTCGAACTGCGGGTTCTTCTGCACCACGCGAGTCGCGACCCGCATCCCGCCGAACTCGCGGTAGTCCGAGAGCACCGTCACCATCTCCATCGGGCCCAGCGGCGTCGGGACGCTCGTGGAGCCGCCGGCGCTGAGGCCGGTCTCCACGTCGAAGTACTCGTGGACGACCGTTCCGTTCCGCCGGGCCAGCCTCACCTTGTAGGCGCGGCGACCCTCGAACTCGGTCTCCACGAGCGTCTCCATGTTCTCGAACTTCGTGGTGTCGTGCAGGTCGCCGAAGAAGTCCCCCTGCTCCGCGACCTGCTCCGCCTGCGCGCCCTCGAGGACGATCGGCCCCTGGCCGGGCTGGATCACCCAGGCGGTGCGCCCGTCGTAGCCGGAGAGCAGTTCCCCCAGTTGCCCCATCGAGGTGCGGAAGAGGTACTTGTTCGGGCGGACCTTGAGGATCTCGAGTGGCGCATCGATCCCGGCGGCGGCGAGCGAGAACGAGCCGATCATCCGGACGCTCTGGTGCGCCTCGAGCGTGGCGCGCCCACCCACGAGGGAATCATGCCGAGCCGCCAAGGACTGCGCCCTGGGCAGGCCCTGCGCGCCGAGCGGGACGGCGAGCAGCAGCGTCAGGGAGAGCGTGCGTCTGAGGGCGCGCGGCAACATGGACGACTCGGGACCTGGGGACGGTGGGGGCGGCGACGACCGAACAATACACGGTCCCGGGCCGGCGGGTGCCCATCCGTCACGCCGTGTCAGGGGGGCGGTGCCGGGTCCCCCGACGCGATCGGGAGTCCGGCCTGCAACGCGAGCACGATCCGCTCCTGGTTCGTCTCGCGTCCCCCCGTGACCACGGCGGCGAGGTTGTTCTGCACCAGGAATCGCATCGGCGCCGCGAAGGGAGTGACGGTGCCGGGCGGGGCTCCTGTCACCGGGTCCAGCGACTCCGTCACGCGGCGCCGCGCAGCGCTATCCGGGTAGATCCACGCGTGCACCTCGCCGCCCCCGGCCAGCACGACCACCGGGCGCACCTGCATCCACGCCGGTCC
>CAZHAG010000177.1:0-4799 GCA_964529705.1 uncultured Gemmatimonas sp. | reverse complement strand
CTCGAGGAGTGCGACGGCGTCTTCATCACGGGGGGGAACCAGCTCCGGCTCTCCACCATGCTCGGCGGCACCGACATCTCGCGGAAGATCCGCGAGATGAACGCGCGCGGCGTGCACGTCTGCGGCACGAGCGCGGGGGCCAGCTTCCTCTCGGAGCACATGATCGCCTTCGGCGAGGACAACGTGACCCCGCACGCGCGGTCGGTCACCCTCGCCCCCGGGCTCGGGCTCACGAACCGCGTGGTGATCGACCAGCACTTCACGCAGCGGAACCGGCTGGGACGGCTCATCACGGCGCTGGCGTTCAACCCCTTCCTGATCGGGCTGGGGCTGGACGAGGACACCGCGGCGTTCATCGCGCCCGACCAGACCGTGGAGGTGGAGGGGAGCGGCACGCTCACCGTGGTGGACGCCGACCACCTCAAGTTCTCGTCGATGGACCAGGCCGGCCCCGAGGACCCCGTGTCGATGCTGGGGCTGACCCTCCACGTCCTGATACGCGGCGCGACCTTCAACCTCCACACGCGGAAGGCCTCCGCCGGTGCCCTCGCGGTCGACAAGGTCTGAGATGCAGCTTTAGGCCCATGCGCATCGTCGACCGATCCGTCTACGTCGGGCCGTCACTCTACGCCCACTTCCCCGTCATCCGGCTGGAACTCGACCTCGGCGCGCTCGAGGAGTGGCCGACGGCGCGGCTCGGGAAGCCGTTCACGGACGCGCTCCTGGCAGCCCTCCCCGGGCTCGCCGAGCATGGCTGCTCCTACGGCGAGCCCGGCGGCTTCGTCCGCCGCATGACCGAGGACGAGGGCACCTGGCTCGGCCATGTGCTCGAGCACGTCGCGATCGAGCTGCAGAACGCGGCGGGCATCAAGGTCACGTTCGGGAAGACGCGCGGGACGGGGAAGCCGGGCCACTATCATGTGGTCTACGAGTACGAGCAGCGCGACGAGGGGCTGGCCGCGGGCACCCTCGCGCTGGACCTGATCGACTCGCTCCTTCCGGTACAGCTCCGCCGGATGCGCGACACCGACGAGCCGTTCGACTTCGACGCGGAGCGGGACGCCTTCATCCGCTTCGCCCAGCGCCGGGCCCTGGGGCCGAGCACCGCATCGCTCGTGCAGGCGGCGGAGAAGCGCGGCATCCCCTGGCTCCGGCTCAACAACCAGTCGCTCGTGCAGCTGGGGTACGGCAAATACCAGCAGCGCATCCAGGCCACGATCACGGGGCGCACCTCGCACATCGCGGTGGAGATCGCCGGCGACAAGGAGGAGACCAACCAGCTCCTCGCGATGCACGGCCTCCCGGTGCCCCAGCAGGAGCTGGTGCGCACCGCCGACGACGCGTCGCGCGCGGCGAGGCGGATCGGCTACCCGGTGGTGGTGAAGCCGTACAACGGGAACCATGGGCGCGCGGTGGCGATCCACCTCACCACGGACGAGGCGGTGCGCGCGGCCTTCGCGGCGGCGCAGGACGTCTCGCGCTCGGTGCTGGTGGAGAGTTTCGTCACCGGCGACGACCATCGGCTGCTCGTGGTGAACGGCGCGCTCGTGGCGGCCACCAAGCGCACGCCGGGACACGTGGTGGGGGACGGAACGCACACCATCGCGGAGCTCGTCGCGATCGTGAACAAGGACCCGCGCCGCGGCATCGGGCACGAGAAGGTGCTCACCCGCCTCGCGCTCGACGCGCAGGCGGAGCGGCTGCTCGAGAAGGCCGGACTCACGGCGGCGTCGGTGCCGGAGGCGGGGGTGGTGGTCGCACTCCGCTCCACCGCCAACCTCTCCACCGGCGGCACCGCGACCGACGTGACGGACATCATCCACCCCGACAACGCCGACATGGCGGTGCGCGCGATCCAGGCCGTGGGGCTCGACGTCGGGGGCGTGGACTTCCTCACCCCCGACATCACGGAGTCGTACAAGAAGCACGGCGGGGCGATCTGCGAGGTGAACGCGGCGCCGGGGTTCCGGATGCACAGCGCGCCGAGCGAGGGGAAGGCGCGCGACGTGGCGGGGCCGGTGATCGACATGCTCTTCCCCGCGGGCCAGCCGACCGTGGTGCCGATCGCCGCGGTGACGGGCACGAACGGCAAGACCACCACCGCGCGGATGCTCGCCCACATCTGCAAGATGGGCGGGATGACGCCGGGCCTCACCACCACCGACGGCGTCTACATCGACGGCCAGCGCACGGTGGAGGGGGACATGACGGGCCCCGTCGCCACGCGCACGGTGCTCAGCGACCCCGCGATCGACGTCGCGGTGCTGGAGGTCGCGCGCGGCGGGCTCCTCCGCGCCGGGATGGGGACGCGGTACGTGAACGTGGGCGCGGTGCTCAACGTGCGCTCGGACCACCTCGGGATGAAGGGGGTCGACACGCTCGAGGCGCTGGCCGAGGTGAAGCGCGTGGTGGTCGAGGTCGCGCGCGACGCGGCGGTGCTCAACGCCGACGACCCCCTCTGCCTCAAGATGGCGTCGTACACGGAGGCGAAGCACCTCTGCTACGTGACCACGGACCCCGAGCACACGCTGGTGCGCGAGCACATCCGCGCCGGGGGACGCGCCGTCTCGCTCGAGAGCGGGATCAACGGCCAGATGATCACGATCTACGACAAGGGCGCGCACATCCCGCTCCTCTGGACGCACCTGATCCCGGCGACGATCGAGGGGCGGGCGCACCACAACGTGAGCAACGCGATGTTCGCGGCGGCGATGGCGTTCTCGATGGGACTCAAGCTCGAGACGATCCGGCAGGGACTGCGCACCTTCGACACGACCTTCTTCCAGGCGCCGGGGCGCACGAACGTCTACGACGAGCATCCCTTCAAGGTGATCCTCGACTATGGCCACAACGCGCACGCGGTGGGGGCGATGGCGGAGCTCGCGTCGCGGCTCGACGTGAAGGGACGCCGGATCGTGGTGCTCGCCGGCCCCGGCGACCGCCGCGACGAGGACCTCCGTGAGATCGCGGGCGCGACCGCGGGGCTCTTCGACCACTACATCTGCCGCCGCGACGACCGCCTGCGCGGCCGCGACGGGGACGAGGTGCCGGCGATCATGTCCGCGGCCCTCAAGGCCGCCGGCGTCGATGCGGAGCGGATCTCGGTCATCCCGGACGAGCAGGAGGCGGTGGACGCCGCGCTCCGGATGGCGCGCGCGGGAGACCTCGTGCTCGTCTTCGGCGACGCGATCGTGCGCTGCTGGAAGCAGATCATCCACTTCCGCCCCGACGGGTCGGCGCGGCCGGTGACGGCGGAGCACGCGGTGCCGCGCGCCGCGACGCAGGCTGCGACACTTGCCTCGCGGACCGACGGTCGCCCGCCGAACGCGGGACGCGCCCCACTCCCCGCCGACCTCGGCACCCTCGTCCGCGACGACCGCGGCGTGCGGCTCGCGCGCGAGAGCGACGACTGAGCGGACCCGTGTCCGCCGAGCCACCGCTCCCGCTCTTCGACGATTCGCGCCGGCTCTTCGGCCCCAGCCTCTGGCTGGAGGCGCCCGGCGTCGTCCTCGAGGCGTCGCTCGACCCCGCGCGCGCCGACGCCGAGCTCGCCCTCTGGCGGGAGCGCGTCGAGGCCCTCGCGGGCGCCGTCGGCTGGGCGAGCCTTCCCACGGCCCGCCGAGACGGCGCGCGTGCCATGCTCGCCTTCACCGCGCCGATCGACCTCCTGCTCACCGCCACGCTCGTGAACGAGTGGGCCTGGGTCGGCGCGGCCACCGACGGCGAGCGGCGCGCGCGCGCGGAATCCCCGGACGCCGAGCGCCTCCCGTCGGCGCTCCCGGACGCGATCGCCGAGCTCCGCGAGCGCGCGGGCCGGGAGTCGAACCCTGCGCTCCTCGCGCTCGCCGAACGGGCCGCTCGCGAATCGGTGCCTCTCCTGCTCGACGACGACGAGATCACGCTCGGCTATGGCCATCGCGCCCAGACCTGGCCAGCGCGCGAGCTCCCCGACGCCGCCGACGTCCCGTGGGGGGAGCTCGGCACGATCCCCGTCGCGCTCGTGACCGGCTCGAACGGCAAGACGACCACGGTGCGCCTGGTGGCGGCGATGCTCGAAGGCGCGGGCCACCGCGTCGGCCTCTGCTGCAGCGACGGCGTCGTCATCGGCGGAGAGCAGGTGGAGACCGGGGACTGGAGCGGTCCCGCGGGGGCGCGGCGCGTCCTGCGCGATCCCTCCGTCACCGCCGCGGTGCTGGAGGCGGCGCGCGGCGGCCTCCTGCGCCGCGGGCTCGTCGTGCCGCGCGCACGGGCCGCGATCGTGACGAACATCGCCGCCGACCACTTCGGGGACTACGGCATCCGCACGCCCGAGGCGCTGGCGGAGGCCAAGCTCGGCGTGGCGCGCGCGCTCGGCGCCGACGGCACGCTCGTCCTCAACGGCGACGACCGCGTGCTGCGCGCAGCCGCGGCCGGGCTGTCCGTGCGGCTCGAGTGGTTCGGCGCCGCCACGCCGCCCGCAGCGGTGCCGGTGCCCGCGGAGATGCCCCTCACGCTCGGAGGCGCCGCCCCCTACAACGTGATGAACGCGATCGGCGCCGCGCACGTGGCCCAGGCGCTCGGCGTACCGGACGCGGTGATCACCGCCACGCTCCGCACCTTCGGCGCGGCGAACGAGGACAACCCCGGCCGCCTTGAGCGCTTCGAGGTGGACGGCGTGCGGGTCTGGCTCGACTACGCGCACAACCCGCACGGGCTCGCGGCGCTGCTCGCGGCGGCGCGGGTCGCGGGGCCCGGCGGCCGCCTCGGCCTGCTGCTCGGCCAGGCCGGGGACCGGGACGACGATGCCGTCCGCGCGCTCG
>CAZHAG010000176.1:0-4808 GCA_964529705.1 uncultured Gemmatimonas sp. | reverse complement strand
CGACGAGCCCCTTGGACGGGAGCCCCTTGTTGCGCGTGATCTCCTTCCAGGTCTCCCCGCCGTCGGTGCTCTTGAAGAGCCCGCTCCCGGGCCCGCCGCTCGACATCTGGTATTCCTTCCGGTACGCCTCCCAGAGCGCCGCGTACATCACGTTCGGGTTCGTCCGGTCGATCGCGATGTCGATCGCCCCGCTCCGCTCATCGCGGAAGAGCACCTTGCGCCAGGTGGTCCCGCCGTCGATCGACTTGAAGACGCCGCGCTCCGCGCTCGGCACGCTGTACTTGCCGAACGAGGCGACGTAGACGATCGCGGGGTTGGTCGGGTGGATGCGGATCTTGGAGATGCCGTGCGACTCGCGGAACCCGACGTGCGTCCAGGTCTTCCCCGCGTCCGCGCTGCGGTAGACGCCATCCCCCGGCATGATGTTGCCGCGGATCGCCGTCTCCCCCATCCCGATGAAGACCAGGTCGGGGTTCGACTCGCTCACGGCCACGGCGCCCACCGAGGCCGAGGTGACCTGCCCGTCGGTCACGGGGAACCAGGTGGAGCCGCTGTCCATCGTCTTCCAGAGTCCGCCGCCCGTGGCGCCGAAGTACGCCTCGTGGCGGCGTCCCTTCACGCCGCTGGCGGCGATCGAGCGCCCGCCTCGGTCGGGGCCGATGTTCCTCCACTTGTACTGCGCGAGGAAGGCGGAGTCGAGCGTGACGGGCTCGAAGCCCTGCTGGAGCGCGCTTGGGGTCGCGGCGGCAGCGCCGAGGGCGAAGAGGAGCGGGAGCGCGAGCGTGGGGAACGGACGGATGGCGGGCATGAGCGGCCAGGGGGTGGGGGTCCGGGAGCGCGGTCTGACTGCACAACGTTGCGACACGCCCCGGCGTTGGGCCACCCCGCGCCGCCACCCGCCGTCAGACCTTGAAGTAGATCCCCCTGCGGTCCAGCACCCAGAGGATTCCGAGCCAGACCAGCACGAACGCGAGCGCGAACGCCAGCGACGCGTTCCTCGGCGCGAGCCAGCTCGCGAAGAGCTCCTTGTAGACCACCGCCTGCACCGCCGTCGGCGCCCCGGCGTACTCCACCTTCCAGAGCGAATAGATCAGCCGCGCCATCATCCCCGACCCCACGAACGCGATGATCGGGTTCACGCCGTAGATCACGAAGGGCCGCGTCCACCACCGCACCCGGTGCACATCGGTGATCCAGAGGATCGTGGCCAGCGTCGTCGCCGCCATCCCCGCGGTGAAGAGCACGTAGCTCGAGGTCCAGAGCGACTTGTTGATCGGAAAGGACCAGTTCCACATGAGGCCGAGCACCATCGTGATCGCGCCCACGGCAAAGAGGCCGGCCAGGCGCTCCTCGAGCGGCCGCTCCGCGCGGATCCACCGCCCCGCGAAGACGCCGAGCATCGCCGTGCCGATCGCGGGGATGGTCGAGAGCACTCCCTCCGGATCCCAGGTGCGGCTCTGCCGCCAGAGGTGCCCGTCGAGCAGCACACGATCCACCCACGCGGCGAGTGTCTTGCCCGGCTCGTCCAGCCAGTCCGCGCCGATCCCCTCCTGGCCGGGCACGGGGAGGAGCGTCATCGCGAACCAGTAGCCGAGGAGCAGGGTCGCCACGATCGCCACCTGCTGCTTGAGCGTGCCGCGCAGCGTGAGGAGCGCGGCGCAGATGTACGCCACGCCGATCCGCGGCAGCACGCCGGGGATTCGCATCTCGGTGAAGCGCTCGAGCGGCCAGAAGGGGAACCAGCCGAGGATCCAGCCGAAGAGGACGATCAGCGCCCCGCGCCGGAGGATCTGCGTGACGATCTCCCGCTCGCTGCTCCCGCGCGCGCGGCGACCCGCGAGCGAGAGGTGCGTCGTGATGCCGACGATGAAGAGGAAGAAGGGGAAGATGACGTCGGTCGGCGTCCATCCGTGCCAGGCGGCGTGCGCGAGGGGGGGATGGATCGCCGACCAGCTCCCGGGATTGTTCACGAGGAGCATCCCGGCGATCGTCATCCCGCGGAAGACATCGAGCGCCAGCAGGCGCTCCCGGGGTACATCGGTCATGGGGCGACCGGCGCGTCCTCGTTCCAGATCGTCGCCGCCTGCAGCCAGCGCCCACCCACGTCGCGCCAGTGGACGAGGTACTTCCCGGTCACGGTCGCGGCCGGCGTTCTCCCGTTCGCCGGGAGCGCGAGCGAGAACTCGCCGCGCTCGACGAGCTCGGGTCCGTTCGCCACGACGTCCGCGGCCATGAAGGTGTACGCCGCGCCCGGCGGGAGCGGGCTCTCGGCGAAGAACCGCCGGATCTCCTCCCGCCCAACGACGGCCGGCATGTTCGGCGGCATCAGCACGCCGTCCTCCAGGAAGAGCGAGGCCACCGAGTCCGCCATGTTGCCATTCATGTAGCGCATGTAGCGGATGTTGATGGCGTCGATCGCGGTCTGCGCCTTGGCGGACTCGTCCATGATGCGCAGCGCGGTGCGCTCCGGAGTCTCGGGCGCGGGTCGGCAGGCGGCGGTGAGAGCGAGGAGGAGGATCGGCAGTGCGGCGCGCATCGAGGGTCTCCAAAGGGTTACGTGGAACCCCGTGATAGTGGCGGGAGCCGGGCGTGTCCACAAGCCGCCGGACGCTGAGGGCGGTACATTCTCGCCGGCCATCCCCTCCCCGAGCCCCGCACCGATGCCCCGATCCCGCCCGCTCCCGATCCTGTCCGCCGCCCTCGTCCTCCTCGGCGCCACGATCGTCTCCATCGTCGGAGCCCCTCCCATCACCGCACAAGCGCGACAGGCGAACGCACGCGCCGAGGCGGCGAAGCGCGCCCTCATCGCCGACGTGGACGCCCGCGCCAAGCTCACCCAGGAGATCAACGACCAGATCTTCTCCTACGGGGAGCTCGGCTTCCAGGAGGTCGAGACTTCGCGCTACCTCGTCGCGATCCTCCGCCGCGAAGGATTCACGGTCGAGGAGGGGTACGCCGGGATCCCCACGGCCTGGGTGGCGACGTGGGGGAGTGGCAAGCCGGTGATCGCGCTGGGATCGGACATCGATGCGATCCCGCAGGCGTCTCAGATGCCCGGCCTCGCCTGTCGGTCGCCGATGATCCCAGGCGCGCCCGGGCATGGCGAAGGACACAATTCCGGGCAGGCCGTGGTGGTGACGGCGGCGCTCGCGGTGAAGAAGCTGATGACCGAGCAGGGCCTCCCCGGCACGATCAAGATCTGGCCGGGCGTGGCAGAGGAGCAGCTCGGCACGAAGGCGTTCTTCACGGCGGCGGGACTCTTCAAGGACGTGGACGTGAGCTTCTTCACGCACGTCTACGACAAGTTCTCGACGCCCTGGGGCGCGCCGAACGAGTACAGCGGCCTGGTCTCCCTGCTCTACTCGTTCGAGGGGACCACGGCCCATGGCGCGGGCGCCCCCTGGCGCGGCCGCAGTGCCCTCGATGCCGTGGAGCTGATGAACGCCGGCTGGAACTTCCGGCGCGAGCACCTCCGCACTGAGACGCGTTCGCACTACGTCATTCGCGACGGTGGAGACCAGCCGAACGTGGTCCCGGCCACCGCATCCGTCTGGTACTTCCTCCGCGAGCTCGACGCCCCGCGCATCCGTGGGATGTGGGCCGTCGCGGACTCCGTGGCGCAGGGCGCGGCGATGATGACCGGGACGCGGCTGGCGAGCGTACGGGTGCTCGGCGCCGCCTGGCCGCCGCACTTCAACAAGCCCGTCGCCGAGGCGCTGGCGGCCAACATCGGGCGCGTCGGGATGCCCAAGTGGTCGCCGGACGACATGCGCTTCGCGAAAGCCATCCAGAAGGAGATGGGACAGCCCGAGACCGGCCTCGACACGACGACCTTCGGCCTCGAGCACCCGCCGGCGAACGAGGCGGACCGGAAGGGGGGCGGCTCGGACGACATCGGGGACGTCTCCTGGGCCGTGCCGACGGTGCAGCTCTTCTATCCGTCCAACGTCCCCGGCACGCCGGGCCACAATTGGGCTGACGCGATCGCGATGGCCACGCCCATCGCGCACAAGGGCGCGACCGCCGGCGCCAAGGCGCTCGCGCTGACGATGTACGACGTGCTCACCACGCCGAAGCTCGTGGCCGACGCTTGGGAGTACTACCGCACCGTGCAGACCAAGGACATCAAGTACGAGTCGTTCGTGCGTCCGCAGGACCGTCCCGCGACCGACCTGAACGCGAACATCCTGGCGAAGTACCGCGAACAGATGCGGCCCTACTACTACGACGCCTCGCGCTTCAGGACCTATCTCGACCAGCTCGGCGTGAGCTATCCGGCTCTGCGCACGGCGGACGGGAGCTGCGGCGTGCGCGCGGTGCCCTGAGCATGGTCTCCCGGTCACTCCGCACCTGGTTCGTCGTCCACTTCTGGGCGGACATGCTCTTCGGGGTGCCGTTGCTCGTGGCGCCCGCCGCCCTCATGGACCTCTTCGGCTGGACCGTCGTCGACCCGTTCACCGCACGGCTCGTGGGCGCGGCGCTGCTCGGGATCGGCGGCGTCTCGCTCCTCGTGCGTGACGCCGGCGTGGAGACGTACCGCACGCTGCTCGGCCTCAAGCTGATCTGGTCCGCGTCCGCGGTGGTCGGGATGGTGGTCACGCTGGCGCAGGGCGAGGCACCGCCGGCCGGGTGGCTCTTCGTGGGGATCTTCGCGCTCTTCTTCGGGGTGTGGGCGTACCACCGGGCGCGGCTGGGCCGGTAGCGACGAACGCCTCGCTTCCACTCGGGGAGGCGAGGCGTCCATGCGATAGCTGGGGCGGGACTCGAACCCGCGACCCCGGCATTATGAGTGCCGTGCTCTAACCAGC
>CAZHAG010000175.1:0-4809 GCA_964529705.1 uncultured Gemmatimonas sp. | reverse complement strand
CGATGGAGATCGCGGGGGAGAGCCCCTCGATGGCGTCGACGTCGGGCTTCTCCATGAGCCCGAGGAACTGGCGGGCGTACGCCGAGAGCGACTCCACGTAGCGGCGTTGGCCTTCCGCGAAGATCGTGTCGAACGCGAGCGAGGACTTCCCTGACCCCGAGAGACCGGTGATCACCGTCAGGCGATCGCGGGGGATCGTGACGTCGATGTTCTTGAGGTTGTGCTCGCGGGCACCGCGGATGATGAGGGCGTCGCCGGGCATAGTCACGCAAGTTCGCTACGGGCGCTGATATTTGGAAGCGCCGGGGTGTGAGTTGGGAAGTGGGAGGTGTAAGGAACTGCGACCTCTCGGCGCGAAGGGGGCTCGGGGCGTGACCGGGGCTTAGATTCCAGCGTCCTCCCACCTCACCCCTCCCACCTCACTCCTCCCACCTTGTCGTCCAACCCGTTCGCCCCCCAGGAGCCACCCTCCGCCCCCGATCCCGAGCAGCTGCCGCTCGGGATGTTCGAGGGCGTGCCGCTGGTGCCGCTGGAGACGATCGGCCCGGACGACGAGATCGTGGTCATCCCGGTGCGCGAGCCGCCGGTGTGCGGCGAGTGGTCGTACGACGACAGCGAGCTGGAGGAGCCGCGCTTTGCCGGCCGGCGCGTGGACGGGGTGGCGGCGCCGACGAGCAAGGCCACGCCCGTGATGCCGATCCGCGTGACGATGGACCCGCGCGCGAACGCGGCGCGCGTCGCGGCGCACGAGGCGTCGCGCATCGAGCCCGCGCGTCACGCCGTGGAGGCGACGCCCTCCCGCGCGAACCGCCCCACGATCGAGGCGCTGCGGCTCGCCCACGAGCAGACACCCGGCGACTCGGTGCGCGCGCTGGCCTACGTCGCCGCGCTCGAGAAGAAGGGAGACGCGGCCACCGCGCTCACGGTGCTGGACACGGCCGAGGCCGCCGGCGCCGATGCCTTCGGCATCGCCTGCGCGCGTGCGAGCGCCCTCGGCGCCAAGCTCCGCTACGCGGAGGCCGCGAAGATGATCAAGGCGGCGGCGAAGCTGCGGCCCGACGCGGCCGAGGTGGAGCTGCAGACGGGGATCCTCGCCTGCCGGCGCGGCCGGTGGCGCGACGCGATCGAGCCGCTGCAGCGCGGCGTGGCGCTCGAACCGGACAACGCGACGGCGCACTACTTCATCGGCGAGGCGCTGAACCACACGGACGACCTCCAGGGCGCGCTCGCGGCGTACCAGCGCGCGGCCGAGCTCGAGCCGGACCACTGGCGCGCGCTCAAGGGCGTGGGGATCGTGCTCGACCGTCTGGGGCGCCCGGGAGACGCGGCGGCCTACTACCGCCGGGCGCGGGACGCCCAGCGCGCGTGACGGCATGACCACCCCCGCCGCCCCCACGGATCCGAAGCGCGCGACGCGCACCCGCGGCCGGAACCGCGCCATCGCGGCCACCGTGATCCTACTCGCCTGGGGCGTCGGACTCGGCGCCCTCGTCGACCGCGAGTTCTTCCGCGAGCGTTCCGCCGTGCTCGCCGAGGCCGCCATGCGCCTCGGCCCGAGCACGAGCTTCTACGTGGTGGAGCAGGACGGGCGGCAGATCGGGTTCGCCTCCACGACCATCGACACGTCGACGACGACGTTCGAGGTGGTGGATTATTTCACGGCCGACCTCCCGCTCGGCACGGGGGTGTTCCGCGCGTCGGCGCGGAGCGTGATCACCCTCTCGCGCGCGCTCGCGCTCCGCGCGTTCGACGTGCAGTTCGAGTCCGCGGACTCGCCGATGAGCGTGGTCGGGCAGGCGGAAGGGGACTCGGTGGTCTCCTTCGTGCTCGAGCTCCCGGGACAGCCGGCGGACAGCCAGCGGATCCGCGTCGGCGGGCCGATCCTCCTCCCGACGCTGATCCCCGCGGCGGCGATGCTCGTCGCCGACCCTGCGGTGGGGCGCACGGTCACGATCGCCAGCTTCGACCCGCGGACGATGACGACGCAGGACATGAAGCTCCGGTTCACCGCGGAGTCGCTCTTCACGCTCGTGGACAGCGCCGCATACGACTCCACGCGGATGGAGTTCGTTCCGGCGCTGGCGGACACGGTGCGCGCGTGGCGGCTCGCGCCCGAGGACGCGGCGGGGTTCACGGGATGGGTGGATGCGCAGGGACGCGTGGTCGAGACCACGCAGCCCGGCGGCATCAAGCTCCGGCGGATGGCGTACGAGATCGCGTTCGAGAACTGGCGCCGCACACGTGGCACCACCCCCACCACGGCCTCGGCGCCGGCGGGGGGCATCCTCGAGGGGACCGCGATCTCGGCCGGCGCGCTCCCGGGGCGGGACGGGCCCGACCGTCTCCGGGTGCGCCTGAGCGGCGTCTCGCTTTCCGGCTTCGACCTGCAGGGAGGCCGCCAGCGGCTCGAGGGGAACGACCTCACGATCGAGCGCGAGCGCGAGGAGGCGCTGCGGGCGGACTGGTCGCTCGCGACGCGCACCGCGGGGTGGCGCCAGCGCTTCGAGCCCGAGCTCCGCGCCGAGCCGCTCCTCCAGGCCGACGCGCGCGAGATCATCCAGCTCGCGGTGCGCATCGCCGGCCGCGACCGCGACCCGCGCGTGGTGGCCGAGAAGATCAATCGCTGGGTGCACGACTCGCTCGCCAAGGAGATCACCGTGAGCGTGCCGAACGCGCTGCAGGTGCTCCGCACACGGCGCGGGGACTGCAACGAGCACACGCAGCTCTTCACGGCACTGGCGCGCGCGGCGGGGATCCCCACGCGCATCGCGACGGGCGTGGCGTACGTGGACGGCAAGTTCTACTACCACGCCTGGCCCGAGGTGCGCCTCGCCGACTGGGTGGCCGTGGATCCGACCTTCGGCCAGTTCCCCGCGGACGCGGCGCACCTGCGCTTCGTGCGTGGCGGGCTCACGCGGCAGGGGGAACTGCTCCGCCTGGTCGGCAACCTCCGGATCGAGGTCCTGGACGCACGATGATCGAGATCGAGAAGCTCACGAAGCAGTACGGCGACTTCACCGCGGTGGACGGGATCGACCTCGTCGTGCCGCGCGGCGAGCTCTTCGGCTTCCTCGGGCCGAACGGCGCCGGGAAGACGACCACGCTGCGGATGATCGCGGGGATCCTCAAGCCGACGAGCGGCACCATCCGGGTCGCCGGCGTCGACGTCGCGGCCGACCCGATCACCGCCAAGTCGAAGCTCGGCTTCATCCCCGACCGGCCCTTCATCTACGAGAAGCTCACGGGGGCCGAGTTCCTGCGCTTCGTCGCCGGGCTCTACGACCAGCAGGGGGAGGAGGTGGAGCACCGGGGGCGCGAGCTGCTCGCCCTCTTCGACCTCGAGGAGTGGCGCGACGAGCTCGTGGAGAGCTACTCGCACGGGATGCGGCAGAAGCTGATCATCTCCAGCGCCTTCGTGCACCGCCCCGAGGTGATCGTGGTGGACGAGCCGATGGTGGGGCTCGACCCCAAGGCCGCGAAGATCCTCAAGGACCTCTTCCGCGAGTACACGCGGCGCGGGCACACGATCATCTTCTCGACGCACACGCTCGAGGTGGCCGAGTCGCTCTGCGACCGGCTCGCGATCATCGTGAACGGGAAGATCCGCGCCTACGGGACGATGGCCGACCTGCGGCGCGACCTGCAGGGGGGCGAGCGCGGACTGGAGGAGATCTTCCTCCGCCTCACGGGCGAGAACGCCGCACGGAACCTGGTGGATGTCCTCGACGCCTGAGTCCCTCGCGGCCGTGGACGTGCTGCCGCCGCGCCGGAGCTCGAGCGGGAGCATCCGCGCGGTCGGGCCCCTCCCCGACCCGCCGCTCCTGCACCTCCTCCTCCCCAAGTGGCTCACGGCGCGCTCGCGCACCATGCAGGGGGAGAAGGGGCGGGGCGCCCGCTTCGCGATCCTCGGCGTCACGGGCGTCTTCTTCTGGGCACTCGTGTTCGGCGTGCTCTACCGGCTGCTCAGCTACTTCCGCGGCGTCGAGGAGATCGGCGCGCTGCTCGCGGGGAAGCTCCTCGGGCTGATCCTGCTCGGCTTCACCTCGATCCTGCTCCTCTCGAACGTCATCACCTCGCTCTCGAGCTTCTTCCTCGCGAAGGACCTCGACATGCTCGTGGCGGCCCCGGTGGACTGGCTGCGGCTCTACGGCGCCAAGCTGCTGGAGACCGTGCTGGCGTCGAGCTGGATGGTGTTCCTGGTGTCGATCCCCATGTTCGCGGCGTACGGCGTGGCCTACGATGGTGGGTGGAGCTTCCCGTTCCTCGTCGTCGCGCTGATGCTGCCGCTCTTCATCATCCCCGCGGTGGTGGGGAGCGCGATCACGCTCCTGCTGGTGAACATCTTCCCGGCGCACCGCACGCGCGACATCCTCTCGGTGATCGCCGTGCTGACGGCCGGCGGCATCGTGCTCCTCTTCCGGCTCATCCGCCCCGAGCGGCTGGCGCGCCCGGAGGGGTTCCGATCGCTGATGGACTTCATCTCCGTGCTCCGCACGCCCACCTCGCCGCTGCTGCCGAGCGAATGGGTGCAGCGCTCGACGATGGGGTTCCTGAACGACCGGCCCGAGTGGCTCTCGCTCTACCTGCTCTGGACCACCGCGGCGGCGGCCGTGGTGCTCGGCGCGCTGCTGCACCGCTGGCTCTACATGACCGGGTTCAGCAAGGCGCAGGAGAGCGCGCAGCGTGTGGTGACGGGCGGGGGCACGCTGGCGCAGCTGGGACGGCGGATCCTGAGCCCATTCGGCGTGCTGCGGCGCGAGCTGGTGATGAAGGAGCTCCGGCTCTTCTTCCGCGACACGACGCAGTGGT
>CAZHAG010000174.1:0-4859 GCA_964529705.1 uncultured Gemmatimonas sp. | reverse complement strand
GGCGAGAACTTGAACCCCTCGGCCTGTCCGACGCCGGTGATCCAGGCGTTCTCGACGCCGGGCAATCGGTCCACGATGAAGTTCCGGTTCACGCTGCTCTCGTAATGGCAGGCGCGGGTCTCGAGCAGCGGCGCGTCGGCCATCGCGGGGAAGTGCTTCTCGAGCACGCGGCGCGAGCCCGCGATCCGGTCCTCGTTCGACCAGCGGAGGCTGAGGTCGGGATCCTGCTGGCGCGGGTCGGGGGGCGCGGATGGCGGTGGAGGGGGCGGCGGCACGTCGGGCGCACCGGGCGCGCGCGGCGGCGGCGGAGGACCGAACGCGCCACGCACGCGGAAGCCGCGGCTGTCCACGGGGAGCGCCGCCCACCCGGTCACGCCCGGCACGTTCCAGCTCGGGATGTTCGGGAAGGTGAAGCGGTCGTCCCCCTGCGGCGTGCCGAAGTAGCAGACATGCCCGATCGGGACGCGCATGCGGTTGGCCATCAGCTCCGGGAAGACCTTCGGCAGCCAGGGTCCGCAGGCGAAGACGTACGCGTCGGCGGTGAGCACAGTCCCGTCATCGAGGCGGACACCGTTCATCCGGCCGCTTGCGATGGTGCCGGGATGCACGCGCCCCACGCGGAACTCCACGCCCGCATCCCTCGCCACCGCGCCGAGCGCCTGCACCGAGTCGCGCGCGCGCGCCACGCCGGCGTCGGGCTCGTAGACCACCACCTCGCTCCCCTCGCCGTTGATCTGCGGCCAGCGCTTCCGCGCCTCGTCGGCCGTGATCTTCTCGAACGGCACGCCGAGCTTGGTCCAGAGCTCCATCGTGCGCGTCGTGAAGGGCTCGGGCCTGTCGCGGAAGATCACGTCGCCGGTGGTGAAGAAGAAGCGCGTGCCGAAGCGCTTGGCGAACTCCTGGTCGAACTCGCGCCAGCGCTTGATCGACTCCCGCGCCCAGGCGGTCCAGAGCTCACCGGAGACGGAGCGATCGCCGTAGCTGGAGCGGATGCCGCGCGTCTCGTCGCCGCTGGTGGCGCGGGAGTTGGCGACCCCGTACTGGTCGACCTGCGTGACGCGCGAGCCCGCGCGGCGCAGGTGGTAGGAGATCCAGGTGCCCCAGGCGCCCGCGCCGACGACGATCACATGGCTGGACGGGCGGGCGCGTCCGCGCACGACGGGCGTGCCCTGGGCGCCGACCGCCGGGACGGCGGCGAGCCCGCCGGCGAGCAGCGCGCCGGTGCCGACGCCTGCGAGGCGGAGGAAGTCGCGACGCGGAAGGTCATTCGCTGCGGCAGCGGCGTCGGCTGCGTGACCGGGGGTCTCGGGAAGTTCGGACATGCCTCGGGAGTCGGGATCGGGAGTGGCGGGAGGAGGCGGGCGACTGCCCACACTCGCGCGAAGATGCGCGCCGTGGCAGTGGTTGGCAATCTCAGGGACTCAACGCGGCGCGGGTTGCATGCGTTCAGCGCGGGAGCCACCTTCCCCATCGATGCGAAGCCGCCTCTCCCCCGTCGTGCCGGTCGCGCTGCTCCTGGCGATCCTGGCCGCTCCAGACCGTCTCCCCGCGCAGGGCCCCGCCCCCGCTGACGCGGTCGCCCAGCAGATCGACGTGGGCGGCCAGTGGTTCCGCGCGCGCTGTACCGAGTGCCACGAGAAGGGGGACCTCTCGGACGCGAACTTCCAGCTCAAGTGGAGCGGACAGAGCGCGTTCGACCTGCTCGACATCATCGTCCGCACGATGCCGGAGGACGAACCCGGCGGGCTGACGCGGGGCACGTACACCGCGATCGTGGCCTATCTGATGAAGTTGAACGGCATGCCCGCCGGCACCTCGCTCCTCCCCTCCGACAGCACGGCGCTCCGTGGCATCCGCCTCTCGTTCGCCCGCGCCGCCGCCGCCACCCCACCCTGAGCCCAGAGCCCCTCATGCGTCCCGTGCAACTCGTCGCCCGCTCGCTCGCCCTCCTCGCGTTCGCCGCGCTCCCCGCGTTCGCGCAGGGGAACACCCGCGAGCCGATCGGCAACCCGAGCGCCACGCTCACGCCGGCCATCCGCGTCGGGAACATGGTCTACGGGTCGGGCCAGCTCGGACTCTCCCGCGACCCCGCCGACTCCACCATCGAGCGCCAGACCACCCTCACGCTCGACAACATCAAGCGGGTGTTCGAGCAGGCCGGCACGCGGATGGACCTTGCGGTACGCTGCACGGTGTTCCTCACGGACGTGGAGGACTTCCGCCGGATGAACGCCGTCTACGCCACCTACTGGCCGACCTCGCCGCCGGCGCGGAGCACGGTGGTGGTCAAGGCGCTGGTCGTGCCGAACGCGAAGATCGAGATCGAGTGCATGGCGGTGATGCCGTAGCGTTCGCTCGATCGGTCACGCGACCGCTGGCGCGCCGATCGCGCGCGCCAGCGCCGCGCTGCTGAGGTTCCCGCCGCACATCACGATGCCCACGCGCTGGCCGGCGAGCTCGGGCGCGAGCCGCCGGAGTCCCGCGAGCCCGGCCGCGCCGGCGCCCTCGGGGAGATTGGCCGTGATCCGCAGGAGGTCGCGGATCGCCGCGTAGATCTCGTCGTCGCTCACGGTCACGAATCCGGCCAGCCCGGCCTTGAGCGCATCGAAGGTGAGTTCGTACGCCGATCCCGTCGCGATCCCCTCGGCGAAGGTGTCCGCCTTCATCCCGGTGAGGCGCTCGCCGCGCCGCCAGCTCTCGTACTGCGCCGGCGCGCCGCTCGCGCCCACCGCGTAGACGCGGAGCCCCGGCTTCCGCTCCGCCGCGACGGTGAGCGCGCCCACCGACTGCGAGCCGCCGCCCAGGGCGATCACGAGCGCGTCGAGTTCCGGCTCCTGCTCGAGGATCTCCAGCGTCATCGTGCCCGCGCCGGCGACCACGAGCGGGTCGTTCGTCGAGTGGACGAGTGCGAGGCCGCGCTCCTCGCGGATGCGCGCACACTCCGCCACCGTCTCCTCGTAGGTCGCGCCGACCTCGAGCAGCTCCGCGCCGAGGGCGCGGATGCCGGCGTTCTTCTCCGGATTGTTGTCGCGCGGGACGCAGATCGAGACCGGGGTGCCCGTGAGCCGCCCCGCGTACGCGACGCCCATGCCGTGGTTCCCTGTGCTGGCACCGATCACCCCGCGCGCCCGCGCGGCCGCATCGCGCCCGAGGATCGCGTTGAGCCCGTTCCGGATCTTGAAGCTCTGCGTCGGGTGGTGGTTCTCGTGCTTCACCGACACCCGGATCCCGTGGCCGACGAGCGTGTCGAGGAGCGGATAGTGCCGCAGAGGCGTCGGGGCGAGATGCGGGCGCAGGCGCTCGCGCGCGGCGAGCACGTCCTCGAAGGTGATCGGCAGGGCCGTTCGCGCGGGCGCGCTCATCGGCTGTGCTTGTACATCAGGTCCACCAGCTCGTCGTACATCGCCTCGGCCTCGTCGTCCCCGGCGCGGATCGCGGAGGCAGCGCAGTGGCGGAGGTGGTTGCGCATGAGCTCCCGCCCGACGCCGCGGAGCGCCTCCTGCACCGAGGAGATCTGCGTGAGGACGTCGGCGCAGTAGCGGTCATCCTCCACCATCTTCTGCAGCCCGCGCACCTGGCCCTCGATGCGGCGGAGCCGCTTCACGTTGCGGTCCTTCACGTCCGCGTCCACGCCGACGGCCTTCCGTTCCCCGGAGCCGTCGTGCGCCCCGCAGCCGCAACTCGCCGCCGGAGCCTGCCTCGTCTTGGCCGCCCCTTTCGTCGCCGGCATCAGTGGGTCGCCACGACGACGTACCCCTCGTCCGCCACCACCTGCTCGAGCTGGCGCACGCTGGCGAGGTCGCCGTCGAACGAGACGGTCGCCGCCCCGAGCTCCACCCGGGCGTTCGACACGCCGTCCACCGCCTCCAGCGCGCGCGAGACCGCCGCGACGCAGTGCCCGCACGACATCCCCGTGATCTCCATTCGCACCACCTGCATCTCGCTCCCTCCTCGGTTGCCGGACAAGTTGCATACCCCCCTCCCCTATGTCAAGCACTGCGGGGATCGTCCGCATGCCGCATTATTCGCCCACTCGCCGCCGCGCGCAGCGCGCGCCTCTCCTCGCTCCATGCCACGACCCACGCGCCCGCCATGCTGATCCCCGCGCTCCTCCTCAGCGTCCTCGCGCAGTCCGCGTCCGACACCACCACCTGGGCCGTGGACAATCACGGCCGCAAGGCGGGGGAGATGACCGTCGTCACGCGGGGCGACTCGCTCACCGTGCGATTCGTCTACACAGACCGCAACCGCGGCGCGCGCGTGGAGACACGCTACCGCCTCGGGCGCGACGGCGTCCCGCTTGGAGGCGAGCAGCGACCGGTCCTCGCCGACGGTACCTCGGGCGACGTCGCCGAGCGCTTCGAGGTGGCCGGGGACTCCGTGCGGCTCTCGATCGGGTCCGGCGATCCCGCCACCTCGGCCCGGACCGCGAACACCTACGTCGGCCTGCGCGGCGGCACCCCCTGGGAAGCAGCTGCACTCGCACGATTCCTCCTCACGCAGCCCGACCGCTCCGCGTCCCTCGCGGGCGGCGGGAGCGCACGCGCCGAAGTCGTGGCCGACACCACGTTCGGCTCCGGCGCGGCCCGCCGCCGCGCCCGCCTCGTCATGGTCACCCGCGGCGCGACCGCCAACCCGGAGGCGATCTGGCTCGACGAGCGCGGCGGCCTGCTCGCGACGGGTGCGAACTGGTTCATCACCGTCCGCGCCGGGAGCGAGGCGCTCCTGCCCGCGCTGCGCGCGGTCGAGCTCCGCTGGCGCGACGCCCGCGGCGAGGCCGTGGCGAAGGAAGCGCGCACTCCGACCACTGGCGCGATCGTCATCCGCAACGGCGACCTCTTCGACGCCGAGGCGGGCGT
>CAZHAG010000173.1:1320-4865 GCA_964529705.1 uncultured Gemmatimonas sp. | reverse complement strand
GGCGGTCCTCCATGTGGTTCACGCGTCCCGCGAACGAGACGGCGATGCTCGGCACGCCGAGGGCGAGCCCCTCCATGGCCGCGGCCACGGTGCCCGAGTAGAGGACGTCCTCCCCCATGTTCGGGCCGTGGTTGATCCCGCTGAGCACGAAGTCGGGACGGCCGGGGAGGAGCGCCTCGATCGCCAGCATCACGCAGTCGGTCGGCGTGCCGTCCACCTGCCAGCGCTGCTCCCCGAGCTGCACCGGGCGCAGGGGGTGGTGCAGCGTGAGGGAGTGGCTGGTCGCGCTCTGCTCCCGGTCGGGCGCGACGGTCCAGACCTCGCCCAGGGGACGCGCGGCCCGTTCGAGGCAGTCCAGCCCGCGCGCGAGGATCCCGTCATCGTTGCTGCAGAGCACCCGCATCAGCCGTCCGTGTGTTCGAGGAGGTCGAGGATGTCCTTCAGGTCCTGCTCGAGGAGCTGCACCGTCTCGGCCTCGAGCCCGCGACGCGCGGCGGGGCGCACGCCCCCGCCCTTCCGGTGCTCCTCGACCTTCTGGCGCGCGCCCTCGATGGTGTACTTCTCGGTGTAGAGCAGGTGCTTGACCAGTTGCACGAACTCCACCTCGCGGCGCGTGTAGACGCGGTTGCCGGAGCGGTTCTTCGAGGGACTGAGGAACTTGAACTGGCTCTCCCAGTAGCGCAGGACATGCGCCTTGAGCTGCGTCATCTCGCAGACGTCGCCGATGGAGAAGAACTCGCGGATCGGTTCTTTCCCTTCTCCCTTCGCGGCGCTCATTCGCCCTCGCCCTTCAGGTCGCGGTTCATGAGCTCCACCAGCGCCCACCGGGCCGGCTGCCGCTCGAAGAGCACGCGGTGCACGGCGTTCACGATCGGGAGCTCCACGCCCTCGCGCTCGCCGAGGGCCTTGGCGCTCTCGGTGGTGGCGACTCCCTCCGCCACGGTCTCGCGCCCGTGCAGCACCTCCTGCAGCGTGGCCCCGCGCCCGATCTCCACCCCCACCGAACGGTTGCGGGAGAGGGAGCCGGTGCAGGTCAGCACCAGGTCCCCGATCCCCGCGAGCCCCGCAAAAGTCGACGCGTCGGCGCCGAGCTTGACGCCGAGTCGCGTCATCTCGGCGAGCCCCCGGGTGATGAGCGCCGCGCGGGCGTTGAAGCCGAGCGCGAGCCCGTCGCTGATGCCGGTGGCCACGGCCATCACGTTCTTGAGCGCGCCGCCGAGCTCCACGCCGACCACGTCGCGCTGCGTGTAGACGCGGAAGGCGGAGGTGCTGAAGGCCTTCTGAGTGCGGAGCGCCGCGTCCGCATCGGCCGAGGCGGCGACGATCGCGGTCGGGAGGTGGTGCGCGACCTCGAGCGCGAAGCTCGGCCCGGAGAGCGCGACGATCGGCCGGCCGCGCACCTCCTGCGCCACGATGTCGGTCATGAGCGCGAGCCGGTCGCGCTCGATCCCCTTGGTCGCCACCACGAGCGTGGCCCCCTCCGGGATCCAGCGCGCGGCCTGTCCCGCGACCTGCCGCAGCACGTGCGACGGGGGCGCGAAGAGCACGAGCTCGGCCTCCGTGCAGGCGTTCTCGATCACGGAGGTCGCGCGCAGCATCGGATGGAGCGGCACCCCCTCCAGGAAGCGGCGGTTCTCGTGCTCGGCGTTCACGGACTCCGCGACGTCGGGCTCGTACGCCCAGAGCGTCACCTCGTGCTCATTCTCGGCGAGCAGGCTCGCCAGCGCGGTGCCCCAGGCACCGGCGCCCACCACTGCGCATCTCATCGCGCTCCCTCCGTGGTGCGTGCGCCGAAGCGCGGCTCGGTCCCCTGCCGCAGGCGCGTGATGTTGCCGCGGTGCGCCCAGAGCACGAACGCACTCACGATGATGCTCACCGGGAAGAGCGGCGACCAGACCCCCACGGTGACCGCCATGCCGATGGGCATCATCACCGCCGCGCTGATCGACGCCAGCGACACGATCCGGCTGAGCGCGAAGGTGATCGCGAATGCGGTGAACGCCATGCCGAAGGCGGCGGGCCCGAGGGCCGCGAAGACGCCGGCCGCGGTCGCCACACCCTTCCCGCCGCCGCGCCAGAGCAGGAAGATCGGCTTCGCGTGCCCCGCGATCGCGGCCACGCCGCAGCCCAACCCCACCCAGAGCACCGTCTCCGGTGCGCCCGAGACGTGCACGAGCCGCGGGAGGAATGCCGCCGGGAGCGCGCCCTTGAGGAAGTCCAGGAGCAACACGACGACCGCCGCGCTGGCGCCGAGGTTCCGGTGCACGTTCGTCGCGCCGAGGTTCCCGCTCCCGACTGTGCGGAGGTCGACGCCCTTGAGCCAGCGCCCCGCGAGGTACGCCGTGGGGATGGACCCCGCGACATAGGCGAGCGCGATGGCGAGGGCGGCGTGCATCTCAGTTCCGGCCGCCCTTGCGTCGCATCAGGATCCGCAGCGGGTTGCCATGGAACCCCCACTTCTCGCGGAACCCGTTGTGCAGGTAGCGCACGTAGTGCTCCTGCACGAGCTCGGGGTGGTTGCCGAACACCGCGATCGCCGGCGGTGCGGTCTCCACCTGCGTGGCGTAGTTGAGCTTCACCTCGCGCCCGGCGGCCTGGGGCGGCTGGCGGCGCGCCACGAGCTCCGTGAGCGCCTCGTTCACGTCGGAGGTGGAGATGCGCTTGGCGCGCTCCTGCTCCACCTCGAGGATCAGCTCCAGCACCTTGGTCACGCGCTGGCCGGTGAGCGCGGAGGTGAAGAGGAAGGGCACGAACCGCAGGTAGGGTGCCTTCTCCGCGCACTCCTTCTGGAACTTGGCCGACGTCTTGTCGTCCTTGTCCTTCAGGTCCCACTTGTTGACGACGATGATCAGGCCGCGCCCGGCTTCCCACGCGAGGGTCGCGATCTTGAGGTCCTGGTTGTGCAGGCCCTCCGTCGCGTCGATCATGAGCAGGCAGATGTCGGCGCGGTCGATCGCCCGGCGCGTGCGCAGCGACGAGTAGAACTCGATCCCGTCGTCGATCTTCGACTGGCGGCGGAGCCCCGCCGTGTCCACGAAGATGAACTCGCGGCCGTGGAAGGTGTGCGGCGTGTCGATCGAGTCGCGCGTGGTGCCCGAGATCTCGGAGACCACCAGCCGCTCCTCGCCGAGGAGCTTGTTGATGAACGACGACTTGCCGACGTTCGGCCGCCCGATGACCGCCACGCGGAGCGCGTCCGACTTCCCGTCCCCCTCCGAGGCGGGGAGCTTCCGCACCACGGCGTCGAGCAGGTCCCCCGAGTTCTTCCCGTTCACGGCCGAGACCGGGAGCGGGTCCCCCGCCCCGAGGTTGAAGAACTCGAAGAAGTCGGTGCTCGCGGGGTCGTCGACCTTGTTCGCCACCAGGAGCCAGGGCTTCCGCGAGTTGCGCAGCAGGTCGACGAGGCGCGCATCGCTGGGGTGCAGCCCCGCCTTCGCGTCGACGGTGAGCAGCATGAGGTCCGCCTCGGCGATCGCCTCCTTCACCTGGCGGCGGATCGCGACGTCCATCGGGAGGTCGGAGTCCTCCACGAGGCCCCCGGTGTC
>CAZHAG010000173.1:0-1220 GCA_964529705.1 uncultured Gemmatimonas sp. | reverse complement strand
ACGAAGGTCGCGTCGTCCAGGAAGACCCCCGATTCGTTGATCGTCTCGGCGGGGATCAGTGCGAGGTCGAGGTCCGCGCGGCCGTCGAGCGCACGCGAGATGTCGGCACCCACGAGGAGCCCGGCGGTGGTGACGGTCGGGCCGAAGAGGGAGTTCACGGTGGGGATGAGTTCGAAGCGGGCGCCGGTGGCGGCGGTGAGCTGCTCGAGCAGGCGCGGCATGAGGTCGACCATCGCCGAGCCGGTGACGACGCCGATGCGACGGCCGTCGAGGCGCGGGAGGCGGTCGAGGCCGTCGCGCACGCGGTCCTGGAGGGAGCGCACCGCGCCCACGCCGTTCTCGATCTGCGCGAAATCGCGATAGTGCTCCGTGGGGGGCAGCTCGCGCTGGGCGAGGAGGTAGAGCTCGTCCGAGCCGTAGACCCAGGGCTCGCCCCGCTCGCGCTCGGCGCGCGCCGACCAGCGCTCCACTGCGTCGAGGATCCGCCGCGCGTTGGCCACGTCCATCGACTCGCCCGTGTAGATGTGCGAGAACTGGGTGAGCCCCACCGGCACGAGGGCCACGGAGAGGCAGGCGTCGCCGAAGGCGTACAGGTCGCGGAGCGACTCCTCCAGCACCTCGCCGTCGTTGAGCCCGGGCACCACGACCATCTGGCCGTGGAACTGGATGCCCCCCGCGACGAGCCGCGTGAGCTGCTCGACGATGTTCGGCACGCGCGGGTTGTTGAGGAGCTTCTTGCGCGCCTCCCACGGGGTGGCGTGCACCGAGACGTAGAGCGGCGAGAGCCGGTACTCGAGGATCCGCGCGAAGTCGCGCTCCTTGAGGTTCGAGAGCGTGGCGAAGTTCCCGTACGCGAACGAGAGCCGGTAGTCGTCGTCGCGGATGTAGAGGGGCTTCCGGAGTCCCTTGGGGAGGCCCTCGATGAAGCAGAACTCGCAGCGGTTGGCGCAGCGCCGGACGTTCGGCGGTTCGAGCTCGACCCCCATGGGGTCGCCTCCTTCCCGCTCGATCTCGAACACGACGTGCTCCCCATCGGGGAACTTCGCCTCGAGCTCGAAGGCGTCGTCGGCGGTGAGGAACTCCCAGTCCAGGAAGTCGTCGAGATCGCGGCCGTCCACGCGTAGCAGCTCCGTGCCGGGGACGATCCCCAGCTCGGCGGCGATGCTGTCGGGGTGGACGGAAAGGACGCGGACCATCTGGCTGAGCCGTGCGGGAGGAGC
>CAZHAG010000172.1:0-4890 GCA_964529705.1 uncultured Gemmatimonas sp. | reverse complement strand
GAGTACGCGCACAGGCAGGGGGTGGTGCACCGCGACATCAAGCCGGAGAACATCCTCCTGCAGGGCGGGCACGCCGCGGTCGCCGACTTCGGCATCGCGCTCGCGGTGCAGAGCGCCGGCGGGCAGCGGATGACGCAGACGGGGCTCTCGCTCGGCACGCCGAGCTACATGAGCCCCGAGCAGGCGATGGGGGAGCGTCTCGTGGACGCGCGGAGCGACATCTACGCTCTGGGCGCCGTGCTCTACGAGATGCTCACCGGCGACCCGCCGTTCCTCGGGTCGAGCGTGCAGGCGATCGTCGCGAAGGTGCTCACGGAGAAGCCGACCGCACCATCCACGGTGCGCGACACGGTGAGCGTGGGCGTGGAGGAGGCGGTGCTGCGCGCGCTGGCGAAGCTGCCCGCGGATCGGTTCGCGAGTGCGCGCGAGTTCGCGGCGGCGCTCGGCACGGACGCCGGCATGGCGACGCGCACGACCGCCGCGCGTCCCGCCCCGTCTGGGAGCGGCGGGCCCTGGCGGCGCGTGAGCGCTGGACTTGGCGTCGTCGCCGTGCTCTCCCTCGGTGTCGCCGCGTGGGCGCTCTCGCGCGGCGCGCCGCGGGGCGGCATCCAGATGTTCGACGCCGTGCTCCCCGACAGCGCGCCGATGAGCGCGGCCCCGCTCATCGGCGGCCAGGGATTCGGGGCGGCGACGTCCAACCTCGCGCTCGCCCCCGACGGCTCATTCATCGTCTACTCCGCGCTGATCGGCGACACCACGATGCTCTGGTACCGCAGCCTCATCGACGCCAGTGCGCGGCCGATCGCCGGCACCGCCGGCGGCATCGGACCGACGATCTCCCCGGACGGCGCGAGGATCGCGTACACGGTGGGCGACCAGGTGCTGCTGCTCCCGGTGACGGGAGGGGAACCCCGCCGCCTGCGCCAGGGGCAGCTCGGGTCGATCCGCTGGATCACCCCGACGCGACTGCTCGCGCTCGACGCGGCCGGCTTCGGGATCCAGTGGCTCGACCCGGAGACCGGGGCGATCGAGGGGGAGCCGGCGAAGCAGATCACGCGGTGCGTCTTCGGCGAGTGGATCCCCGAGGAGCGCAGGCTGACCTGCAGCTTCAATGAGGGGGGCGTGGTGATCGATCCCGTGACGAACGTCCGCACCACGATCCGCGCCAGGGCTTCGGACGGCACGCCCGGCGGACCCGTGACCGGTTCGGCATTCCGTGTCGTCGAGGGGAAGTACCTCCTCTTCCTCTCACTGGATGGCGACCTGCGCGGCGCACCCTATGACCGGGCGACGGCCTCGATCGGGCGATCCGTCGTCCTGGCGCGCGGCGTCATGCGCGACGCCCTCGGGACCGGGCAGATGCATCTCGGCGCGAACGGAACGCTCGTCTTCGTGCCGGCCGTGGAGAGCAACCACTCGCAGATGGTCGCGCTCCGGGCAGGGCGGGCGCCGGTGCCACTCCCCATCGCCCGCGCGCACTTCCTGCGCTTCGACCTCAGTCCCGACCGGCGCCGGCTCGCCGCCGTCGTCGCCACCAGTGAGGCGCAGGAGCTCCGGCTCTACGACCTGGAGAACGGCCGGTACCAGACTTGGCTCACCGCAGCGACCATCCGCACACCGCTCTGGAGCCCCGGCGGGGACCGGATCATCGTGCGCGTGCAGGATGGCACGCGCTCCGCGATCCTCCTTGGCTCTCCCAACGCGAGCACCCCGCCGGACACGATTGTCGCCGCGACCGAGCCTGAGTCAGTGCCCGAGCCGAAGGAATTCGTCTCCGACGAGCTCCTGCTGGCCTCCGACCTCCGCAGCTCGGTCACCTTCCGGTTCACCCTGCGCGACCGCCCCGTCCGGTTCGACACCCTCTTCGCCGATGCGACCTTCGCCTCCTTCTCGCCGGACGGACGCCATGTCGTCTGGCACACGGCGGCGACGAGCCAGCTGATGGTCTCGCGCTGGCCCCTCGGCGGCCCGAAGCGGCAGGTGGTCGTCGATGGCATCGAGCCGCTCTGGCTCTCCTCGACCGAGCTGCTCTATCGCTCGGGGGTCACCTGGTACGTGGCGAAGGTGAATGGCGCGACGGGTGAGGTCGGCGTGCCGCGGCCCTGGGCGCGTGATCCGCAGTTCCAGGACACTCCGGGTTGGTCGAACCGACTCTCCCACGACGGGGCGGTCATCTACGCGCAGAACCCGCATCCCGGCAACGCGCGCTACCTTCGGCTCATCCCCAACTTCGTGGAACGGATGAAGACGGCCGTGGACGCCGCCAACCGATGAGCGCCGTGCCAAAGCAGCTCGCGGAGGCGCTCGCCGACCGATACCGCATCGAGCGCGAGCTCGGCGCCGGCGGCATGGCCACGGTCTATCTCGCGCACGACGTGAAGCACGACCGGAAGGTCGCGCTCAAGGTGCTGCGCGCCGAGCTCTCGGCGGTGATCGGCGCCGAGCGGTTCCTGGCGGAGATCAAGACCACCGCGAACCTCCAGCATCCGCACATCCTCGCGCTCTACGACTCGGGTCAGGTGGATGGCACGGTGTTCTACGTGATGCCCTTCGTGGAGGGGGAGTCGCTCCGCGACCGGCTCGACCGCGAGAAGCAGCTCCCGGTCGGTGATGCCGTCCGGATCGCCACCGAGGTCGCAGGGGCGCTCGACTACGCGCACCGGCATGGCGTGATCCACCGTGACATCAAGCCGGCGAACATCCTGCTGCACGACGGCCGTGCGCTCGTCGCGGACTTCGGGATCGCGCTCGCGGCGAGCCGCACCGAGGGCGGGTCGCGGATGACCGAGACGGGGATGTCGCTCGGCACGCCGCACTACATGAGCCCCGAGCAGGCGCTCGGCGAACGCAACCTCGACGCGCGCACCGACGTGTACGCGCTCGGCTGCGTGCTGCACGAGATGCTCGCCGGGGAGCCGCCGTTCACGGGACCGACCGCGCAAGCGATCATCGCGCGCGTGATGAGTGGCGACCCCCCGCCCGTGACGGAGCTGCGGAAGACCGTTCCCGCCGAGGTGGACGAGGCGATCCTGACGGCGCTCGCGAAGCTCCCTGCGGACCGGTTCGCTAGCGCGGCCGAGTTCGCGGCGGCGTTGGGCGCCGGCCCGTCGGGCACCTCCTCGCGATCCGGCGCGACCCGTGCTTCGCGATCTTCGCGCACGTCGGGGCAGTCGCGCGGCCGAAGTGCGCTCTGGCCGGCCGCGTTCGCGGTGGCGGCGCTGGTGGCACTCTGGGGCTGGTTCCGTCCCGGTCGAACGGCCGACCTGCCGCCATCCCGGCTCGCGGTGCTCACGCCGGGGCTCGGCGGCGCCGCATTCCTGCAGCGCGTGATCGACATCACCTCCGACGGCCGCACGCTCGTGTATGTCGATCAGGAGGACGGCATGACGCGCATCGTGCGTCGCGCACTGGAGGACGCGGACGCGACGGTGATCAGCGGCGTACCGCGGACCTTCGCCGGTCCCCTCGTTTCGCCGGACGCGCGGGAGTTCGTCGCCACGGACGTGCAGAACGCGCAGATGTTCCGCTACTCGATGGATGGCGGGACGGGGAAGCCCCTGCCGCGCGACCTGGCCTGGGCGAACAACTTCGCGTGGGGGAGCGACGGCACGCTCTGGCTCTCGCCCCAGACGGACCGGACCCGCGGGATCGCCCGCGTCAGTCCCGCGGGCGAGGTCACCCACCCGTTCGGCGGGAGTTCCGGCGACCTGATCCTCCAGCAGGTACTCCCCGGTGACCGGTTCGGACTGGCGGTCCGCGCCCCGATCGGCACGGCGTTCGGCCCACCCTTCCTGATGGACCTCGGGAGCGGCGACCTTGTGCCGCTCTTCAGCTTCGACGTCGTGGAGATCCGGTACACCTCCGGACTCCTCGTCTATCTCCTGAACAACGGGACGCTCGAGGCGGTGCGGTTCGACCTGCGGAAGCAGCAGGTGAGCGGCTCTCCGATCGTCCTGGCCACCGGTGTTGCCCTGACGGGTGCCGGCCAGGCGCAGGTGGCGGTCGCCGCGAATGGGACGGTCGCGTACGTGCCGGACGAACCGCGGTCGCTCGTGCTCGTGGACCGCGGCGGGAACGTGCGCACCGCGGTCGCGGAACGGCACAACTTCCACATCCCACGCTTCTCCCCGGATGGGCGTCGTCTCCTCGTGGACTTCACGGCGACCGATGGCCGCGACGTCTGGCAGGTCGACCTCGACGGCGGCGCGATGACGAGGATCACGTTCGACCGCGACGGGCACGACGCCACCTGGGAGCCCGACGGACGGAACGTCACCTATTCGTCGGCGCTCCGGTCGGGGGGAGCGCTCACGCTCTATCGCACGCGCGCCGGCCGGGCCGGAGAGGTCGACTCGCTGATCTCCTCGCCGGCCGTCTCGTACACGGGTGTCTGGCTCCCCGACCGCAGCGCGATCCTCACCGGTGGGAACAGCCTGCAGCCGGGGAGCCGTGGCGACATCGCGATCATCCGCAACGCAGGTAAGGGACCGGTCGAGCCCGTGGTCGCGACCCGCTTCGACGAGTCGTTCCCCGCGCTCTCGGCCGATGGGAAGTGGATCGCCTACACCTCCGACCAGTCGGGGATCATCGAGGTCTACGTCCGGCCGCTCAGCGGGGACGGCGACCAGGTGAAGGTCTCGCTCGCCGGCGGCACGGAGCCGGTCTGGGCACGGAACGGCCGAGAGCTCTTCTACCGTTCGCCGTCGAAGAACGGCGTCGAGCTCACCGCGGCCACCCTTCAGCTCGGTACGACGGCGACGGTGACGGACCGCCGCCGGCTCTTCGATGCGTCGGAGATCCTGTCGTCGGCGCCGCACAGCAACTTTGACGTCTCCCCCGATGGCCGTACCTTCGCGATGGTACGGCAGAACCCCGCCACGCGGATCATCG
>CAZHAG010000171.1:0-4913 GCA_964529705.1 uncultured Gemmatimonas sp. | reverse complement strand
CTCGTGCACAACGACTACAAGTACGACAACCTCGTGCTCGACCCCGAGAACCCCACGCGCATCGTGGCCGTGCTCGACTGGGAGATGGCGACGGTGGGCGATCCGCTGCTCGACATCGGGACGACGCTCGGCTACTGGATGGAGCCGGGGGACGATCCCGTGTTCAGCACGCTCGGGCTCGGCATCACGACGCTCCCCGGGAACGCGACGCGCGCCGAGCTCTGGGCGCGCTACCTCGAGCGGGCGGGGCGCGCGATGCGGCCGCGAACGTTCTATGAGGCGTTCGGGACGTTCAAGATCGCGGTGATCGCGCAGCAGATCTTCGCGCGGTACCGGCGCGGGGTGACGAGCGACGAGCGGTTCGCGCGGCTGGGGGAGGCGGTGCGGTTGCTGGGGGAGCACGGCGCCCGGGTGGTCGCGCAGGGCTAGTCGATGCGGCGGCGCCCCTGGCGCGGCGTGGGCTTCTTCGCGAGACGCTTCTTGCTGCCGGCCGACGCCGCGCGTGCGAGCGAGGCGACGACGGACTCCAGGGCGGGCATGGCCTCGGCCAGCGCCTCGTGACGCGGTGTGCCCTTGGCGGGGAGGTTGCGCGAGAGGAGCTGGAGGCGGCGCAACCGGCCCTCGGTGAGCTTCCGTGCCGCCTTCGGCGTGGCGGTGACGAGCGAGATGCGCCGGTCGTGCGGGGCGGGGGTGCGGCGCACCCAGGCCCCGCGTTCGAGGCCGCGGACGAGCTTCGTCATCGTGGGTCCGCTCACCCGCTCCGCCTTGGCGAGTTCGCCCAGTGTACACGGCCCTCCGAAGACGAGCACCGAGAGCGCCGAGAGCCGGGCCGCGCTCAGCCCGCTGGCGTCGTCCGCGTGGCGCACGAAACGCAGCAGGTGGAGGGCGCAGCGGTGGAGCGGCTCGGCGAGCGGATCGACCCCTGCGGAGGGCGGCGAGGGAGCGGGTCTTGCGCGATGAAGGGCCATGATCAATAATATGTAGCAAAGCTATGTATCCGGCAATCGTCGAGGGCGGGGCGACCGGAGCGAGCGCATCGACAGGGGGACACGTGGACGGGATCCGGCTGGGGAAGCTGCAGCAGATCGCGCTGGTGCAGCACGACGTGGCGAAGGCGGTGCCGTTCTACCGCGACGGGCTCGGGCTGCCGCTGGCGTTCGAGATGGATGGGCTCGCCTTCTTCGACGCGGGCGGGGTGCGGCTCATGCTCAGCAAGCCGAGCCACGCGGAGTTCGACCACGCGAACTCGATCCTCTACTTCGACGTCCCCGACTGCGCGGCCGCCCACGCGGACCTCAAGAAGCGCGGCGTGCCCTTCGACGACGAGCCGCACCTCGTGGGGAAGACGGCCACGCACGAGATCTGGATGTGCTTCTGCCGCGACCCCGAGCGGAACATGATCGGGATCGCGGAGCAGCGGCCGCTCAAGAAGGGCTAGCCCGGCGCCGCGCTAGGCGGCGTAGACCTCGAAGATGCCGGCGGCGCCCATCCCGCCGCCGATGCACATCGTCACCATCCCCATCCCGCCGCCGCGCGAGGCGAGCTCGTGTACGAGCTGCACGGTGAGCTTGGCGCCCGTCGCGCCGAGGGGGTGGCCGAGGGCGATCGCGCCGCCATTCACGTTCACGCGCGACGTGTCCATCTCGAGGTCCTTGATCACCGCGAGCGCCTGCGCCGCGAACGCCTCGTTGAACTCGATGAGCGTGAGGTCGCCGAGCGTCATCCCCGCCTTCGCGAGTGCCTTGGGCACGGCCTTCACGGGCCCGATCCCCATCACGTCGGGCTCGACGCCGGCGGTGGCGAAGGTCACGAAGCGCGCGAGCGGCTTGAGGCCGAACTCCTCCGCCTTCGCACGGGTCATCAGCAGGACGCCGGCGGCGCCATCCGAGAGGGGCGACGCATTGCCGGCGGTGACGGTGCCTCCCGGCTTGAACGCGGGCGGGATCTTGGCGAGCCCTTCCATGGTGGTGCCGGCGCGCACCAGCTAATCCGTCACGTAGGGCAGGGTGGTGACGGCCTTCTGCGCGCCTTCCCAGGTGACCTGCTCCACGGGGACGGGGACGACCTGCGCGTCGAACTTGCGCGCCTTGAGCGCCGCGGCGGCCTTCTGCTGCGAGCCGAGTGCGAAGGCGTCCTGCATCTCCCGCGTGATCCCCCAGCGCTTCGCGACGCGCTCGGCGGTGAACCCCATCCCGATGTTCTCCTCGGTCATGTCGGGGTGGAGGCGCGTGTAGAAGCCGGACATCGGCACGGCGCTCATCATCTCCACGCCGCCGGCGAGCACCACGTCGTTCATCCCGCTGAGGATCGCCTGCGCGCCGAGCGCGATGGTCTGGAGTCCGCTGGAGCAGAAGCGGTTCACCGTCATCGCGCTCACCTCGACGGGGAACCCCGCGCGCAACATCGCGAGGCGCGCGTGGTTGAGTCCCTGGCCCGCCTCGGGCATCGCGCACCCCCAGACCACGTCGTCGATCCGCGCGGCGTCGAACTGCACGCGGTCGGCCACGGCACGCATCACGGTGGCCGAGAGGTCGATCGGATGCACCGACGCGAGCGCGCCGTCCTTCTTCCCTCGAGCGACCGCGCTGCGGGCGGCGCTCACGATCACGACTTCGTTCTTCATCTCAAGGCCCCGTGATGTGATCGACCGTCGCTCAGTTGCGGAGCGGCTTGCCGGTGGTGAGCATGTGCGCGATCCGCTCCTGCGTCGGCGCGGTGCCGAGCAACCGCAGGAAGGCGTCGCGTTCGAGGTCGAGGAGGTCCTGCTCCGTGACCTCGCGCGCGGGCCCGTCGCCCCCCGAGAGGATGACGGCGATCTCGTGCCCGATGCGGACGTCGTGGTCCGAGGCCTGCCCGGCCTCCTTGAAGGACCAGAGGGCGTAGTCGAGGTTCGCGACCCCCGCCTTGCCCAGTGCGGTCATCCGGCGCGGGAGGGGCGCCACATAGTCCGGCGCGAGGTCGAGCACGCGCGCCTTGGCGTCGGCGAGGAGCGTGTCGCGGTTCATCGAGATGCGGTCGGCGACGGGGCGCAGGAAGCCCATCGCACGCGCCTCGTGTGCGGAGGTGCTCACCTGCGCGAGCGCGATGAGCTTGAAGGCGCGCTTGATCCCCTCGAACGGGTCGGCTTCCTCGTACGGCGCAAGCGCCTTGGTGAAGCGGAACGCCATCTCCTTGGTGCCGCAGCCGCCGGGGATGAGCCCGACCCCCACCTCGACGAGCCCCATGTAGAGCTCGGCGTGCGCCTGGATCCGGTCGCAGTGGAGCGAGATCTCGGTGCCGCCGCCGAGCGTGAGGCCGAAGGGCGCGGCCACCACGGGGAAGGGCGCGAAGCGGAAGGACATCACGGTGTCCTGGAAGCGCTTCACCATCCCCTCCAGCGACTTCCAGTCGCCGGCCTGCACGAGCTGGCCCACGCCCGCGAGGTTCGCGCCGGCGGTGAAGGTGCGCGCGTCGTCATTCCCGACCACGAGGCCGTGGTGCGCGCCGCGCGCGATGGTGTCGATCGCCGTCGCCACCATGTCCATCACGCCCGTGCCCAGCGTGTTCATCTTGCCGCAGAACTCAAGGCAGAGCACGCCGTCGCCGAGGTCCACGAGGCGCGCCTCGGGGTTCTCGTGCACCACCTGCTGCTGACGGCGCAGCATCGCGAGTGAGATCTGGCCGGGCACCGGCGGCACGGGCACGCGCTTGCCGCCGTCGAGCGCGGGGATGACCTCGCCCTTGGCGCGCATCGCGTAGAACGCGCGCCCGGCACCGGCGAGGAGGGGCGGGACCTCGCGCCCCGCCTGGGCGATCATCCGGCGGAGGCGGCCGAGTCCGATCGCGTCCATCGCGCGGAAGGGGCCGAGCTCCCACCCGTAGCCCCACTCCATCGCGCGGTCGATCGCCGCGATGTCCTCTGCAAGCTTCGGTGCGAGCGTGCAGGCGTAGGTGAACTGCTCGACGAGGAGATCGCGAAGGAAGGCGCCATGCTTGCCGCGCAGCTTGCTGGCAGCGGCGACGCGCGCCTCCGCGGGCAGTCGGCCGATCTCGTCGATCTTCGGCGTGCTGAACCGCCCCATGTCCTTGTACTCGAGCGTCTTCCAATCAAGTGCGAGGATGGCCTTGCCGTCCTTCTTGTAGAAGCCGGCCTTCGTCTTGTCGCCGAGCCGGCCGGACTTCACGAGTTCGTGCACGAAGGGTGCGAGCGCGAGGTCCTCGCCCGTGGTCTCGGAGAGGCCGGCGGTGACGTGCACGAGCACATCGAGCCCCGAGAGGTCGCCGGTGCGGAAGGTGGCGGTCTTCGCGCGCCCGATGAGCGCGCCGGTGAGCGTGTCGACCTCGGGGATGGTGAGGTCGTGCTTCATCATGAGCCGCCCCGCGACCACCATGCCGTGCACGCCGAGCCGGTTGGCGACGAACCCCGGGACGTCCTTGGCGATGACGATGCCCTTGCCGAGGATCCGCTCCTGGAAGTGCCGGATACCCGCGAGCGCCTCCGCCGAGGTCTCCGGCGTGGGGATCAGCTCGAGCAGGTGCATGTAGCGCGGCGGATTGAAGTAGTGCGTGCCGAGGAAGCGCTCGCGGAAGCGCTTGCCGCGTCCCTCGAGCAGGATCGACATCGGGATGCCGGAGGTGTTCGAGGTGACGATCGCGTCCGGCGCGATGGTCTCGAGCTTCGCGAAGAGCTCCTGCTTGGGCTTCGGCTTCTCGATGATCGCCTCGACGATCCAGGAGCAGTTGGCGAGGAGCCCGAGGTGGTCCGCCGTGTTCCCGGTGGTGATGCGCGCCACCGTGGAGACGTCGAGGAAGGCGGCGGGCTTGGCCTTCCGCGCACGCTCCAGCCCGTCGCGCGCCGGCTTCGAGCGGTCGGGCGACTTCGCGTCGTCCGCGCCCGGGATGTCGAGCAGCACGACCGGGAGGCCGGCCGAGGC
>CAZHAG010000170.1:3633-4921 GCA_964529705.1 uncultured Gemmatimonas sp. | reverse complement strand
TCGGCGTGATGATCGGCGTGATGTTCCTGATCGCCGTGGTCTCGATCGTCGAGGGGATGAGCGACTACGTCGAGAACGACTTCGCGGCCAAGATCATCGGCGTGAACACCTTCGACGTGCGCCGCTGGCCGAACTTCAACCCGAACGAGGACGACGAGGACTGGCGCGAGCTGATGCGGCGGCCGCGGCTCTACGAGCCCGAGGCCCAGCTCGTCCGCGAGACCCTCTCCGCCGACTTCAAGTCGGCGATCGTCTCCGAGAACTTCATCTACGCCAACGCCCCCGGCGTGCGCCCCCGGATGGTGCAGGCCATCGCCACCGAGGCG
This sequence comes from uncultured Gemmatimonas sp., assembly GCA_964529705.1. Classification (GTDB taxonomy): domain Bacteria; phylum Gemmatimonadota; class Gemmatimonadetes; order Gemmatimonadales; family Gemmatimonadaceae; genus Pseudogemmatithrix. The sequence goes on along the minus strand of CAZHAG010000170.1, from coordinate 4,595 downwards.
GCGTACTTCGACATCAAGAAGTTCAACCTCACGCAGGGGCGCGCCTTCGCGCCGCAGGAGGTCGTGAGCGGGAGCCGCGTGCTCGTGATCGGCGACGAGATCGCGAAGTACTACTTCGCCAACCTCGACCCCCTTGGCCGCGAGCTCCGCATCGCGGGACAGCCCTACACCGTGATCGGCGTGATCGAACCGCAGGGCTCGGTGTTCGGCTTCTCGCTCGACCGCATGGCGATCGCCCCCTACACCTCGGCGCTCGGCCGCGCGCTCCGTCCGCGCGGGGACATCGAGTACATCACGGTGCAGGGACCGACGCGCGAGGTGCTGATGGACGGCATGGAGGCGGTGCGGGCCGCGATGCGCGGCTTCCGGCGCCTCACTCCCGGCCGCGCGGACAACTTCGCCCTCGAGACGTCCGACGCCGCGCTCAGCTTCTTCGACGGCATCCGGAGCAAGATGGTCCTCTTCGGCACCGCGCTCCCCGGCATCGGCCTCGTGGTGGGCGCGCTCGTGATCATGAACATCATGCTCGTGGCGGTCGCGGAGCGCACCCGGGAGATCGGGATCCGGAAGGCGCTCGGCGCGCGGCGGAAGGACATCATCCGCCAGTTCCTGATCGAGGCCGCGACCCTCTCCGTGGTGGGGGCGGCCATCGGGGCCGCGCTCGGGATCGCGATGTCGCAGACGATCGCGGCGCTCACGCCCCTACCCGCCTCCGTCGCGCCCTGGTCGATCGTCGCAGCGCTGATCGTGGGGGCGGGGGTCGGGATCGTCGCGGGGCTCTACCCGGCGAGCCGGGCCGCGCGCCTCGACCCCATCGCCGCCCTCCGGCAGGAGTAGCCGATGCGCCTCTGGGACAGGATCCTCATGAGCCTCGAGGGCGTGATGATCGCCCTCGACTCACTGCGCGCCAACAAGGTGCGCGCCGCCCTCACGATCTCGGGCGTCGCGGTGGGCGTCTTCGT
>CAZHAG010000170.1:0-3533 GCA_964529705.1 uncultured Gemmatimonas sp. | reverse complement strand
CGGAGTGGATCCAGACCGACCAGGCGGACGTCTTCCCCGGACGCACCTTCACCGAGGCCGAGCATGACGCGGCCGCGCAGGTGACGCTGGTGAACCAGAAGCTCGCCACCGAGCTCTTCGGCGACTCCGACCCGATCGGCAAGACGATCGACTTCGACGGGCGCCAGTTCACCGTGATCGGCGTCTACCACACCAAGGCGGGCTTCCTCAAGTCGCTCGACGGGCGCGGACCCGACACGCCGCGCGCGGTGATCCCGATGATGACCGCCTACCGGCGGATGGGGGTCTGGCGGCGCAGCATGATGGTGATGGTGCGCCCGAAGGTGGAGGTCTCGCGCGACGCCGCCATGGACGCCGTCACCGCCACGCTGCGCGGGATGCGCGGGCTCCGGCCGGCGCAGCCCAACTCCTTCTTCCTGGTCGGGCAGGACAAGATGATGGAGACCTTCGACTCGCTCTTCGGCGCGATCTTCATGGTCGGGCTCGGGCTCTCCGCGGTGGGACTCCTCGTCGGCGGCGTCGGGGTGGTCGCGATCATGATGATCTCCGTCACCGAGCGCACCCGGGAGATCGGCGTGCGGAAGGCCCTCGGCGCCACGCGCGCGACGATCCTCTGGCAGTTCCTGGTGGAGGCGGCGACGCTCACGAGCATCGGCGCGATCCTCGGGCTCCTGATCGGGGCCGGGCTCGCCTGGGTGGTGCGGGCGAACACGCCGGTGCCCGCCTCGGTGCCGGTGAGTGCGGTGGTGATGTCCCTCGTCGCGGCCGCACTGACCGGGGTGGTGTTCGGGATGCTCCCCGCCACGCGCGCGTCGCGCCTCGACCCGGTGGAAGCGCTGCGGCACGAGTAGCACGCCCGCTAGTTTTCACGGGTGCGCCACGCCGACGTCGTCCGGATCGCCGCCGCCCAGATCCGCGGGAACCCCCTGCGGACCTTCTTCACGCTGCTCGGCATCATCGTCTCGGTGGCGTTCCTCGTGGCCGTCGTCGCGATCATCCAGGGGATGAACGCCTACGTCCGCGAGAACATCGCGGGCGCCGTCGTGGGGACCAACGCGTTCCAGGTGCGCCGCACCCCGATCCAGGTCGGCTTCTTCGACGACGAGGGGTGGGCCAAGGTCCAGCGCCGGCCGCGGATCACCGAACGCGACGCGGAGGCGGTGCGCGCCGCGCTCCCCGATGCGGACGCGATCGGCGTCCAGTCCGGCTGGCCCACGCCCACGAGCGACGTCTTCTGGCGCGGCCGCGAGGTGGGACGCGTGCTGGTGCTCGGGATCACGCCGGAGTACCAGGTCGTGCAGGACTATCGCATCGCGAAGGGACGCGCCCTCACGGAAGTGGACATCACCCAGCGGATGCCCGTCGCGGTGATCGGCGCGGAGGTGGCCGAGAACCTCTTCGGTGCCGTGGACCCCGTCGGCGAGGAGATCCGGCTCGCGGGGGAGCGTTTCCAGGTGGTCGGCGTCACGGAGCCCAAGGGACGCGTGCTCGGGCAGTCGTTCGACTCCTTCGCGCTCATCCCCCTCCCCCGCTTCGAGATGCGCTACGGCCGACGCCTCACCACCACCATCTCGATCAAGATGCGCGAGGCGGAGGAGGTGGCCCCCGCGATGGCGCGCGCGGAGGAGGCGATGCGCATCGCCCACGGCCTGCGGCCGGCAGAGGAGAACGACTTCTCGCTCGAGACCGCGGACGCGCTCGTGGACTTCTGGAAGAGCCTCACCCGCGTGCTCTTCGCAGTGATCCCCGCCGTCGTCGCGATCGGGATCGTCGTCGGCGGGATCGTCATCATGAACATCATGCTGATGGCGGTGAACGAGCGCACGCGCGAGATCGGGATCCGGAAGGCGGTCGGCGCGCGGGCGCGCGACATCGAGCGGCAGTTCCTCGTGGAGACCATCGCGCTCGCCGCGCTCGGCGGGGTGATCGGCGTGGTGGCCGGCTGGGCCTTCGCCTTCCTCGTCTCCGTGGTCTCCCCGCTGCCGGCGCGGATCACCTGGTGGTCCGTCGCGATCGCGCTCGGGCTCGGTGCGGGGATCGGCGTGCTCTTCGGCGTCTACCCGGCGCGCCGCGCGGCGCGGCTCGACCCGATCACCGCGATGCGGGCCGAGTGAGGCAGGTCTCCTGATGCGATTCCGCCTCGAGTTCCTCGACCAGTACCGCGAGAACCTCGCGATCGCGATGGACACGCTGCGCGTGGCCAAGCTGCGCTCGGCGCTCACGATCCTCGGCGTGGTGATCGGCGTCGCGACCGTGATGACCATGGCGTCGCTGGTGGAGGGGCTGCGCGCGCAGATCATCAGCACGGTCGAGGTCGCGGGCCCCTCCACCTTCTACGTGGTGAAGGTCTACTCGAGCACGCCGATCAACCCCGACGACCCGCCGGCCTGGGTGCGGATCCGCCCCGACCTCTCGGTGGCGGAGGCGGAGGTCATCGCCGCGCTCCCGGAGATCAAGTACGCGGCGATCTGGGGGCAGAGCGCGGCGCGGCTCTCTTACATGGGAGAGCGCACGCAGCTCACCGGCATCTTCGGCGCGGATGCCGGCTTCGTGGAGGTCCAGGGGGGCGGCCTCGCGGAAGGGCGCTGGTTCACCAAGAACGAGGTGGACAACGGCGCGAGCGTGGTGGTGATCCAGGAGGCCCAGGCACGCCGCATCTTCGGCCGGATCAACCCCATCGGGCGGACGGTGCAGGTGGCGGGCCGCCCGATGGAGGTGATCGGGCTCTACGTCCCGCCCGAGAACATCTTCGCGCCCCCGGGCTCGGAGACGGGGGCGATCATGCCCTTCAAGCTCCTCGATGCGCAGTTCCGGATCGACAAGACCAACGCACTGTTCATCCCCGTGAAGCCGCGCGCGGGCGTGACGGTGGAACAGGCGCAGGAGGCGGTGACCATCGCGCTCCGGGAGCATCGCGGCCTCCGGCCGGCGCAGCGCAACACCTTCGACCTGATCACGCAGGAGCAGATCCTCGACGTCTTCAACCAGCTCACCGGGGTCTTCTTCCTGGTGATGATCGTGCTCGCCTCGGTCGCGCTGATGGTCGGTGGGATCGGGGTGATGGCGATCATGATGGTCTCGGTGACCGACCGCACGCGCGAGATCGGCGTGCGGAAGGCGCTCGGCGCCACGCGCGGGGACATCCTGGTGCAGTTCCTGATCGAGGCGGCGACGCTCACGGGGATCGGCGGGATGATCGGGATCGCGGTGGGGCTGGCCGCCGGTCAGGGCGTGACGCGGTTGCTGGGCATCGACGCCGCGCCGCCGATCGGGCTGACGCTGATCGCGGTGCTCGTCTCGGTCGGCATCGGCGTGGTCTTCGGCGTGCTGCCGGCGCGGCGCGCGGCGCGCCTCGACCCGATCGAGGCGCTGCGGTACGAATGATCCACTCCGGAGCTCCCATGCGCGCACTGATCGCCCTCGGCATCGCCCTCGCTCCACTCGTCCTCAGCCCACTCGTCGCCGCGGCGCAGTCCGCGCCGGCGCTCGCGACCACCTTCGCCCGCCGAGCGGACACGCTCGTCGCGCGGGAC
>CAZHAG010000169.1:0-5000 GCA_964529705.1 uncultured Gemmatimonas sp. | reverse complement strand
CCTCCTCTTCGGCCTCTGGAAGCAGGCGGGGAATCGCGGTGGCCAGCAGTACGCCGAGCCCTTCCGCATCGCCGGCAACCTCTACTTCGTCGGCGCGAACGACGTGAGCGCCTTCCTGGTGACGGGTCCGGAGGGCCATGTCCTGATCGACGGCGGCTATCCCGGCACCGCGTCGATGATCATCGCGAGCATCAACGCGCTCGGCTTCGACATCCGGGACGTGAAGCTGCTCCTCAACTCCGAGCACCACTTCGACCACGCGGGCGGGCTCGCGGAGCTCCAGCGCGCCTCCGGTGCGGCGCTCTGGGCGAGCGAGGCGAGCGCCGACGCCATCGCCCGCGGCGGCGACCACGCGGACCTCCCGCTGCCGGTGCGCGCCTTGATGTGGACGCGGGTCCTCTCGTACCCGCCCCCTCGCGTGGACCACCGGTTCCGGGACGGCGACACCGTGCGCGTGGGGCCGGTCGCGCTCAAGGCGCATGTGACCGCGGGCCACACGCGCGGCTGCACCTCCTGGTCGTTCGCGGTCCGCGAAGGGGAGCGCGAGCTGCAGGTGGTGAGTGCGTGCAGCCTGGTCGTGCTCGGCGTCGGTCGCTACGCCGAGCAGCGCGCCGACTTCGAGCGCACCTTCCGCGAGCTCCGCGCGCTCCCTGCCGACATCTGGGTGACGTCGCACGGGCGGCTCTGGGGGCGGTACCGCAAGTTCGCGGCGCGCGACGCCGCGGCGGATCCGGTCGAGCCGTTCATCGACCCAGCGGGCTACCGCGCGTACGTCGATTCGGGCGAGGCGCGATTCAGGCGTGGGGTGGTGCAGTAGGGGAGGATCGGTGCGTCCGAGACTGCCGCACTCCTACGCGTCCGCGTAGGCCTTCTCCAGCGCCGCCACGTCGAGCTTCACCATCGTCAACATGGCATCCATCACCGCCTTCACCTTCGTGGGATCCCGATCGTTGATGAGCTCCATGAACCGGCGCGGCACGATCTGCCAGGTCAGGCCGAACGGATCGGTGATCCACCCGCACTGCGACGGCTTGGCGCCGGCCGCGACGAGCTTGTCCCAGTACTCGTCGACCTCGCGCTGGTCCTCGCAGTCGACGAAGAGCGAGAAGCCCTCGGAGAAGGAGAAGTACGGACCGCCGTTGTACCCCTTGAAGGACTGGCCTCCGACGACGAACTCGGCCGCGGTGATGGGACCGTCCTTCCCCGTGCGCGAGATGTTCCGGACCTCCGAATCGGGGAAGGTCGCGGTGTAGAACGCGATGGCGGCCTCGAGCTGGTCGTTGAACATCAGGAACGGTGTCACCTTGGTCATAATGTCCCTCCTCCCGCCGTAAGTGTGGCCTGCGACGCTCCTCAGCCTGGCACGAGCGATAGGTGCGCTCCCACCGGATCCCGCACCACCGCGCAGGCGTACGCTCCATCGCGCCCTCGCGTCGCCTTGATGACCGTGCCCCCTTCCTGCGGGACGCGACGAACGCTCTCGGCGAGGTCGCCGACGGGGAGGTAGAGCATCCAGGTGGGTGGCAGCCCGAGGTTCACGCCGCGCGCATGGCAGATGCCTGCGGCCGGTTGTCCGTCAGCCGCGAGCATGTTGAAGTCGGCATACCGCGTGCCAGCCTCCTGCATCTCGACCTCCTGCACCGTCCAGCCGATGACCTGTCGATAGAACTCACGAGTCGCCGCCGCATCGGGGACCGTCAGGTCGACCCAGGCGATGTGCCCGACAGGTCCCGCGACGCCGTCGGCCGACGGGACCGCCTCCGCGGGAACGACGGGGACGATCCCGAACGCCGCCCCATTCGGGTCGAGGAGCACCGCCCATCGGCTCTTCTCGTCGAGCACGAGCGCCTTCCCGCCCAGGGCGAGCGCACGCTTCGCGCTGGCGGCCACGTCGGCGACCTGGATGTGCGGCATCCATTGGAGCGGGAGGTGTGCGTACTCCGCGCTGCGCGGGCCCAGGCCGATGATCGGCGTGCCCCGGTTGTTCATCAGGTCGCCCTGCCAGAGCGGGTTCGCGCCCGTGGTGAGGACGCGTGTGTAGAAGCGCATCTCCCGTTCGTGCTCGGGCACGGCGATGTCGGCGCTGATGGTACCGCCGACGCGGGCGACAATGTGGTTGCTCATCAGCCGCCTGATGGTTGACGTCGCATTGGGTGGCCCGTGGGGACTCACGGACCCGAGAACGTAGTTAGCACGGACCCGCGACCGCGGCAACGCCTGCGGGGCGGCGGCTATTGCTCGACCAGCGCACGCGCGATCCATCGCGCGAGGTCACCCTGGTCGACGATCGACCACGAGTGCGGGTGGCGCCTTCCGTCGGCACGGTACCCGCGTCCCGTCGTCACGATGAGCTCGGCCCTGGTGTTGCCCAGCCGTTGCACGTGACGGATCAAGGAGGCGGCATCCACGGCGTTCATGCCGTAGTAGTCCGCGCCGCGATTCTCCATCCACCACTGGATGTCGGGCTCGGTGTAGGCCCTGACCGCGAGCCCCGACAGCCTTCGCGCGTTCCCTCCGTCGGGGTGCTTGGAGGCGAGCGGGGACGCCGCGAGGTACCGACGCGACGTCGGCGTCGGATCCCTGCCGATCCGCTCCTCCAGCGCCTCCTGGATCCGTCGGGCCTCGGAGACGACGGCGCCCTGCGGCTGATTGCCGAGCACCAGCATCGCGTTCTCCGAGAGGCGGTGCCAGTCCAACGGCGCATCCACGGCGAAGACGGCGCGGACGGTGTGCCGCATGGCGCAGCGTCCCTCCGCGCAGCGCTCGGCGAAGAGGATGGCATCTGTGCCGCCGGCCGAGAAGCCACCGATCGCGAGGGGGAGTGCCTCGGCGCTGACCCCGCCGAGGGCTTCGTTGATCGTGTCCTCGAGTTGCTGCATGTGCGACGGCCCACCGAAGAGGACGCCGGCCGGAGGAGCGATGAGCACCAGTGCGATGCCCCGTGACGCCAGCGAGTCCGCGAGGACCGAGCGATGTGGGGCCGACCGCGCCGCGTCGCTGAACTCCGCGAAGTCCCCGCCGAATCCGGGCATGAGGACGAGCGCAGCGCGCGGAGCGGTCACAGGGTTCGCGACCACGTGGACCCAGCCCGTCGATGCGCGCACCGATCCGGGCGCGGGCTGGGCCGGCAACGCGACGGCGTGCACCGTGAGGCACGCGGCCAGCATCGAGCGTGCCGCTAGGCCGACGCGGCCGGGGCGCGGCGTCCTCGCCGGCGCGCCAGCGCGTCGGGCGGATGACATCCGGCGATCGCGAACCACCATCATACCTTCCTGGATATGGGAGAGAACGCCCGTGCTCCGACCGGCCGACCGTCCGCGTGATGCCTGCCCTGAGGGCGCATGCGCTTACGGCGCCGACCCGCACCCCTGCGGCAGTCTCACCCGCAGGAAGGTGATGGCCCCGTAGTTCCCGCGTTCGTACAGCACCCCCAGGGTGACGTCACGAAGCCGCGCGATCGTCGAGTAGGCCGCCGACCCGGTGTCCAGCACCAGGCGCGTCGGCCAGGTGGCGCCGTCGTCGCACGACATCTTCACCACCAGGTTGCGGCGTTCGCTCGCGTGTTCCGTGTTGCTGAAGAGCAGCCAGCGGCTCTCGGGTGCGTCCGGCCGGTTGTCCGGCGCGTGGCGCGTGATCGATCCGTTGTTCGCCGGGTCGATCAACTGCGGCTCGGCGCGCCAGCCGGTCCAGGTGGCGCCGCCGTCGCTCGACCAGGCGACCCAGCGGTGCGGTTTCGCGCGGCTATTGAGCAGCAGCCGGCCGTCGGCGAGCTCCACCACCTTGTTCTCATCCGCGCCGGGTCCGAGGAGCGCGCCCATGCGCCACGTCGCGCCGTGGTCGTCGCTGTACGCACTGGCCGCCCAGTTGCCGCCATCCAGCCGCACGACGTACTGCTGCACCAGCCGCCCCGCGTGCGGGCCGCGTCGCAGTTGGATCCCCTGGCCCGACGAGGCGAAGATGCCGCCCCACGTGGGGTCCTTGAGCTGCTTCGTGATGCGCCGGTGGCGCCAAGTCAGGCCGTCGTCCTCGGAGTAGGAGAGGTCCGCCTGCAGCACATCGTCATCCTGCTCGTCGTTCCCTGCACGTGACCCGAAGAAGCCCTGGCGCACGCTCGCCGCGTGGAAGAGGAAGATCCGCCTGGTCTCACGATCGACGAGGAGCGATGGATCGCCGAAGCCGAGGGGTGCCGCGCCTCGCCTTACGACGATCGGCGCGCCCCAGGTGCGGCCATGGTCGGTGGAGCGCCGCAGGATGAGGGCGATGTTGCTCGGGAGGTCGCCGAGGGTCGGACGCGCGTCGTACGCGGCCAGCACTGTCCCTCGCGCGGTGACGGCCAGCGCCGGAATGCGATAGTGCGGGGCGCCGTCGCCGCTCACGGCGAGGTCGATGCGGACCAGGTCGTCGGGAGGCGGCGATACCGCCGTGCGTCCGTACGAGCAGCCGGCGAACGCTGCGAGCACGGCCCCGCAGCAGAGCCGGTCCATCGCGACACGCACGGTAGTCATCTTCAGCAGCGGAGCAGGAGCCGCGGCCAGTTCATCGCCACGTCGTCGTGGCGCGACGATCCGTGGGCCTTGATCAGGTTCACGAGGAAGCGTCGACCGCCCGTCGCCGCGTCGAACGAGCGATACGCGCGCGGATCGATGCGGTAGCGGTCGGCGAGGGGTCCCTGCGTGACGCCGCCTTCGGTGCTCAATGGTGGGGTCTCGAGGATGTCAGCCGGTGCCGTGGCACTCGTCTCAGGACCTGATTGATCCGAGCCCGACGCCCAGTGCGGCGAGGAGGAGCAGCACGAAGGAGCCGACGCCGAGCACGGCGGCCGCGCCCTGGACGGCCTCCCAGAGACCCTCGTGCGATGGACGCTCGGGCCACTGGCGAGGCAGGAGATGGCGTTCGGCCAGCGCCCAGATCCCGTAGAAGGCGAAGCACCCCGCGGCCGCGGCGACGAGGACCCAGCCGCTGGGTCTCGCCCAGCCCGCCGTCCCCGCGATCAGGAAGCC
>CAZHAG010000168.1:2965-5066 GCA_964529705.1 uncultured Gemmatimonas sp. | reverse complement strand
TCGTCCGGCGCGAGCTCGAGGTCCAGGAAGAGCGCGCCGATGAAGAAGAAGGAGCCACGCTCGGGATGGATCAGCAGGGTGTTCTTGCCGAACCACCCGAGCCCCGCGCGGCGCGCGAGGTCGCGCTCAAGGATCGGGCCCGTGTCGACGTAGGCACGCCCCTTCACGTCGCTCCAGTGCTCGCGCCGTGCCCACGCGAGCAGCGCCTCGAGCCGGTCCCACATCAGGCGGTGGTAGTCGCGGCCGCGTGCGTACCGTGCGACCGGTCCCTCGGGCTCCCTGCCGCCGTAGTCGAGTGTGACCACCAGCGCGGAACGCATCCCGGGTTCGGGGCGTGTGGTGTCCTCGCGGAGCGCGGCGCCCCGCTCGAGGTACGCCATCTCCCCGTGGTGCCCTTTCGCGAGCCAGTCGCGGAACGCGGGGGCGGACTCCACGGGCCCGAGGGTCGCGATCCCGGCCTGGTCGAAGCCCATCCCAAGCGCCTGGGCCTTGAGACGGGCCTCGAAGCTCGCCGTCACCCGAGGCGGGCCGCCCACCGCGCGTAGCGCACCACGTCCTCCACGGGGGGGAGCGCGTCGTGGTCGCCGTAGACCGTGTACATCCGCCAGCGCACGTAGTCGCGCGCGGGGAGCGGGAGGAAGGGGGGGCGCGCCCACCACCGGTTCCGGCGAAACCTCCAGACCACGAGCAGCAGCGCCCACGCGAGGCGCGGACTCAGGAGGGCGCGCGGAACGAGCCGGACGAAGAGGGAGAACATCGCGCTCCGAATCTAACCGTCGGCGAGGGTCGCATCCCAGCAGGCCGGTCCGCTGCGCCGCCGGCCCGGTATCTTCCAGTCCATGTGGCTCCACAAGGCGATGCCCGTCATCTCGTCCCTCGGGGTGCGCTCCTACTACCGCGTGACGGTCGCCGGCGCGCGGCTCCCGGAGACGGGTCCCGTGCTGCTCGTGGCGAACCACAACAACTCGCTCGTGGATCCCGCGCTCGCCGTGGTCGCGGCGGGGCGCACCGTGCGCTTCCTCACCAAGGCGCCGCTCTTCGACGACAAGCTGATCGGGTGGCTCATCGCGGCGGTCGGGTCGGTGCCCGTGTACCGCCAGCAGGACGACCCCACCAAGCTCTCGCAGAACCTCGACTCCTTCCGCGACGTGCACGCCGCGCTCGCCGCGGGCGACGTGGTCGGGATCTTCCCCGAGGGGATCACGCACTCGGCATCGCGCCTCGCGCCGCTCAAGACCGGGGCGGCGCGCATCGCGATCGGGGCCGCGGCGATCCTCGGGCAGGACTTCCCGATCGTCGCGATGGGACTCGTCTTCCGCGACCGCGACCGGTTCCGCAGCGAGGCGCACGTCATCATCAGCGAGCCGCTCCGCTGGGGCGACCTCGTGGGCGAGGGGGAGTCGAAGCGCGCGGTGCGCGAGTTGACCGCGCGCATCGAGGCGCAGATGCGCTCGGTGACGCTCAACCTCGAGCGGTGGGAGGACGAGCCGCTCGTGCGTGCGGCGGAGCAGGTGTGGCGCGCTGAGCTCGAGGCCGACGCGGCCGCGCCCCGCGATGCCGCCGCCGAGTTGGACCGCCTCCGCCGGGTCACCGATGCGCTCGCCGCGCTGCGCGAGGGTACCGACGACTCCTGGCGCGAGACCGCGGTCGCCCTCCGCGCGCACGCGCGCCAGCTCCACCTGCTCGGACTCACGCCCGCCGAGCTGCGGGCGGACGTGAAGTTCGGCGAGACGATCGAGTGGACCGTCTCCCACATGCCGCTGGTGCTGGTGCTCCCCGTCTCGCTGCTCGGCGGGATCCTCTTCTGGCCCGCCAAGTGGATCACGACGACGATCGCCGACCGACTCACCGCCGCCGAAGGGCCTGAGTCGCTGGTCACGCACCGGGTGCTCGTCGGCGCGGTGGTGTTCCTGCTTTGGTTCCTGATCATCGCAGCCGTCGTCTGGGCCGCGGCGGGCGCGTGGTGGGCGCTCGGCGCCCTGCTCATCCAGCCCTTCTTCGCCTTCGCGGCGCTCGCGGTCGGGGACCGGCGCGCGCGCGCCTGGGCCGCCGTGCGGCGCTTCTTCCTCCGGCGGACGGAGAAGCCGCGACTCGACGCGCT
>CAZHAG010000168.1:0-2865 GCA_964529705.1 uncultured Gemmatimonas sp. | reverse complement strand
CGCAACGCCGGCCACCAGGGGCGCGCACGCTGCGCGAGGTCGAGATAGACGTGCGCCATCGCGTTCCCGCTCACCATCACGGCGGCGTCCTGGCCCCCGGTGAAGACCCAGGGGTGTGCGATCACGCCGAGCCCGTGCTGCGCGAGGAGGCCGGCGAGGTCCTCGTGATGTCGCACGGGGGAGTGGCCGTGGTCGCTCACGATCCAGATCTCGGTCTCGTGCCATCGCCCCGCACGCTCGGCGTCGTCGCGCACCTGCGCCGCCGTGAGGTCCACGGTGCGCATGGCGTCGAGCACCTCGGGTGCGCCGTGGCCGAGCTGGTGCGAGAGCTTGTCGATCCCCGGGTGCGCGAGGAAGGCGAGGTCGGGCCGGTCGTCCCGGATGCGGCGCGCGACGCGGGCGCCGAGTTCACGGTCGAGGCGCAGCCAGCCCGGGAGGTCGCCGCGGAAGTGGGTCCAGCCCATCCGCACGCCGAAGGCGAGACTCGCGCCGATGCGCTGCCGCGGTGTGAGTCCGCGGCCATGCGGTGTGAAGGCACCGAGCGGTCGCTCGGCGAGCTCGAAGAGGGTGCGGTGGTCCGGGGTGAGGTCCCGGTCCGCGCGGAGCGCCTCGATCCCGACGTAGCTGCGGGCGTAGGCGGGCCAGCGCGTCGCGGTGCGCGCCCGGTCCCACCAGCGGATGCCCGGCACGCCGGCGCGGCCGGGATGCAGGCCCATGAGGAAGGGGGTGTACGCGGGCCCCGTGACGGAGGGGAAGACCGAACTGACCGTGTGGGCGCTCCCCTCCTCGCGCAGCCGCGCGAGTGCGGGAAGGTGGCCCGCGTCCATCGCCGCGAGGAGCGTGTCCGCGCGGGCGCCGTCGGCCACGAGCAGGACGAAGGTCACGCTGGGGTCCCGCGCAGGTCGCTCTGGGGCACGCGTCAAAGTAAACTTCACCCGCCATGACACCCAAGCGTCCAGCGAAGCGGCCGGCCAGGCCGGCGACCAAGTCCGCGCCGACGGCCGTGCCTGCCCGAGCGGCATCCAAGCCCAAAGCGGCCAGCGGCAAGCGCGTCGACCCCGAGCGGATGCACGCCGCGGCGCAGGAGGCGATCGCCGGGCTCAAGGACCGCATCGACGAGGGGTTCCGCGCGTCGGGGAGCTTTCCCGTGGTGTCGGAACCCACGGTGCCCCGCGCCGCGACCGACGACGCGATCGGCGACTTCTCCTGGGCGCTGACGGAGGACGCCAAGCTCCTCCAGCACGGCGGCCCACGGTCGGACTTCCGCAGCACCGATCCCTGGCGCGTGATGCGCATCATGTCCGAGTTCATCGAGGGGTTCGACAAGCTCGCGCAGGTGGAGAAGGGCGTCTCGATCTTCGGCTCCGCGCGCACGCACCCCGACGACCCGCAGTACCTCGCGGCGGTGGAGCTCGCGCGGCTGCTCGGCCAGCAGGGGTTCTCGATCATCACCGGTGCGGGCCCGGGGATCATGGAGGCGGCGAACAAGGGGGCGAAGCTCGCGGGTGCGCCCTCGATCGGCTGCAACATCGAGCTCCCGTTCGAGCAGGGTGCCAATCCGTACGTGGACACCCTGGTGGCGTTCCGCTACTTCGCCGTGCGGAAGACGATGTTCATCAAGTACTCGAGCGCGTTCATCATCTTTCCCGGCGGCTTCGGGACCTTCGATGAGCTCTTCGAGGCGCTCACGCTCATCCAGACGGGGAAGATCTCCCAGTTCCCGGTGGTGCTCTTCGGCACGCACTACTGGGCCGGGCTGGTGCGGTGGCTGAACAGCAAGGTGCTCGCCGAGCGGAAGATCTCGCCGGGCGACATGGACCTGATGGTGGTGACGGACGATCCGGCCGAGGCGGCGCGCGTGGTGGGCCAGGCCTACGAGATGCAGCTCCAGACGGCCCGCAAGCGGGCGGAGAACGGTTAGATGGCCAAGGGGAAGAAGGGCGACGAGCGCGCGCGCGGCGGATTCAAGGCCTCGCGGCACGGCACCGGCGGCAAGGGAGCGGAGGCGCAGCGCGCGACCCCCGCCGGCGACAAGGCCGGGCAGAAGCGCGCGGCCGAGGCGCGCGAGTCGAAGGGCGCGATGGTGGGGACCAAGGCGCAGAGCAGCTTCCTGCGCGGCAGGAAGATCGACCCGCGCAAGCTCGACGGCACCGAGAGCGTGGTGCAGCTCGTGGAGGGCACCTTCCAGAGCTACAACTCGGGGCGGCTGCGCGAGGCCTGCGCGCTCTTCACCGAGCTGATGCTGGAGAAGGACGTCACCGTGGGGATGACGCTCACCGGCGCGCTGACGCCGGCGGGGCTCGGGATGAGCACGATCATCCCGCTGATGGAGGCGGGGTTCGTGGACTGGATCATCTCCACCGGCGCCAACCTCTACCACGACACGCATTTCGGGCTCGGGCTCTCGATGCACCGCGGGAACCCGCAGGCGTCGGACACCGTGCTGCGCGAGGAAGGGGTCGTGCGGATCTACGATGTCTTCTTCGACTACGACGTGCTCCTCTCGACCGATGCGTTCTTCCGGAAGATCATCCGTGCGCCCGAGTTCCAGCGGACGATGTCGAGCGCGGAGTTCCACCACCTCTGCGGCAAGTACCTCGTGGAGCGCGAGAAGGCGCTCGGCATCCCGCAGAAGTCGCTCCTCGCGGCGGCGTACCGCTGCGGCGTGCCGATCTACACCTCGTCCCCGGGGGACTCGAGCATCGGGATGAACATCGCCGCGCTCGCGCTCGAGGGCGGGCAGTGCATCCTCGACCCGAACCAGGACGTGAACGAGACGGCGAGCATCGTGCTGCATGCCAAGCGGAAGGGCGGGGCGAGCGCCGTGCTCATCGCGGGAGGCGGGTCGCCGAAGAACTTCGCGCT
>CAZHAG010000167.1:1563-5111 GCA_964529705.1 uncultured Gemmatimonas sp. | reverse complement strand
AACGGCGTGCGCCTCCTCGTCCCCGGCGACTCGGTGCTCGCGGGCGCGGACGACAACGCCTCGGTGAGCGTGGCCGAGTTCGCGGCGGCGCGCGCATTCGTGGCCGAGCGCCCGAAGCGGTCGCTCCTCTTCGTGCACCACGGCGCCGAGGAGCGCGGCCTCCTCGGCTCGCGGTACCATTCGGCGCATCCCGTCGTGCCGCTCGCGCAGATCGTCGCGGTGCTCAACGGCGACATGATCGGCCGCAACCATCCCGACACCGCCGCACTCCTCGGCGCGCAGCCGCCGCACCGGAGCTCGACCGAGCTCGTGCAGATGGCGCTCCAGGCCAACGCGGCCACGGCGCGCTTCGTGATCGACACGCTCTGGGACCGTCCCACCCATCCTGAGGGGTGGTTCTTCCGCAGCGACCACCTGCCCTACGCCCGGCTGGGCGTGCCGGCGCTCATGTACACCACGAACCTCCACGACGACTACCACACGGCCGGCGACATCCCTGAGCGGATCGACTACGCCAAGCTCACGCGGATGGCGCAGTGGATGTATCTGACCGGATGGTACGTGGCGAACGCGCCGCGGCGGCCGGCAGTGGATGCCGGGTTCAAGCTGGAGCGCTGACCTGATCCGTCGTCGGCGCCATTCCACGTTCACAGGATTCCCGATGCCGATCTCTCTCGCGATTCGCTCCCTGATTCCTCGCGCCGCCGGCGCCAGAACCGCGTATGCCCTCATCACCGGACTCGCGCTGCTGGCCGTGACGAGCGCGAGCGCGCTGGCCCAGGCCCCCGCCGCTCAGCGCCCCGCGAGCCCCACCTACCGCCAACTCGTCATCATCTTCGAGAACTGGCGCCGGTTCGAGGAGGCGCCGCGCGAGAACGGGATCCCCGACTACACGCCGGAGCGGAACCAGCGGCGGCTGGTGCAACTCGACTTCTTCATCCGGCGAGTGGGAGAGATCGACACCACGGGCTGGTCGATCCCGGAGCAGGTGGACCTGCACCTCGTGCGCGCCGAGATGAATGGGATGCGCTACCACCTGACGGTGCTCCAGCCCTTCGCGCGCGACCCGGCCTACTACGCCTCGGTGCGCACGGACGAGAGTGACACGCCGGCCGAGGAGGGGCCGACGATCCATGGCGCGATCCGGCTCTGGCAGTACCCGATCTGGCCGCGCACGGTGCTCGACACCGTCACGCCGCTCTCCGCTGAACAGACGGAACGCCTGACCGGCGAACTGCGCACGGTGCCGCTGCTGCTCCGGCAGGCGCGCGTGAACCTCGCCGGCGCGAACGCGCGCGACCTCTGGATCGGGGGCGTGCGCGCCTTCGAGGAGCAGGAGGAGGCGCTCGGCACGCTCCTCGAGCGCGTGCGGACCGTGGGGCCCGCGAGTACGCGCAGCAGCGCCGCCAACACCGCGCTCGCCGCGGCGGTCACCGAGGCGCGCACGGCGACGCACGAGTTCGCCGAGTGGCTGCGCGCGGAGAGCCCGAAGAAGACGGGGCCGTCGGGGATCGGGAAGGAGCAGTACACCTGGTTCCTGCGAAACGTGCTCCTGATGCCGCTCTCGTGGGAGGATGAGGTCACGATCACGCAGCGCGAACTGATGCGCGCGCACGCGTCGCTGCGGCTGGAGGAGCAGCGCAATCGCGGGCTCCCCGAGCTCCCAGTGGCGGACACGCCGGAGGCGTACGCGGCGCTGCAGGCCAGGGCGATCCCGCGCTACATGGCCTGGCTCCGCGAGAAGGACGTGATCACGGTGGAGCCCTGGATGGAGCGGGCGCTGCGCGAGCGGATGGCGGGCTTCTCGCCCTCGGCGACGCGCAACTTCTTCTCCCAGGGGAACCACCGCGACCCGCTCCCGCTCTGGACGCACCTCTACCACTGGTGGGACAACGCGCGCTTCCGTGAGCAGCCGCACGCGAGCCCGATCCGTCGCACCCCGCTCCGCTACAACGTCTGGATGAGCCGCTCGGAGGGGATGGCGACCTCCATGGAAGAGTGGATGATGCACGCGGGGCTCTACGACGCGAGCCCGCGCTCGCGCGAGATCGTCTGGATCATGCTCATCACGCGCGCCGCGCGCGGGCTGGGGAACCTCCACGCGCACTCCAACGAGCTCACGATGGAGGAGGCGGGGAACATCCACGTGGAGTGGACGCCGCGCGGGTGGATGCGGCGCGACCCGCTGCTCGGGTTCGAGCAGCACCTCTACCTGCGGCAGCCGGGGTACGGCGCGGTCTACGTGACCGGCGGGCGGCTCATGGAGGAGGTGATGGCGCTCCGCGCGCGGCAGCTCGGGAGCGCGTTCACCTTCAAGCGATTCCTCGACGAGGTGAACGCGGTGGGGATGATCCCCGTCAGCCTCATCATGTGGGAGGTGACGGGGGACGCCCGCATGGTGCGCCAGCTCTCGGCCGACGCACCGATCCCGCCGCGATAGCTACCGCACGCGCGCGCTGCACTTGATCTCCACCCGCGCGGCCGGCCTCGGCAGCGCGGTCACCGAGAGCGTCGCGCGGCTCGGCGGGTCCACGGGGAAGAACTTGATGTACTCCGCGTTCATCGCGGCGTAGTCGGCCATGTCCACGAGGAAGACCGTGCACTCGCCCACGTCGGACATCCGTGCGCCCGCGGCCTCGAGCGAGGTGCGGATGTTCTCGAGCGTCTGCCGCGTCTGCGCTGCGACGCCCCCCTCGATGATGTCCTGCGTGCCCGGCTTCACGCCGGTCATCCCCGAGACGAAGACGAGGTCGCCGTCGCGGATGGCGACCGAGTACGCCGGGACGAGCGGGGCGAGACCCGGCGGGTCGATGCGACGGCGGTCGCCCGCAGCCGTGGCGCGCATGGGGAAGACGATGGGCTCGAACCAGGCGGGGACGATCACACGGCTTGCCGGTGAGGCGGCGTTCACCTCGGCGATGAAGCGCTGCTTGTCCGCCAGCGCGGCGGCTCCCGGACTCGGGTTGCCGTAGTTGTCCGCGTGCGAGGGGATCACCACGGCGGGGAAGCCGAGCGCGCGCATGAGGCGGCCGGTGAAGTCGTGGATCTCGAGGCGCTGGCTGTTCGCGCCGACGAGCGCGACGTCGGGGCGCAGCCCCTCCATCTCGCGCTCGAGGTAGTTCATCGACCCCATCGCGAGCACCTCGTGCCCGCCGATCCGGATGAGGTAGGCGAAGCTCCCGCCCTCCTGGTAGTCGCGGCGGGTGAGCGGCGCCTTGAGCCCGCGCGGCGCGGTGCCCGCGATGCCGCGCCCGTTGTTGAAGTAGCGCTTGTCGTCGAGCGCGCTGTGGATGCTCGGCACCACACGGATGGAGAAGCCCTCGTCGAAGGCGTAGTCCTCGCCCCCCATCACCGTGATGAGGTTGCTGTCCGGCACGGCCCAGGCGCGCGCGAGGTTGGCGGCGGTCTCGCTCCCGATGATCACCGCGCCGGTGCGGCGCGAGATCACGCCCGCGTCGAGCGCGTGGTCGGAGTGGCCGTGCGTGATGACGATGTAGTCCGCCCGCTTGATCTTCTCGGCGATGAACGCCGTGTCCGGGACGTAGGGC
>CAZHAG010000167.1:0-1463 GCA_964529705.1 uncultured Gemmatimonas sp. | reverse complement strand
CCGTTGAAGTCGGCAGCGGTGATCGTCGTCGAGGGCTCGGCCGAGAAGGGGATGCAGTCGGCGTCGAACTTCCCGGCGCCGCGGTTGAGGCAGATGTAGTTGGAGCCCGCGGCGCGCCCGTAGCGGTTCGCGGCGATGATGTCGGGGCGGCCGTCGCCGTTCATGTCGGCGACCGTGGCGTTGCGCATAGGCCAGTCGGGCTTGCCGTACTCGGAGCCGACCGTGAAGCGCCCCTTCCCGTCGTTCAGGTAGACGAGCTTCGGACTCGGCTGGTCGTTGCTGATCACGACGTCGAGGTCTCCGTCGCCGTCGAGGTCCACGAGCCGGCCGGAGTAAGTCTTGTCCGAGGCGGTGCCGAGGTCATACGCGCGCTTGATCCCGCCCTTGCCGTCGCCGAGGAGGACGCGGTTCACGAGCGGCCAGTGGCGGCCCTTGGCGAGGACGATGTCGAGGTGGCCGTCGCCGTCGAGGTCGCCGAAGCTCGCGTTGGCGGAGGTCTCGGAGGTGGTCTCGAGGAGGAGGGTGCGGTCGTAGCTGGGGAGTTGCTGGGCGGCGGCGTGGGTCGCGCCGAGGAAGAGGGCGCCGAGCAGGAGGGCGCGGATGGGGGAGGGCGTCATGCTCGAAGATACGCGCGCTCCGGCAGGGACGTTACGGCGCGTGCGACTCGACTTCGCTGGACGCTGACCCGCGGGAGCCGTACGATAGGGGTGCAGTCCTCTCCATCCAGCAAGGAGCACCGTATGCGCACCACCACGAGGTTCACCCGGACCACCTTGGTCGCCCTGGCGATCGCGATCGCGTCGCCGCTCACGCAGCTCCACGCCCAGGCCGGCGAGGAGTCCATCGCCGTGAAGGACGGCGGGATCCTGATGGCGGGCTGGAAGGGGGTGGTGGACGCGGCCGAAGCGCGGCGCGGCCTCAAGATCACCGACGCCAAGATCCAGAAGATGGGAAGCGGCATGCACGTCACCACCGGCCCCGCCACCACCTATTGGGACGCGTCCAAGAAGATGACGGGCGACTACATGGTGAAGGCGACCTTCAACGAGTCGAAGTACATGGGGTTGAACGACCATCCCCACCCGTACGGCATCATGATCGCGGGGAACGACCTCGAGAGCGAGTCGCCGAACTTCCTCTACTGCGCCGCCTACGGGAACGGGAAGTTCATCTTCCGCGGCTTCTCCTCCACGGCGCCGCGCGGAACGTTCTCCATGTCGGCGGGGCGCGCGGGTGACGAGCACCCGGCGGTGAACAAGGCCGCCGGGAAGGACCAGCCCGTGACGCAGGAGATCGCGATGCAGGTGAAGGGGGACAAGGTCTCCTGCATGATCAACGGGCAGGAGGTCGCGAGCTACCCGAAGGCCGACGTGATCGGCGAGGGGAAGATCAAGTCGCTCGACGGCTACGTGGGCGTGCGGTTCGGGCACAACACCGACGCGCACGTCTCGGGGTTCGCGGCG
>CAZHAG010000166.1:0-5183 GCA_964529705.1 uncultured Gemmatimonas sp. | reverse complement strand
TGTACGTGGCCGAGGAGGGGCGCCGGACCACCGGGCTCTACGCGCTCTCCCTCGATGGCGAGCGGCACCGGCTCGCACGTCGCACCGCACTCGACGCCAACTCGCCGCTTGCGATCGGCGCTGGGGCCAGGCCCGGCACCGTGCAAGGGGAGCTGGACTACACCGATCCGTACTCGATCCGGTCGGACCTCACGCGGCGCGGCCCGCGCGCGACTCCCGGCGGCGCCGACCGCACGCGCGGGGCGCGGCTCTCGCACCCGGATGTGCACGCGCCCACCGGGCGGATCGTCGCGGTGCGCACTACCCCCGGCAGCACCGAGCTGGTGACCATGGACGCACTCGGCGCGCCCGTGCGGGTGCTGGCGCGCGGGACGCTCGACCTGAACTGGAGCGACCCGCGCTGGTCGCGCGACGGCAGGCGCGTCGCGGCCGCCCGGTGGGCGGATGGCGGGCGCACGAGCATCGTGGTGCTCGACGCGGCGGGCACGGAGTTGCAGACCTTCGCCCCGAAGGGGCGTCCCCTCGCGCTCGTCTCCTCGCCCGTCTGGGTGCCGGGGGACACGGCGATCCTCTTCGTGAGCGACCACGAGGGGCGGGCGATGATCTACCGCGGCGACGTGCGGAGCGGCGGGTATGCGCGAGTCTGGGCCACCGAGACCGCGCTGAACACGCCCGACGTCTCCCCGGACGGGAAGCTGATGACCGCCGTGGAGCTCCGGGGCGACGGCTACCATGTGGTGGCGCGCGCGATGCCCGGCGCGCTCCCGCAGACGCTCGGCGACATCCAGCCGGCCGCACCACCGCGCGCGGAGGGTGAGCGGACCGACACGAGTGCCGCGGTGGCCCGCTACTCCGCGTTGCGCACCCTGCTTCCCCGCTGGTGGTTGCCCGTGGTGGCGAGCACCGACCCCGGCACGGCGCGCTTCGGGTTCGAGACGAGCGGTCGCGATGTCGTCGGCCGGCACGCGTACGCGGCCGCGGTCTCGCTCGAACCCCGGCGCTCTGAGCTCACGGCGGATGTCGTGTACGAGTACGCGGGATTCGGCGTGCCGACCGTCGGCGCCTCCCTCGCGCAGGACTGGGCGCATGGCGTGGTGAGCGACACCGCGGGGGCGTTCGCGGGACACATCGGGCGCTGGGACCGGTCGATCTCGCTGAGTGCGACGTTCGCGCGGCCGCGCGCGCGCCGCTCCGTGGCCCTCACCCTGGGCGGTGAGCTCGAGTCGTTCGGGTACCGCACGTACCCGGCCGAGCTCCTGCCACGGTTGGCGAGCGGCGCGCTGGTGGGGACGTTCGACCGGCAGGCCGCCTTTGCGTCGCTGTCGTTGAGCACGCTGCAGCGTCCCGTGCTCGCGGTGTCGTCTGAGGATGGCATCGGGGTGGTCGTCACGCAGCGCCAGCGCTTCTCGGCGGGAGTCGCCGGTGAGGATGTGGCGGAGACCGTAGTCAGCGCGACGCTCGCCAAGTCGCTCCCGGGGCCGGGGTACGCGCGGCACGTGCTCGCGGCGCGCGGCGCGTACGGCATCACGAGCCACCGCGCGACCACCGGGTTCGGCGCGGGAGGGATCAGCGGCGGGTCGCTCGAGATCGTGCCGACCGTGGTGATCGGCGATCAGAGGCGGACCTTCTTCGTGCGCGGCTTCGAGGGGAGTTCGCTCGTCGGGGTGCGCGCGGCCGCGGCGAGCGTCGAGTACCGTGCGCCGCTCGCGCTCGTGGGGCGCGGGGTGCGGATGCTCCCGCTCTTCATGCAGAAGGCGTCGGTCACCGCGTTCGCGGATGGCGGGGGCGCGTGGTGCTCGTACCCGGTGACGGGTTCGTTCCTCTGCCAGTCGTCGCGGATCTCTCGTGCGACGCTCGCCTCGGTCGGGGGCGAGCTCTCCCTCGACGCCGCGGTGAACTACGACTCCCCCTACCGCTTCCGGCTCGGCGTCGCGCGTCCCGTGCGCGGCGAGCGCTTCGCGGCGCGCGAGACGACCGTCTACTTCACGCTCGGGAGCACCTTTTGAGCGCGCCGGAGCCACTCGCCACGCCGCGGATCGATCCCACGGCCTTCGTGCACCCTGCGGCGACGGTGGTCGGCGACGTCACGCTTGGCGCGCATGCGAGTGTCTGGCCGGGTGCGGTGCTGCGCGGGGACACGGATGCGATCCGGATCGGGGACGAGTCGAACGTCCAGGACGGAGCGGTGCTCCACTGTGATCCGGGGATGCCCTGCCTGATCGGGCGACGGGTGACGATCGGCCATCGCGCGGTGGTGCATGGCGCGGAGGTGAAGGACGGCGCGCTGATCGGGATCGGGGCGATCGTGCTCAACGGCGCGGTGGTCGGGGAAGGGGCGTTGATCGCGGCGGGATCCGTGGTGGCGGAGGGGAAGGTGATCCCGCCGCATTCATTGGTGATGGGAGTGCCGGCGCGGGTGCTGCGGCCGTTGAGTGCCGAGCAAAGGGAGCGGGTGGCGCGGGGGTACAAGAGGTACGTTGCGATGAAGGAGCGGCATCGGGGAGAGGTGTGAGGTGTGAGGTGAAGGGCGCGCACTCGCAGTTCCCTTACACCTCACACCTCCCACCTGTCGTCCCACGTTGCCTTCCTCGCCCTGATACCGTCGTCTAATCACCTCGCGCTTGCAAGCAAGGTTTGCGCTCTGCGCTCCGGATCGATACGTTGCACCCCCCGGGCGAATCCGTCCCGAAGGGTCGTTTGTGAAGGGAAGTGCTAAGTCGTTCGTCGGTAAACGTTTGCGTGTGTGCTGGATCGGCGGGCTGGGTGTCTTGTCGGTGTCGCGTGTGTGTGTCCTACAGGCGACAGTGACTGTGGCGTGGAAAAGACGACAACCGAGACCGATTCGTGATTGATGGTATGTAACTCGTTCATTCGCAGAGGGTTGCGAGATGCTTGCGCGGCTTCACGAGCGCGGTAGACTTGACGCCCTCGACCCCTGGACCGAGCGGATTCTCCGCTGAGTTCCGCTCCGGCGCTCTTCCAGTTTGGCCAAATACCTTTCAGTTGGAGATGGTGAAATGCCCCTGCCCGTCAATCCCCCCTCGACGCCTGCGACGCTCTCCCAGAACGCCCGCACTGTTCTGGAGAAGCGTTACCTCGTCAAGGACAAGACGGGCAAGTCGGTCGAGACGCCGGAGGACATGTTCTGGCGCGTCGCGACCACGGTGGCCGAGGCCGATCGGCGCTACGGCGCGACGGACAAGCAGGTGGAGCAGGTCGCGAACCAGTTCTATGAACTGATGACGCAGCGGCGCTTCGAGCCGAACTCGCCGACCCTGATGAACGCCGGCCGTCCGCTCGGGCAGCTCTCCGCCTGCTTCGTCCTTCCGGTCGAGGACGCGCTCTCCAACGGGCACAGCGGCATCTACGACACGCTCCGCTCGATGGCGCTGATCCACCAGAGCGGCGGCGGCACGGGCTTCTCCTTCTCGCGCCTCCGCGCGCGCGGCTCGATGGTGCGCTCCACCACCGGCGTGGCGAGCGGCCCGATCTCGTTCATGCAGCTCTACGACGCGTCCACCGACGCGGTGAAGCAGGGCGGCACGCGGCGCGGCGCCAACATGGGCATCCTGCGCGTCGACCATCCCGACGTGATGGAGTTCATCACGTGCAAGGAGGACCTCACCAAGATCACGAACTTCAACATCTCGGTGGCGGTCACCACGAAGTTCATGGAGGCGCTCGCCGCCAATGCGATGTACGACCTGGTGGACCCGATCTCCAAGAAGACGGTCGGCCAGCTCGACGCGCGGATGGTCTGGGACAAGATGATCGAGGGCGCGTGGCGCACCGGTGAGCCCGGCGTCTTCTTCATCGACGAGGCCAACAAGTACAACCCGGTGCCGCACTTGGGCGCCTACGAGGCCACCAACCCGTGCGGCGAGCAGCCCCTGCTCGCGTACGACGTCTGCAACCTCGGCTCGATCAACGTCGGCTACTACGTCGTGGACGGGAAGATGGACTGGAAGTCCTTCGCCAAGGACATCCACCTCTCCACGAAGATGCTCGACAACATCATCGACGCGAACAAGTACCCGCTGCCGGAGATCGACGCGCTGGCCAAGCGCATCCGCCGCATCGGGCTCGGCGTGATGGGCTTCGCCGACGCGCTGATCCGCCTCGGCATCAAGTACGACTCCCCCGAGGGCGTCGCCTTCGGCAAGCAGGTGATGGAGTTCCTCGACGTCGAGGCCAAGAAGGAGTCGGCGCGGCTGGCCGAGGAGCGCGGGGCGTTCCCGGAGTGGGCGCAGAGCATCTTCGGTCCCGACGCCACCTGCGCGCGCGACGCGAACGGCAAGCGCATCCGGCCCGAGATGAAGCTCCGCAACTGCAACGTCACCACCGTCGCGCCGACGGGGACCATCTCGATCATCGCCGGCTGCTCGTCGGGGCTCGAGCCCCTCTTCGCCGTGGCCTTCATGCGGAACCAGGCCGGCGTGATGATGCCCGACGTGAACGAGGACTTCGTCGCGATCGCCAAGAAGGAGCGCTGGTACTCGGAGGCGCTGATGGAGCGCATCGCGAAGACCGGCTCGGTGCAGCATCCGGAGATCCCGAAGAAGTGGCAGGACGTGTTCGCCACCGCGAACAACATCTCGCCCGAGTGGCACATCCGGATGCAGGCCGCCTTCCAGGAGCACTGCGACTCCGCGATCTCCAAGACCACGAACTTCTCGCACGCCGCCACCAAGGACGACGTGCGCGCGATCTACGAGCTCGCGTACCAGATGAAGTGCAAGGGCGTCACGGTCTACCGGGACGGCTCGCGCGACGGCCAGGTGCTCTCCACCGGCGCCACCGCCGACGCCGCCGCCAAGCGTGACGGCTCGAAGGAGGATCCTTCGCTCAAGCGCGAGCTCGCCGAGCTCAAAGGGCAGCTGGCCGAGATCACCTCGGACAACGACCGCCTGAAGAAGCTGCTGTTCGACGCGGAGGCCGAGAACCTCCAGCGCCGCCAGAAGCGCTCGCGCCCGGACGTGCTCCGCTCGACGGCGATCCGCAAGGAGACGCCGCTCGGCACGATGTTCGTGCACATCACCGAGGATGACCGTGCGCAGCCGTTCGAGGTGTTCATCAACCTCGGCAAGGCCGGCGGCTCGGCCATGGCGGACGCGGAGGCGATGGGACGCTTGATCTCGCTGGCGCTCCGCTCCGGGATCTCGATCCAGCAGGTGCACCGCCAG
>CAZHAG010000165.1:0-5185 GCA_964529705.1 uncultured Gemmatimonas sp. | reverse complement strand
CTCGTCAAGCGACGGATCTACCAGCAGCAACGCGTCTCGGAGTACTGGATCGTCGACCTCGACGCCCGACTGGTGGAACGCTGGCGCCCCACCGATGAACGACCGGAGCTCGTGAGTGACATCCTGACCTGGGCGCCGAGACCGGATGTAGCCCCTCTGCGGATCGAGGTCGCGTCGCTGGTCGGCTGAGCGGTGTTGGCGCATCTTTGCGCATGCCCAACACCACTCGCTCCGCCCCAGCCGCGCGCGCCGCCCTCGCGGCACTCGCCGTCGTCCTCGGCCTCCCGCTCGGCGCCCAGACGCCCGCCACCGCCCTCACCGACGGCCTCCGCCCGCGCCACCTCGGCCCCGCCATGGTCAGCGGCCGCTTCGTGGACCTCGCCGTGTACGAGGCGCAGCCGCACGTCTTCTACGCCGCCTCGAGTACGGGCGGCCTCTACAAGACCACCAACAACGGCACGAGCTTCACCGCGCTCTTCGGTGATGCGGGCACGCACTCCATCGGCGCCATCGCGCTCCACCAGCGCGACACGTCGATCGTCTGGGTGGGGACCGGTGAGCGCGCGAGCCGCCAGAGCTCCTCGTGGGGCGATGGTGTCTACCTCTCGCGCGACGGCGGCACCAGCTGGCGCAACGTGGGGCTCCGCGGCTCGGCGCACGTGGGGCGGATCGTGCTGCACCCGGAGGACACGCAGGTCGCGTACGTCGCGGCGATGGGCGAGCTCTGGGCGGCCAACGAGGAGCGCGGTCTCTATAGGACGCGCGACGGGGGCGCGACCTGGCAGCGCGTGCTGCACGTGGACGCGAACACGGGCGTCGTGGACGTCGCGATGGATCCCACCGACCCGAGGATCATGTACGCGGCGAGCTACCAGCGGCGGCGCACACCGTTCGGGTTCAACGGCGGCGGACCCGGGAGCGCGCTCTGGAAGTCCACCGACGGCGGCGACACCTGGCGCAAGCTCACGCGCGGACTCCCGTCCGGCGACCACGGCCGCATCGGCATCGGGATCCACCGCGCGGACCCGCGCATCGTGTACGTGAGCGTGGAGCAGGGACTCCGCTACACCGCCTCCACGGCGTACGAGGAGCCGCAGGCGGGTCTGTATCGTTCCGATGATCGCGGCGAGTCGTTCACGCACCAGAGTACCTGGAACCCGCGTCCGATGTACGGGAGCCAGGTGATCGTGGACCCGGTGGATCCCTGCCGGATCTACATGATCAACTTCTTCTCCGTCTCCACCGACTGCGGCAAGACGTCGAAGTCGGTGGACCAGTCGCTGCACGGCGACGACCGGATGCTCTGGATCAACCCCGCGAACCCGCTGCACCACATCAAGGCGGACGACGGCGGGATCGGCATCAGCTACGACCGCGCCACCACCTGGCTCTTCATCGCGGACCTGCCGGTGAGCCAGTGGTACCGCGTGAGCTTCGACATGCGGAAGCCCTACCGCGTCTACGGCGGCCTGCAGGACAACGGCTCCTGGAGCGGCCCCTCGGCCACCTACCGCAGCGAAGGGATCATCAACACCGACTGGGTGCGCTGGGGCGGCGGGGACGGCTTCTTCAACGTCGTCGACACCACCGACAACCGCACGCTCTACACGGCGTCGCAGTTCCTCGGCCTAGCTCGGCGCGACCTCGAGACCGGCGAGGAGCGCCCGATCCGCCCCGGTGACCCCACCGGCGCGATCAGTGCGCGCCGCAACTGGTCGCTCTGGGGGAATCCCGGCGCGGCGCCGCAACCGCTCGGCAACGCGATGGCGCCCGCCAACTGGGATGCGCCGATCCTCATCTCGCACCACGACGCGCGCACCCTCTACACCGGCACCAACATCCTCTGGAAGAGCACCGACCGCGGCGACACCTGGACCGCGCTCGGCGACCGCACCACGGGGATCGACCGCCGCACCCTCCCGATCATGGGAGAGATGCCGACGCAGTCCACGCGCTCGCTCGACGACGGCGTGCCCTACTGGCCCTCGGTGAGCGCGATCGCCGAGTCGCCGATGCGGCGCGGCGTGCTCTGGGTGGGGACGGACGACGGGAACGTGCAGCGGAGCGGGGACGACGGTGCGACCTGGACCGAGCTCGCGTCGCGCCTTCCGGGACTCCCGCGCGGCTCGTGGATCAATGGCATCGAGACGTCGCGCCACTCCGGCGCGCGGGCGTACGTGGTCGCGAACAACTACCGGAACGGCGACTTCGCCAACTACGTGTACCGCACGGACGACGACGGACGGACCTTCACGCGCATCGACGGCGGTCTCCCGTCGGCGCGCGTCGCGCGGACGCTCCGCGAGGATCTCGTGAACCCGGACGTGCTCTTCCTCGGCACGGAGCTCGGGCTCTTCTGGAGCAACGACCGCGGCCGCACCTGGGCGGAGCTGCGCGGCGGGATGCCGCTCATGGCGCACAACGACCTCTTCGTCCATCCGCGCGAGCACGACCTGGTGCTCGGCACGCACTCGCGCGGCATCTACATCTACGACCAGGTGAACGCGCTGCGGGAGCTGACGCCCGCGGTCGCGGCGAAGGCCGCGCACATCTTCACCATGCGACCGGCCGAGCAGGTGCGACGGAACGACCAGCTCCCGCACGTGGGCGACGTGTTCTACGCCGCGCCCAACCCGCCGGCCGGTGGATTGATCGACTTCTGGCTCCGCGCGGCGGATAGCGTGACGCTGACCTTCCATGAGACCGGCGGCGCGGAGGTCGCGCGCATGCGCGTGGCTGGACGGACCGGGCTCAATCGCGCGGTCTGGGACCTGCGCTATGCGCAGAACGGGCCGCACGTGCACCTCGGCCGCTACGAGGTGCGCCTCGCGGCGGGCGCGGCGACGGCCACGGGGAGCATCGAGGTGCGGGAGGACCCGCGCGTCCGCGTGAGCCCCGAGGTGCGCCGCGCGTGGACCGAGACCCTGCGGCGGCTGGCAGCGCTGCGGAACGAGACGCGCGCGCTCGCCACGCGCCGCCGGACGCCGGAGACCACCGAGCTCGCCTCGCGCGCGGCACGGCTCTACGCTGGGGCGAGTGACGAGGTGGGGCCGCTCACCGAGCTCCAACGGCAGCAGGAGGAGTTCCTGCGGCGGATGCTGGCGGAGCTCTCCGCCTCAGCGCCGGGTGCCGGCTCGCCGTAGCACCAGCATCGCATCGTTCCAGAAGCGTCCTTCCATAGCGTCCCAATCCCCGATCCCGGATTCCGCATGCGCACGCGCTCGCTCCTCGCGGCACTCGTCCTCCTCGTCGTCGCCATCGCTCCCGCGGCGGCCGACGCCCAGCAACTCCCGCGCACCTGGCAGGAGGAGAAGGATTTCCAGGCGGGCCCCACGCCCTTCGAGCCGCTCATGAAGTTCTGGTACGAGCTCGACCGGATGAGCGACCTCGTGAGCATCCGCCCGCTCACCCAGACCCTCCTCGGCCGCGAGTTCACGCTCGTGACGATCTCGAAGGACCCGATCGCGACGCCGCAGGACGCGCTCCGGAGCGGGAAGACGATCGTGCTGATCGCGAACGCGGTGCACGGGAACGAGACGGCGGGGAAGGAGGCGTCGCAGCTCGTCGCGCGCGACCTCGTCTTCGGCGACCTGCGCCCCGTGCTCGACAGCGCGATCGTCCTTTTCATCCCGCTCATCAACCCGGACGGCGGGGAGGTGCGGCGGCGCACGAATGAGGAAGGGTTCGACATGAACCGCGACTACCTCAAGCTCGAGTCGCAGGAGATCTACGCGCTGGTGACGCAGGTGATGAACGTCTGGACGCCCGACATCCACATCGACACGCACCACGGCGGCTCGGCGCCCTACACCCTCACCTGGCAGGCGACGCTGAATCCCGCGGCCGACGCGCAGCTCCGCGCCTATCCGTACGAGAGGATCTTCCCGCGGATGCGCACGGCGCTGCGGGCCGAGGGGTACGACGGGTTCGACTACTCCGGCGCGCAGACGCGCGACGGCGTGCGCGGGTGGGGCTCCACCTCCGTGGAGCCGCGCAAGCACCACGTCTACACCGGGCTCACCAACTCCATCGGGATCCTCTTCGAGACGCCGTCGAGCAGCCATCGCGTGCGGAACGGCGCCGTGGAGGCGATCCCGCAGCCGGAGCGCTACCGGCACCAGGTGCGCGGGCAGGTGATCGGCCTGCGCACGGTGCTCGGTCACGCGCGCGAGAAGAAGTCGGAGATCCGCGCGCTCACGAACGCCTCGCGCATGCGCGCGATCCGGGCCGGCGCCAACCCGACGCCCGCCGACGCCGTGGTGGTGGACTACACGCTCGTCTCGCGCGGGAGCGAGCCCGTCTGGATGTCGCAGGGCGGCGATGGCCCAGGGGGCGGGCAGGGGGGACAGGGCGCGGCGCAGACCTTCGCGCTGCAGACCGTGCCGGTCTGGCTCAAGTACGACGTCACGCGCACCGTGCCGCGCGCGCGCGGCTACGTGCTCCCCGCCTCGATCGCGAAGATCGTCCCGCTCCTCATGGACCACGGCATCCAGGTGCACCGCTTCACCGCGCCCGACACGCTCTCGCTCGAGGTGTACGACGCCACCGGCATCCAGCGGAACGAGTACTTCCAGGGGCACTACCTGAAGTCGGTGACCGGCGTGGAGAAGAAGGTGGAGCGCGTCGCGGTGCCGGTGGGGTGGTACTACGTGAGCACCGCGCAGAGCCGCGGGAACCTGATCTCGTACCTGCTGGAGCCGGAGACGGACGACAACGTCATCACCTGGGGATGGCTCGACAACGTGCTCCAGGTGCGCCCGGCGACGGTGGAGGAGGCGATCCGCGGGATGCTCGGCGACACCGACATCAGCTCGCTCACGCCGCAGCAGCGCACGCAGGTGGAGGCGCAGGCCGCCGCGATGATGGCACGCAAGCAGCGCGTGCCGATGATGCGGCTCGTGGAGCCGCAGCCGATGTCGCTGCTCGAGGTGACGCGCTTCGGCGAGGCGAACCGCACGCGGTACTGGCTCCCCTGAGCATGCGCCCCGGCCTCGCCGCTGCTGCGGCGAGCGTGATCGCTGGACTCCTCGCTGCCATCGTTTCGTGCGGTGGCGCGGCGGCGCCGGCGCCTGTGCCGGTCGTGCGGGCAGCGTCCCCCGCGCTCCCCGCGCTCCCCGCGCTCCCTTTCGCAGCGGAGACGCTGCGGGTGCAGGAGCTGGGGCCCGGCGTGCGGCGGCTCTATGCC
>CAZHAG010000164.1:0-5229 GCA_964529705.1 uncultured Gemmatimonas sp. | reverse complement strand
GCCCGTCGTGCGCCGTCTCGGCGAGCTGGCGGTAGCGCTCCTCGCTCTCGCGCCGCGCCCGGCGGGTGCGGCGGCGGGGGCGGAGGTCGATCGCCACGAGCCGCGCGAGGCCGAGCGCAAGGAGGAAGGCGACCAGGTTGAGCACGAGGATCCAGCGGGTGGTCACCGTCGCGCTCCGCGCGGCCGCGGCCTCGCGCGCCGCGACGATCTCCCCGCCGCGCGCGCGCAGCGAGTCGAACAGCGCATGCAGCCGCTCCGTCTCGGCCAGCCCGCCGCGCGTGATCGCCCGTTGCCTGTCGACGGCGCCTGGCGCGCTCAGCGCGAGGTCGACCGATCCCTGCAGGATGGCGAGGCGTTCGGCGATCATCACGTCGAGGCGGGCGGCGAGGTCCCGCGCGCGCGCATCGCCGGCCGCGAGGTCGTGCAGCCCGCTCAGCTCGGGGATGAGCGCCGTGCGCGCCGTCCGGTACCCGCGCAGGAAGCCCGTGTCGCCCGTGATGACGAAGCCGCGGCGGTTCGTCTCCGCCTGCACCACGCGGCCGGACACCGCCTCGACCCGGGTGAGCAGGGCGGTGGCCCGGGCCAGCCGGTAGCCGTCCTCGGTGTCCCGCTCGTGACCGAGATACGCGAGCACGCTCATCGCCGTCAGCGCCACGAGCGTGAAACCGATCGTGACGCGCAGCCGGAGGGAGGCAGGGATCCTCACGACGCGGCCTCCGCGGAGCGGACGTGCGTGGCCGTGAGCAAGGGGAAGAGGCGCTCGAGCGTGGGCCAGAGCGTGCGCTGCAGGCCGATCTTCGGGATGAACCCGTCGATCAGGGTCGCCGTCGCCGGGTCGCCGTCGAGGGCGTTGGGATCCACGCTGAGCAGGAGGATCCGCGTGTCGGGGAGCAGCTCGCGGATCGCGACCGCCGCCTGACGGCCGCCCATCACGGGCATCCGGACGTCGAGCAGCACCAGGTCCGGCTCGTGGCGAGCGCACGCCGCCAGGGCATCGCGACCGTCGCGGGCGGTGGCCACCACGGTGAGCAACGGCGGCTGGTCGAGCAGGACGCAGAGCGCCCGGCGGAAGCTCGACGAGTCGTCCGCGACGAGGATGCGCACCGGGAGGGAGTGGATCGGCATGGACGGAAGGTGCGCCGCACCATTCCGCGGGCATATCCGGACCAGACCCCAGCCGGGGGGAGGAGAATACTGTAGGGGGCGCCCTGACGGCGCCCGGGACGGCACCCCCGCGAGCTAGGGCTCGACGATGTGGTGGCGCACGGCGAACCGGACCAGGTCGGCCACGGAGTGCAGGTCGAGCTTCCGCATGAGGTTGGCCCGGTGTGACTCGACCGTCTTGGTGCTGAGGCCCAAGCGGGCCGCGGCCTCCTTGGTGGTCATCCCCTCGGCGAGGAGCTGCACCACCTCGCGCTCGCGGGAGGTGAGGCGCGGCGTGCCAGCGCGAGAGCGGTCCGGGTCGTCAGGGTCCAGGAAGCCGTCGAGGACCATCTGCGAGACCGCGCCCGTGAAGTAGGGCCGGTGCTGCAGGAGCGACTCGACGGCGGCGACGAGGAGGCGCACGGCGTCGGTCTTGAGCAGGAAGCCGCGCGCGCCGGCGGCGAGGGCATCACGCGCGAGGTCGTCCGACTCGAGCATCGTGAGGATGAGGATCTCGGTCCCGGGGCTCCCCTTCCGGATCTGCTGCGCCGCGGAGAGGCCGTTGAGCTCGGGCATGCCGATGTCGAGCACGGCGACGTCGGGACGGTGCTGGAGCGCGAGCTCGACCGCTTCGCGCCCGTTCGACGCCTCGGCGCAGACGGTCCACCCCGGGTGCGACTCGAGGCGCGCGCGGATCCCTTCGCGCACCAGCGGATGGTCATCCGCGACGAGGAGGCGGGCGTTGCTCACCGGTCGATCTCCGGGAGGACCGCGCGCACGAGCGTCCCCTCGCTCCCGGACACCACGTCCAGCGAGCCCCCGATGTTGCCGAGGCGCGCGCGCATGCCACGCAGTCCCATGCCGGACCCTTCGACGACGTCGTCCGGGACCTCCTCCAGCACGGAGCGCATGCCGTGCCCAGCGTCGCGCACCTCGAGCACCAGCGCGTCGTCCTCGCGCGCGAGGCGGACCGACGCCGTGGGACTCCCCGCGTGCCGGTGGATGTTGGCGAGGCACTCCTGCAGCACGCGGAAGATCACGATCTCCACCACCTCCTCGAAGCGGCCGGCCGCGCCGGCCACGTCCACCGAGACGGCGATCCCGGTGCGCGCGCCGAACCCGTGGGCGTAGTGCCGCACGGCGCTCGCGATCCCCTCGTCCTCGAGGTAGGGTGGGTGGAGCACGAAGGCGAGGGTCCGGATGTCGTTCGCCGCGCGCTCGAGCGTGTCGAGCGCGCCGTCCATCGCTGCGAGGCGCTCGCCCCCCTGCGCCGCGGCGCGGTCGCGTTCGGCGGCGAGGGTGAGCGAGATCGCCACGAGGTCCTGCGCGGTGGAGTCGTGCAGTTCGCGCGCGATGCGCCGGCGCTCGGCGTCCTCCGCGCCGAGGAGGCGGCGGACGAGGAGGCGCGAGTCGCGCTCGGCGCGCCGCTGCGCCGTGATGTCCCGCACGCAGAACATCTGGACCGCCCCGTCGTCGAGGCCCACCGCCTCGTGGCTCCCGAGCACGGTGAGGAGCTCGCCGGCCTTCGTTCTCAGGACGAACTCGGTGTCGCGCATGACGCCGGTGCGATGGAACTCTTCGATCGCCCTGCTCCGGCGGGCCGGGTCGGCGACGAGGCCGAACTCGAGGCCCGTCTGCCCGATCAGCTCCTCCCGCGACCACCCCAGGAGGCGGACCCAGGCCTCGTTGACGTCCACGAACCGGAACTCCTGCGCCGTCACGAGCACGGTCGGCACCGACGACCGTTCGAACATCGCGCGGAAGCGACGCTCGCTGGCTTCGAGCACGGACCGCGTGCGCACGGACTCGGTGATGTCCTCGGTGAAGATCACGATCCCGCCGATCTCCCCGCGCACGCGCCAGGGGCGCACCTCCCAATGGAGCCAGAGCTCACGGCCGTCGGCACGCACGAAGTGGTCCCGGTCGGCGCGGACCACCTCGCCGGCGAGGGCCCGGCGGTGCACGGCGCGCCACGCCTCGGGGATGTCGGGCGAGACATCGTAGTGCGAGCGGCCGAGCAGCGGCGTGTCGCCGAGCCGGTTGTCGCTCACCCAGCGCTCGCTGGCCGCCACGTAGCGCATCTCGCGGTCGAACATCGCCAGCGCGGCCGGCGCGTGCTCGATGAAGAGCCGCAGGTGCTCCTCCCGGTCGCGCAGCTCCTGCTCCACCTCCCGGCGGCGCGTGACGTCACGCGAGATGCCGAGGACGGCGGTCACGGCACCCGAGGCGTCCCGCTGCGGGCTCACGTACATCTCCAGCCACCGGTGGGCGCCCTTGAGCCCGATCAGCTCGAACTCGATGCGCCCTTCCTCCCCCCCGACGGCCCGGGCGATGACCTGCTCGGCGGCGGCGCGCTGCTCCGGCACCACGAGCGGGAAGAGGGGAGCGCCCCGCACCTGCTCGAGCGAGTCGGCCTCGATCACCTGCAGGCCGGCCGGGTTCATCTCGAGCAGCGTGCCGTCCGGACGGAAGAGCTTCACGCACTCCGGTTCCGTGTCCAGGATCGTGCGCAGCCGCGCCTCGCTCTCGCGCAGCGCCGCCTCCGCACGGAGGCGATGCTCGAGGAGCCATCCCACGACGAGGAGGGCGATGGCGCCGAAGGCGCGGCGCTGCAGCGAGGCGCCGACGCCGGTCACGGCTCCGGCGGCCGGGAAGACGATGCCGACGGCGGTGAGGAGGGTGGCGAGGAGCGCGAAGTGGAGCGGCCGCACGCGTCCCTCGGTCTGCGCCGACAGCGCGAGCGGGACCAGGTAGAGGATCCACGGGGCGACCCCGAGTGGCGCCGCGATTTCGAGGAGGACGATCGCCGCCGTCAGCGCGACGACCAGCCCCGTCATCACCCGGGGGGAGACCGGGAAAGCGCCCATCAGCAGCTCCGCGTACACGTCGAGGACACAGGGTGGGTCCACGGGAATAGTGTAGCGGGGGGCACGGCGCGTCCACGGCCGAGGCGC
The DNA here is from genome assembly GCA_964529705.1 of uncultured Gemmatimonas sp. Lineage (GTDB taxonomy): Bacteria > Gemmatimonadota > Gemmatimonadetes > Gemmatimonadales > Gemmatimonadaceae > Pseudogemmatithrix. The sequence goes on along the minus strand of CAZHAG010000164.1, from coordinate 1,132 downwards.
TACGTTCAGGCGCACTCCCTTCCCTCACTCATGCCGACACGCCGCCGCCGCGCCACACCGCTCGCACTCCCTGCCACGGTCGCGCTCCTCCTCGCCGCGCCGGCCAGTTCCGCCCAGGCGCCCAGCCGGCCGACCGACCCGTGGCCCGCCTTCGCCTCGCAGTTCCGCGACTACGTCGCCGCCGACGGCATCGTGGGCGCCAGCGCCCTCATCCTGCGGAACGGGCAGGTCCTCTCACGCGTGGACCTCGGCCAGCAGGACCGCGCCTCGAACGGCGCCGTCACCGACCGCACCATCTACCACTGGGGCTCGATCACCAAGTCGCTCACCGCGATCGCGATCCTCCAGCTCCGCGACCGCGGCCGCCTCTCGCTCGACGACAAGGTCACCCGCTACATCCCTGAACTCCGCAGGATCCACGACCCCTACGGCCGGATCGACAGCATCACCATCCGGATGCTCCTCTCGCACACCGCCGGCTTCCGCAACGGCACCTGGCCCTACGGCGACGGCTCCCCCTGGCAGCCCTTCGAGCCCACGAGCTGGGAACAGCTCGTCGCGATGATGCCGTACCAGACGCTCCTCTTCCCTCCCGGCGCGCGCTACGGCTACTCCAATCCCGGCTACATCTATTTAGGCCGCATCGTGGAGCAGCTCACCGGCGACCCCTGGGACGCGTACGTGCAGAAGAACATCTTCGCGCCCCTCGGGATGACGCGGAGCTCCTTCCGCTCGACGCCCTTCTGGCTCGCCGCGGACCGCTCGCACAACTACGAGATCGTGAAGGACTCCGCCACCGGCGCCGCGCGCCTCAGGGACAACGGCGCCGACTTCGACCCCGGCATCACCACGCCCAACGGCGGATGGAACGCGCCCCTCGCGGATCTCGTCACCTACGTGGGCTTCCTCACGGGCGTCGTCCCCGCGGGCGGGTCGCAGGCGCGCCATGACGTGGTGCTCTCCCGCGCCTCGCTCCGCGAGATGTGGACCGCCGTCGCACCGATGAGCGCCGGCTACGAGGCCAGCGCGGGCCAGTCGATCGGGCTCGGCTTCTTCCTGCAGGGCGAGGGGGATCGCCGCGTGATCGGGCACACGGGATCGCAGGCGGGGTTCCGGGCGTTCTACTACTTCA
>CAZHAG010000163.1:0-5236 GCA_964529705.1 uncultured Gemmatimonas sp. | reverse complement strand
TCCGCGAGCTCGACCTCACGCGGAAGCGCGAGGGACGGGCGGAGAATCGCGAGGTGATCGGCGCGATCGTCGCGCAGAACATCACGCTGGCCGGCGAGGAGGCGGTGCCGGACGCCCCCAGGCTCAAGACCAAGAAGGCCCGTGCCGAGCGCGAGCGGGCCGAGTCCGACCTGCTCGTGCGCGAGGGAGACGAGCTCACGGAAGAGGTGTTCAACCGCCTCCGCCGCCTGAAGATCGACACGATCAAGGTCTTCGCGAGCTACTCTGCGGTGGACCTGCGCGACGAACTCGAGGCGTTCGAGCGCGGCGAGCGGGCCCAGCCCCGCATCATCGCGATGGATGAGTCCGACCCCGAGACGGGCGAGGTGCTCGCCGAGGCCGGCGACAAGCTCAGCGAGACGATGGCGAAGCGCCTGCGCAAGCACGGCCTCCACAAGGTCCGCTGCCTCGTCCCGAGCGGGCGCGCCGAGAGCCCGCTCATCAAGAACACGCTCCTGAAGGATCCCACGAACCCGGTGCACTTCGACGACGAAGCCCGCCGGCGCCGGGGCCACAAGGAGTCGACGGACGCCGAGTTCGGCGAGGCCGAGGCGCTCAAGGCCATCTACTCGCTCCTCCGCCCGGGCGACGCGCCCAACAAGGAGACGGCCAAGCAGGCGCTCGAGCGGCTCTTCTTCTCGCCCAAGCGCTACGACCTCGGCCGCGTGGGGCGCTACAAGATCAACCAGCGCCAGCACCTGAACACGCCGGCGAGCCACACCGTGCTCTCCACCGAGGACTTCATCGCGATCATCCGCTACCTCGTGGAGCTCCACGAGGGGCGCGGACACGTGGACGACATCGACCACCTCGGCAACCGGCGCATCCGCTCGGTGGGCGAGCTGATCGCGAACCAGTTCTCCGTCGGCCTCTCGCGCATGGCGCGGCTGGTCAAGGAGCGCATGAGCATCAACCAGGACAGCGAGAAGATCTCGCTCGACGACCTGGTGAACGCGCGCACGGTCTCGGCCGTGATCCAGGCGTTCTTCGGCTCGTCGCAGCTCTCGCAGTTCATGGACCAGACCAACCCGCTGGCCGAGCTGACGCACAAGCGGCGCCTCTCGGCCCTCGGACCGGGCGGCCTGACGCGCGAGCGCGCGGGCTTCGAGGTCCGCGACGTGCACTACTCGCAGTACGGGCGGATGTGCCCCATCGAGACGCCGGAAGGGCCGAACATCGGCCTGATCACGTCGCTCGCCTGCTTCGCGCGGGTGAACGACCTCGGCTTCATCGAGACGCCCTACCGCGTGGTGAAGAACGCGAAGGTGACGAACGAGATCGCGTGGCTGGACGCGAACCGCGAGGAGGAGGCGGTGATCGTGCAGGCGAACGCGCGCCTCAACCCCGACGGGACGTTCGTGGACGAGCTCGTGCTCTGCCGCCAGCAGGCGGACGTGCCGCTCCTCCCGCCCTCGCGCGTGGACTACATGGACGTGGCGCCCGAGCAGCTGGTCTCGATCGCCGCGGCGCTGATCCCCTTCCTCGAGCATGACGACGCGAACCGCGCGCTCATGGGCTCGAACATGCAGCGGCAGGCCGTGCCCCTCCTCAACCCGCAGACGCCGTTCGTCGGCACCGGGCTCGAGGAGAAGGTGGCGGTGGACTCGGGCGCGGTGCTGATCGCGCAGCGCCCGGGCGTGGTGACGCGCGTGACCGCCGACGAGATCATCGTCGACGCGGGGGGCGGCTCCAAGACCAACCGGGACGCGAACGCGCCGCTCCAGCGGCTCATGCAGCAGGACCGGTACAAGCTCAAGAAGTACCGCCGCACCAACCAGGACACGGCGCTCAACCAGCGCCCGCTCGTCACCCTCGGCCAGAAGGTGAAGGCCGGGGACGTGCTGGCCGACGGCGCCGGCACGCAGTACGGCCAGCTCGCGCTCGGCTCGAACGTGACGGTCGCGTTCATGCCCTGGTATGGCCACAACTTCGAGGACGCGATCGTGCTCTCGGAGCGCCTGGTGAAGGACGACGTCTACTCGTCGATCCACATCCAGGAGCACGAGCTCCACGTCCGCGACACCAAGCGGGGCCAGGAGGAGATCACCCGCGAGATCCCGAACGTCTCGGAGGAGTCCCTCGTGGACCTCGACGAGCGCGGCATCGTGCGCATCGGCGCGCACGTGCGGCCGGGTGACATCCTCGTGGGCAAGATCACCCCGAAGGGGGAGACGGAGCTCTCGCCGGAAGAGAAGCTCCTCACCGCGATCTTCGGCGAGAAGGCGAAGGACGTGAAGGATTCGTCGCTCAAGGTCTCGCCGGGCGTCGAGGGCGTGGTGATCGACGTGAAGATCTTCTCGCGCGTCGAGGACCAGGTCGTCGAGAAGGACCGCGGCGAGCGGATCGGCGAGGTGCGCCGGCTCGAGGGCGAGGAGAAGATCCGCGTCAACGACGTGCGCGACGACGAGATCAAGGCGCTGCTCGACGGGCAGGTGGTCGCGCTGGCGCTGCAGAACGGCACGGTCGAGGAGGCGATCCCGGCGGGCACGAAGCTCGGCGGGAAGTTCCTCGAGGACCTGCGCCTCATCACGCTCGACCTCAAGACCTTCCGGGTCGAGGACAAGAAGGTGAACGCGGCGGTGCGCGAGATCATCGACGCGGCCGACGCGGTGAAGGCGAAGATCGAGGAGAAGGCCGAGGAGCGGATCGACCGCATCCTCCAGCCGGATGAGCTGCCCCCGGGCGTCATCCAGCTGGTGAAGGTCTACCTCGCCGAGAAGCGCAAGATCTCGGTGGGCGACAAGATGGCGGGCCGGCACGGCAACAAGGGCATCGTGGCGCGCATCGTGCCCGAGGAGGACATGCCCTTCATGCCCGACGGCACGCCGGTGGACATCGTGCTCAACCCCCTGGGCGTGCCCTCGCGCATGAACGTGGGGCAGATCCTCGAGACCCACCTCGGGTGGGCCGCGAAGATCCTCGGGTTCTACGCCAAGACGCCGGTGTTCCAGGGCGCGAACGAGCGCGAGATCGGCCTGGCGCTCCGCCTGGCGGGGCTCGAGTGGGTGAAGGGATCGCTCGACCTCGAGTGCGACGCGCCGGGGATCACGCCCGACGAGCTGCGCGCGATCCTGGCCGAATTCCGGCCGGAGAGCGGGCACTCGGACAAGGTGGAGCTGCTCCACGACGCCTCGCTCAACGACCTGAACGGTCGCGGGCTCGGTGCCGCCGCGAAGGCCGTGTACAAGCGGGTGTTCGACTACCTGCACGCGGCGGCGGCGGAGCTGGCCGCGCGCGAGGCGGAGGCGACCACGCACGCGATCGCGTTCCATGAGGAGGCGATCAAGGCGGAGGACACGCCGGCGCAGCAGAAGGCGGAGTTCAAGAAGGCGCTCAAGGAGCTCGAGAAGCGCGCGGCGCTCGACGCGGCGTCGCTGCTCGAGGCGATGGGGATGCCGGCGCTGGCCGGTGCGCTCGGCAAGAAGGGCGAGACCGACGTCGACGCGGCGGCGGTGGAGCTCATCAAGCGGGGCGGGCTGCTCCCGGGCGGGAAGATCCGCCTGCGCGACGGCCGCACGGGCGAAGGGTTCGCCAACCCCGTCACGGTCGGCCAGGTCTACATGCTGAAGCTGAGCCACCTGGTGGACGACAAGATCCACGCCCGGAGCATCGGCCCCTACTCGCTCGTCACGCAGCAGCCGCTCGCGGGCAAGGCGCAGTTCGGCGGCCAGCGCTTCGGCGAGATGGAGGTGTGGGCGCTGGAGGCGTACGGCGCGGCCCACACGCTGCAGGAGATCCTGACGGTGAAGTCGGACGACGTGAACGGCCGGAGCCGGGTGTACGAGGCGATCGTGAAGGGGCAGAACCTGCCCGAGCCCGGGACCCCGGAGTCGTTCAACGTGCTCGTGAAGGAATTGCAGGCGCTCGGCATCCATGTCACGATGGATTCGCACGCCGAGGGAGGCCATGCTGGCATCTCGTCACCCTTCGGCAATGGCAGCGAGGAATAACTGATGATCGATTTCCGCAGTGCGCGCGAGAAGAGCGCGTCCGCGTTTGACTACATCCAGATCCGCATCGCCTCCCCGGAGGAGATCCGCGGCCCCAAGGACCAGAAGGAGCGCGAGCGGCTGGAGATGGCCGGCATGCGCAGCTGGTGGTCGTGGGGCGAGGTCACCAAGCCCGAGACCATCAACTACCGGTCGTTCAAGCCGGAGAAGGATGGCCTCTTCTGCGAGCGCATCTTCGGTCCGGTGAAGGACTGGGAGTGCCATTGCGGGAAGTACAAGCGCATCCGCTACCGCGGGGTGATCTGCGACCGTTGCGGCGTCGAGGTGACGCTCAGCAAGGTGCGGCGCGACCGCATGGGCCACATCGAGCTGGCCGTGCCGGTGGCGCACATCTGGTTCTTCAAGACCCTGCCGAGCCCGATGGGCAACCTCCTCGACCTCACGCTCCGTGACCTCGAGAAGGTGGTGTACTACTCGAACTACGTCGTGATCGACCCGGGGGAGCAGGAGGTCTCGGCGAACGACCTGCTGGACGAGGACCAGTACCTGCAGCTGCGGATGAAGGCCAAGGAGGAGGGGGACAGCGCCTTCCAGGCCGAGATCGGCGCGCCGGCGGTGCGCGAGCTGCTGAAGCGGCTCGACGTCGACAAGGTGGCGGACGAGCTCCGCGCGCAGATCCTGGTGGAGACCTCGCAGCACAAGAAGAAGGCGCAGCTCAAGCGCCTGAAGATCGTCGATGCGTTCCGGAACTCCGGGGACCACAGCGGCACGCGCAACAAGCCGGAGTGGATGATCCTCGACGTGGTGCCGGTGATCCCGCCCGACCTGCGGCCGCTCGTGCCGCTCGACGGCGGGCGCTTCGCCACGTCCGACCTGAACGACCTGTACCGCCGCGTGATCAACCGCAACAACCGGTTGATGAAGCTCATCTCGCACCGGGCGCCGGAGGTGATCCTGCGCAACGAGAAGCGCATGCTGCAGGAGGCGGTGGACGCGCTGTTCGACAACGGGCGCCGCTCCAAGGCGATCCGCGGCCGCGGCAAGCGCCCGCTCAAGTCGCTCTCGGACATGCTGAAGGGCAAGCAGGGCCGGTTCCGTCAGAACCTGCTCGGCAAGCGCGTGGACTACTCGGGCCGCTCGGTGATCGTGGTGGGCCCGGAGCTCAAGCTGCACCAGTGCGGCCTGCCGAAGGCGATGGCGCTCGAGCTCTTCAAGCCGTTCATCATCCACAAGCTGGTGGAGAAGGG
>CAZHAG010000162.1:0-5348 GCA_964529705.1 uncultured Gemmatimonas sp. | reverse complement strand
CCCGATGGCCGTACCTTCGCGATGGTACGGCAGAACCCCGCCACGCGGATCATCGTGCTCCAGAACATGCCGGCGCTCTTCCGGCAACTGGAGCGCGGAGGGAACCGCTGAGCGCCTGATCATCTCCAACCGCGAAGCCATCATGCGACTCCACGGACTCGTCCGACCCGCCGCCCTCCTTGCGATCACCGCCGTACTCGGCGCCACGCTTCCCGCACAAGCGACACCGGATCTCGCGAAGGCCGCCAACGCCCTGACCCTCCGCAGCATCGGCCCCGCCCTGATGGGCGGCCGCATCGCCGACATCGCCGTGCACCCGACGGACCGCAGCACCTGGTACGTCGCCGCGGGCTCGGGTGGCCTCTGGAAGACGACGAACGCCGGCACCACCTTCTCGCCGGTCTTCGACGACCAGCCGTCGTACTCGATCGGCGTCGTCACCATCGACCCGAAGGACCCGTCCACCATCTGGGTCGGCACCGGCGAGAACGTGAGCGGGCGGCACGTCGGCTGGGGGGACGGCGTCTATCGCAGCCGTGACGCGGGCCGCACCTGGCAGCGGATGGGCCTCCCCAACTCGCAGCACATCGGCCGGATCCTCGTCGATCCGCGCAACAGCGACGTGGTGCTCGTCGCCGCCGAAGGGCCGCTCTGGTCCGCGGGCGGGGAACGGGGCGTATATCGCAGCGAGGACGGCGGCAGGACCTGGACCGCCACGCTCACCATCGACGAGAACACCGGCGTCACGGACCTCGAGTTCGCGCCCGGCGATCCGAACACGGTCTACGCGGCCGCCTACCAGCGCCGGCGCCACGTCGCCGGCTTCCTCTCGGGCGGCCCCGGCTCCGGCATCCACAAGTCCACCGACGGCGGGAAGACCTGGCGCAAGGTCGCGACCGGACTCCCGAAGGGCGACATCGGGAAGATCGGGCTCGCGGTCACCCCCGCGGATCCTTCCATCGTCTATGCCACGATCGAGGCCGGCAACGCCGAGCGCGGCTTCTACCGTTCCCGCGACCGCGGCGAGAGCTGGGAGAAGCGCAACGGCTACATCTCCGGCGGCACGGGCCCGCACTACTACCAGGAGATCGAGGTCTCGCCGACGGACGCGGACGTCGTCTACCAGATGGACGTCTTCATCAACGTCACGCGCGATGGCGGTGCGAACTTCAGCATCCTCGAGACCGGGCACACGAAGCACAGCGACAACCACGCGATCTGGATCGATCCGTCCAACACGCGACACCTCCTGGTCGGCACCGACGCGGGACTCTACGAGAGCTTCGACGACGGCCGTGAGTTCCGGCACTTCCCGAACCTCCCGGTCTCGCAGTTCTACAAGGTCGCGCTGAGCAACCGGCTCCCCTTCTACGACATCCTCGGCGGCGCACAGGACCTCGGCACTCTGCACGGCCCCTCGCGCACGCTCAACCGCGACGGGATCCGGAACCAGGATTGGTACGTGCCCATGGGCGCCGACGGGTACGGCGTCGCCTTCGATCCGCGCGACGAGAACATCACCTATCTGATGACCCAGCAGGGCGACCTCTACCGCACCGACCGCCGGAGCGACGAGGCGCTCGGCATCCGCCCGATGCCCAAGGAGGGGGAGGCGCCCGAGCGCTGGAACTGGGACTCGCCGATCGTCATCAGCCCGCACGACCCGGACCGCATCTACTTCGCCTCGCAGCGCCTCTGGCGGAGCGACGACCGCGGGAACGCCTGGACGGCGATCAGCCCCGACCTCACGCTCGGCACCAACCGGTACGAGCTCGCCTACATGGGGCGCGTCTGGAGCGTGGACGCGCTGCACGACAACGGGGCGATGTCGAAGTACGCGACCATCACCACCATGGCGGAGTCCCCGGTGACGGCGGGCGTGCTCGCCGTGGGCACCGACGACGGGCTCGTGCAGTTCTCGGGCGACGGTGGGGCGAACTGGGTGCGCGCCGCCGCGCTCCCCGGACTCCCGCCCCGCTCGTTCATCAACCGGATCGAGGCGTCGCTGGTGGATGGCAACACCTTCTACGTCGTCGCCGACGCGCACAAGATCGGCGACTTCACGCCCTACGTGTTCGTCACCACGGACCGCGGCCGCACCTGGCGCTCCATCGCGGGCGACCTGCCGAAGGGTGAGATCCTCTGGGCGTTCCAGCAGGACCACGTGCGACCGGACCTCCTCTTCGTCGGTGCGGAGCACGGGATCTTCTGGACCCCCAACGGCGGGCGGAACTGGCACAAGCTGGGCGGAGGCGTGCCGACGATCGCCTTCCGCGACATCAGGATCCACCGCCGCGACGACGACCTCGTCGGCGCGACCTTCGGGCGCGGCTTCTACGTGCTCGACGACCTTTCGCCGCTGCGCGCGATCGCCGCGGGAGCGCTCGCTGCCGAAGGGGGGGTGCTCCCCGTGCGCGATGCGTGGTGGTTCGTCCCCTCGGCCGTCGCACAGGCGCCGGGACGTCCCACGGCGGGGAGCGACGACTACACCGCACCCAACCCGCCGCACGGTGCGCTCATCACCTATCATCTCAAGGAAGCGCCGACGACGGCGCGCGAGGCGCGGCAGGCCGCGGAGAAGGCGCTGCGCGATGCGGGGAGGGACATCCCGTTCCCGGGTTTCGACGCGCTGCGTGCGGAGGCGCTCGAGAGCGGACCGCGCGTCTTCCTGCAGGTCACCGACGCCGCCGGGCGAGCCGTGCGGCGGCTGGAGGGTCCGGCGCGCGCGGGCGTGCACCGCATCGCGTGGGACCTGCGCGGTCCCGTGCCCGATGCGGTGGACCTGAGCACGCCGGGCTTCCGCCCGCCCTGGGCGGGGGACCCGCGCGGGCCGCTCGTCGCACCCGGCCGCTACACGGTCGAGCTGCTCCTCGTCTCCTCCAGCGGGGTGCGCCGCGTGGGCACGCCGCAGGCATTCACGGTGAAACCGGTGCCGAACGCACTCCCGGGCACCGACTACGTCGCGGTCGCCGCGTTCCAGCAGGAGACCGCCGAGCTGATGCGGCGCATCAACGGCCTCTCGGCGGAGATGGGACGCGTGCGGGATCGCGTGCGGCACATGCGCGCCGCACTCGCGCAGGCGCCGCGCGCGAACGCCGCGCTCCAGCTGGCGATGGACTCGCTCACCGCGCGCGTCGCTGATCTCTCGATGCGCCTCTTCTCCGATCCCGCGCGCCAGCAGCTCGACGAGTCGAGCAGCCCCGGCCTCGCGAGTCGGGTGGGCGAGGTGATCGGTGGCCACTGGGACACCCGGCAGGCGCCGACCGCGACGCACCGCGAGAACATCGCGATCGCGCGCGCGGGCCTCGACGGCGTCGCGGCGCAGCTCGCCGCACTGATCTCCGGGGACCTCGCCCGCATCGAGACGGCGCTCGAGGCCGCGGGCGCGCCGTGGACCCCCGGCCGACCCGTACCCGTGAGGCAGCCATGACCACACGCCGTGACTTCGTCGCGAGCCTCGCGGCGCTCGCCGCCATCCCCGACTGGCGCGAGCCCCCCGAACTGATCCTCGTGAACGGCGACATCATCACGATGGACCCGCTCGCCCCACGCGCGCAGGCCGTCGCGATCGCGAACGGCCGGCTCCTCGCCGTCGGCACCAACGCCGATATCCGCGCGCTCTCGCGCCCCGGCACCCGCACCATCGACCTGGGCGGCAAGGTCGTGATCCCCGGCGTGATCGACGGGCACAACCATCCCGCCTACGCCGGCCTCCGGCACCTCCGCGAGGTGGACTGCGACCTCCGCTCCATCGGCGCCATCCAGGCGGCGCTCCGCGAGCGCGCCTCGAGGACGCCGGCAGGGGAGTGGGTGCTCGGCTTCAAGTACGACGACACCAAGACCGCCGAGGGCCGGTTCCTCACCCGCGCAGACCTCGACGCGGTCTCCACCACGCACCCGATCCTCGTGGTGCACCGCGGCGGCCACACGGCGTACGTGAACTCGCTGGCGTTCGCGCGTGCGGGCGTCACGGAGTCCACGCCCGACCCGGTCGGTGGGCGCTTTGAGCGCGACGCCGCCGGCAAGCTCAGCGGTCGCGCGGCGGAGTCGGCGGCGGAGGTCATCGAGTCGGCGGCCGCACGTCCCTACTCCCGCGCGGACCGGCAGGCCGGCGTCGCCGAGATCTCGAAGCGGCTCGCCGCCGCGGGGATCACCTCCGTCACCGACGCGGGAGCCTCGCCCGCCGAGCTCCAGGCCTATCAGGACGCCCGCGACGCGGGGGAACTCCACACGCGCGTCTACTGCCACATGGGCGCGGCCTACCTCGACCGGATGATCGCCGCCGGCGTCCGCACCGGACTCGGCGACGACTGGGTGAAGGTCGGCGCGGTGAAGTGCGTCTCCGACGGCTCCATCTCGGAGCGCACGGCGCGTCTCGCCGAACCGTACATCGGCCGCCCGAACGACTTCGGCATCATGGTGAACAGCGCCGAGGTGCTCTGGCCGATCTTCGAGAAGGCGCACCGTGCGGGCTGGCAGATCGGCACGCACGCCAACGGCGAGGTCGGGATCGACGTCACCGCGACGCTCTATGAGCGCCTGCAGCGTGAGTTCCCGCGCCGCGACCCGCGCTTCCGCTTCGAACACTGCACCGTCCTCACGCCGGACCTCATCCGCCGCATCAAGGCGCTGGGCGCCATCCCGACGCCCTTCTCGGCGTACGTCTATTTCCACGGCGAGAAGATGGGGGAGTACGGGGCGAAGCGGACCGAGCGGATGTTCCCGGTGCGCTGGTTCGTCGATGCCGGGATCCCCGTCGCGATGGGGAGCGACTATCCCCCGGGCCCCTTCGAGCCGATGATGGCGCTCACCTCGATGATCACCCGCACCGACCTGCGGGGCACTGTCTGGGGCGCGAACCAGCGCGTGTCATTCGATGAAGCGCTCAAGGTGCTCACCGTGAACGGCGCGTACGCCTCGTTCGAGGAGCACCAGAAGGGTTCGCTCACCGCCGGCAAGTGGGCCGACCTCGTCGTCCTGGGGCGCGACCCGCGCGCGGTGGCGCCGATCGAGATCGTGAACGTCCCGGTCGAACGGACGATGGCCGGGGGGCGCTGGGTCTACGAGTCCTGATCCTCCATCGTGACCGTGCGCTGGCGCGCGCGGTTCACGATGAGGCGTGCGACGTCCGGGCGCGAGTAGTGCCCCGCGGGGTCGAAGTTCTGCCGCTCTTCCCGCACCCGCGCGTGGTCGATCGTCGCGACGATCACGCGCTCCTCGTCCACGACGGGTTCTACCACCCACGACCCGTCGGGTGCGGCGATGCAGCTCCCGCCGTTCGCCATGACCGGGCTCGCGGTCTCGCGCAGCAGGTCGCCGGCCGGCAGTCCGTCGGGGATGTCTCCCTT
>CAZHAG010000161.1:0-5367 GCA_964529705.1 uncultured Gemmatimonas sp. | reverse complement strand
CGCCTCGTGGTGGACCGCGACCCGGTGGCATTGCTCTGATCGTTCGGCGATCTTTCGCCGATGAGAGAGAGCATCCCCCTCGCCTCGAACGCGCGCGAGCGCTTCCTGCTCGCCATCGCCGACGTGGTGCCCGTCGAACGCCTCGCCGAACTCCACTTCTTCCCGCCGCTCCGCCAGGGGCCGATGGAGACGGGGGTCGCGGTGATCGCGGCCGAGCCCGAGGTGGCCGACGAAGGGCGCGAGCGGCACGTGGTGTTCAGCGCCCGCTACCGCTGGACGCGGAAGGGACCCGACCGGGGGAAGTGGGAGAGCGAGGTGGTGGCCGAGGCCGACGCGCCCCTCGTCACGGTCGAGACCGTCGTGCGCGGGGTGCAGGCGCGCGCCGCCGAGGCGGTGGACCCCGACCGCCTGAGCGGGGACGAGGCGCGCGCCCTCATCACGGACGCCCGGTGCCGGATCACCCCGTAGTCGAGCGCTTCGTGGGCTACCTGCGCGAGCACAACCTGCCGGTCACGGCGCAGCGGCTCGCGATCGCCGAGGTGCTGCTCACCTCCGACCGCCACCTCTCGGCGGAGGAGGTCGTGCAGGAAGTGAGTGCGCGCGGGGGGAAGGCCGGCACCGCCACCGTCTACCGTGCCATCGACACCCTGCTCGCGAGCGGCCTGCTCGTCGAGCGCGACTTCGGCGAGGGCTTCCGGCGCTTCGAGCCCGCGCGCGACATCCCACACCACGAGCACCTCGTCTGCACGCAGTGCGGCAAGGTGGAGGAGTTCCGCGATGAACGGCTGGAACGGATGACCACCCTCGTCGCCGAGACGCGCGGCTTCGCGCGGCAACGCCACCGGCTGGTGATCCACGGCATCTGCAAGGACTGCCAGCGGGGCGGGGGGCGCTGATGGAGGGCACCGCCGGCTCCCTCGGACTCCTGGTCGCGTTCAGCGCCGGGCTGCTCAGCTTCCTGAGTCCCTGCGTGCTCCCGCTCGTGCCGAGCTACATCACCTTCATCACGGGGATGACGCTGGAGGACCTGCAGCAGAAGCGGCACGAGACGCTGCTCCACGCCCTCGTGTTCGTCGCCGGGTTCTCGCTGATCTTCATCGCGCTCGGGGCGGGGGCGACCCTCTTCGGCCAGTTGATGCTGCGCAACCGGGACCTCATCAGCCGCGTGGGCGGGGTGCTGGTGATCCTCTTCGGGCTCTACATGCTCGGCGTCTTCAACTTCGCGTTCCTAGGAAGGGACACGCGGCTCCACCTCGCGAACAAGCCCCTCGGCTACTTCGGCACGCTGGTGGTCGGCATCGCGTTCGGGGCCGGGTGGTCCCCCTGCATCGGCCCGATCCTGGGCCTGATCCTCACCATGGCGGCGAACGAGGCGGACCTCCAGCGCGGGATGGTGCTGCTGGGGACCTACTCGCTGGGGCTCGCGGTGCCCTTCCTGGCGGCGGCGGTCATGGTGGAGCGATTCCTCGCGGTGTTCGCCAGGTTCCGGCACCGGATGATCTGGGTGAACCGGATCTCGGGCGCCCTGCTGGTGCTGGTGGGCGTGCTGATGGTGACGAACCGGTTCACGATGCTCGCCACCTGGCTGCAGGCGTTCACGCCGGAGTTCATCCTCGATCGGATCTGAGTAAGAAGCGGTCGTGGCCGGGGAGCGATGGACGGTGGGACTGCAGTGGCGACGGGGCTCGGAACGAGGTTTCGGGCCTCGTTTGTTGTCCAATATGACTAGAAACCCTACACTGAACGTTCTCTTCTATTGTGGCACAGATGCGACTATTGACGGCACTAGTCCCACGGCTATTCTCGCCTCCGAGGATTCGAGATCGTTCAGCGGTTCACCTGTGCCGGAACTGGAGGAGCGCATGATTCGGAGAGCATCGGGAAGTAGAGGTCGCTGTTGGGTGAGCATCCTCGCCTGCCTCACGGCGTCTGCCTGCGCGGTTGATGGTGGGACGGGGCCGGACGCTCACTTGACGGAATCTGCGCGACTCGCCGTCGCCGCCGGCGAGGAAATCCGTGCGGCAGTCCAGGGTCGTCGCGATCGAGGGTTCGAGGATGAACTGTTGCGCATCGAAGCGCACGTGCCGGGCTTCGGAGGGCTCTTCGTCGATACGGACGGCACACCCTCCATGTGGCTGCGCGAGCCTTCGCGTGAACCGGAAGCTCGTACCGAGCTTGCGGCGCTCGCCTTAAACCCCGGCATCGGAGGTGACCTGAGGGCAACGCTGTCCACGCGTGACGTGCGCGTGCGTACGGGCAGATTCACGTTCGCTGAACTGGTGGCAGCGTCACGCGTTGTGGGGTCGAGCCTAAGGGTGCCCGGTGTGGTCGCGCTTGACGCGGACGAGCGATTGAATCGCGTGCGCGTAAGGATCACTCGGGATGCTTCGTTTAATGAACTACAGGCCGCCGTTGCGTCGCTTGGGCTGCCGGACTCGATCGTAGTCTTTGAGCGTTCCGAGACCGCGGTGGCGCTCCTAAGTCTGCGGAACCGAGTTCGTGCGACCGGGGGGGCCTTGCAGATCTCGAACTCTAGCTCCGCGCGCTGCACACTCGGATACAACGTGAACTTGCTGTCGTATCCGGATACGGGGTTTCTTACGGCGTCTCACTGCAACGCAGGCGGCCTCGGCGGCGGGGGCATCGGAGGGCTGTTCTACCAGAGTACTGTGACGACTGCGGACACCATCGGTCGCACGGCGCTAAACCCGGGATGGAATCGAGTCGATTCAGAATGTCAGGGAAATCCACTCTGTACGGGCGCGGACGTTCTATACGCGGACTCTCGGCCGAGGTCGTCCTGGTCCAAGAGAGTGGCATTCGTGTTCGGCGTCGGACAGAACAACTCGAACGGCTCGATTGAGTTTGGTCCCTCTCCTCAGTGGTATACCGGGCTCAGCATCTACTACTATCCGTACGTCGGCATGAGCATCGATAAGATGGGCCGAACGACCGGGTGGACCCGGGGAACGGTCGGTTCCACGTGCGAAAGCCCAGTCGTGCAGAGCGGCTCGACGACCTATGTCGTACTGTGCGCGACTCGAGTTGACAACTCAGCGGTCGGTCAGGGAGATAGCGGGTCACCGGTGTTCGTGCCGCCCGGCGGCGGCTTTCCGCTCCGTGCCGCGGGCATCCTATTCGCCGGCGGTTTGTTGAACTCTTACAACTCAGCCGATCAAACCTACCGATGCACGTCTAACTGTTTCTACTATTTCAGCACATGGACTTCCATCGAGACTCACTTGAGTCGAGTAATCCAGCCATAGTGAGCCGAAGCCTCACGGACGATCGTGCCGCTTCCGAACGTACCGCGCGGAGGGCGTGCGGCTTCGGCTGGCGCAGAGGAGCAGCTCTTGCCCATCTCCGTTCCGAACGCAATACTCTGGGAGCCTTAACCAAAGGAGTCAACGATGTGGTGTGCTGCTGTTCGCGCAGTTGCACTGGTTGTGTTGGCCTCAGGCGTCGCCGCCGCGCAGCATGCGCAGACGCGAGATGGTTTCGGCATCAGTTTCGGAATCGGCGGCGGAAGCGCTGGAGTTAGCTGCGACGGATGCGGAACTGATCGCGAGAACGGGCTCTCGGGCTACCTTCGCTTGGGCGGCTATGTACGCCCGACTCTGTTTGTTGGCGGTGAGACCAACGGGTTCACCAAGAACGTCGACGGAGTGGACGTAGCGGCTAGCTTCGTCTCGGCGGTCGTGCAATGGTACCCGCAAGTCAGCTCCGGGTTTTATCTCAAGACTGGTGCCGGGCTCGCTGTCGGATCGCTCGATGACGGTCTTGATGAGCTTTCCGCGACCGGCATGGGCCTTACACTCGGCGCGGGCTACGATTGGCGGTTAACGCGAAACTTCTCGCTTACCCCCTACATTAACTACCTCCGCTCGGTCGGTGCGGAGGCCAAGTTCAACGGAGCGGGGCTTGGTGAGAATCTGAATGTCGACGTACTGCAGTTTGGACTGGGATTCACGTGGCACTAGCCGTGGGGTGCGGCGGCGCAAGGCGCCGACTTCTGGGGTAGAGATGTCCAGCGGCCGGCCACGCGTGCACATTCGTCGCAGTGCGGCCCCGGGGCGGCGCCGTCGCTCGTAGCGTCGTTCGCGGATGGACGTGCAGTCAGCCGCAAACTTGGAGGGGCCGGGACGCGAGTCCCGGCCCCTCCAAGCTTTTCTGCCGCTTGAGCCGCAGCCCGCGTCGCTAGAACTTCAAGCCGAGCACGACGGGAAGATAGGTGGTCGAGCTCCCGTCAGTTTGTACGGAGACGAACTTCACTTCGGTGAACCACACGCGGTTGGCCATGTTGAAATTGAATCCAATCCCACCGTTGAAGGCCAGTTCGGTTCGGGAATCGGAGCCATCGGCCTTCGCATTGACCATTCCGACTCCACCGAGCACGTACGGCTTCAGTTCGCTCTGCGTGGTGATGGGGAGCAAGATGTTCGCGATGCCGCCGATCAGCGTCACATCACCCGATCCGGGCGAGGAAGCTCCGTAGCTGCTGAAGTCAACGTTGATGCGGAGCATCAGCCTTTCGCCGAGACCGGTCGAGAACTGGCCGCCGACGATGAACCCCAAGTCGGCGAAGTCGCCGAAGTCGCCCATCGGACTCGAGATGCCAGCGCTGATGCCGAAGCGCGACGCGGACTGCGTCTGCGCCTCTGCCACGGTGGTGGCGGCGGCGATGAGCAGGATGGCGGCGACGAGGCCGCGGATCGTGCGTACGAACATGAGGGCTCACTCCGGAATGAAGGGTGACTTCTGGGCACCTGTACCCGTACTGTCCACGGGACGAACAGGGGGTGGATGGGTCACGGGTTCGGCAGCGATTGGACATGGCGCGGCTGCCTCAGCGTGCTTTCGCCCCAGCAATCACTGTCCGCTATTTAGGACAGCAGGATCCGAAACCGCATCCTCCACTGCATCCTCGAGGCGTTGCCGCTCGAGCAGCCGCCAGTAGCGTCCCTTCGCCGCGAGCAGCTCCGGGTGCCGCCCCTGTTCGACCACGCGCCCTCCATCCAGCACGATGATCCAGTGGGCGTCCCGGATCGCCGTCACTCTGTGAGAGGCGATGATCGCGGTCCTCCCCGCCAGCGCCTCGCGCAGTCCGCGCAGGATCTCCGCCTCCGTGTGCGTGTCCACGGCGGAAAGGGCGTCATCGAGGATCACGACCGAGGGCCGGCGGGCGAGCGCCCGGGCGATGGCCGCGCGCTGCTTCTGCCCTCCCGAGAGGTTCACGCCCCGCTCGCCGAGCATGGTGTCCCAGCCGCCGGGGAACTGGGCGACGGTCTCCGTGAGCTGCGCCACGCCTCCCGCCCAGCGCGCGTCATCCGCGCTCGCGGAGCCGTACGCGAGGTTCTCCATGAGCGG
>CAZHAG010000160.1:0-5437 GCA_964529705.1 uncultured Gemmatimonas sp. | reverse complement strand
CGCGCCTGCAGCAGCTCGTGGATCCGCTGGTGCTCGTCGGGGAGCAAGCCCAGAGAGTCCAGCGAGAGGATGGTGGCGCGCTGGTCGAGGATGCGGATCACGACCTTCTCGCCCTGCGACGCCGGGAGCGTCGAGACGCGGAGGTCCACGCGGTTGCCGCTCACGGCCACGCGCGCACGACCGTCCTGCGGCCGGAGGCGGTCGGCGATGTCGAGCTGCGCCATGATCTTCACGCGGCTCACCAGGGGGACGCCGGCGGCCTTCGGGAGCACCATCACCTGCCGGAGCACGCCGTCGATGCGGTAGCGCACCGCCACGCCGCTCTCCTCGGGCTCCAGGTGGATGTCCGATGCGCGTGACTGGATCCCCTCGGCGAGGATCCGGTCCACGAGCTGGATGACGGGACGCTCGCCGGCACGCGTCGCATTGATGTCGACGTCGGCGTCGTCGACCGTCTCGCTGATGTTCTCGAGGTCGTAGCTCCCCTGCACGTTCTCGAGGATCTTCTCGATCACGTTCTCCGGACGGTACACCTCCTCCAGCCGCTCGAGGATCCGCCGCGGCGCGGCGATCTGCATGCGCACCGTGCGGCCGAGCGCGAACGCCAGCGTGCGCTCGCAGTCGAGGTCGAGCGGGTCGGAGGTCGCGATGTCGAGGACGGAGTCCGAGATCGAGAGCGGGAGCACCCGGTACTTCCGGGCGAGCGCCTCGGGCACGAGCTCGCGGGCCTGCTGCGTCACGCTGGAGAGGTCCGCGACGCGCATGCGGAACCGTGTGGCCACGGCCTCGATCACGGACTGCTCGGTGACGAATGCGCGGCGCACCACCTCCTCCCAGAGGCTCTCGACCGGATTCTCCTTCAACGCCTCGACCTGCTCGACGGACAGGAGTCCTTCGAGCGTCGCGAAGAGCCACTCGTCACGCGCTGGCTTTGCCGAGCTTCCCATTCCTCTCCTGTCAGGGCCCGGACGCTCCCGGACCGAACCTTGGCAATCTACGCGTCATGCCGCGCCCGTCGAGACGGATCGCCGCGCACGAAGTCCTCCTGCCGCACGACCTCCGACGCGACTAGAGCACTCGCCAGAACGTGCGCGAGACGTCCACCGAGAACAGCCACCCCTTCCCGCGCAGGGGACGTGCGACGTCCACGCGCAGCAGGTCGAACACCGACAGCACCCCGAGGCCCGCGGACGGGTACGCCCGCGTCTCGGCAGCCGTCCCCGACGTCGCCCACACCCCATGAAGGTAGGGGGCGAGCAGGAGAGTGGAAGGCACCCGTCCGAATCTCCCTATGTTCATGGACACGAACGGGATACGCAACTGGTACTCTACGCGCTGCGCGAGCCCGGATCGCCCCCGGATCGAGTGGAACGCATACCCCGGGGCCGTGACCGGCCCACCGAAGGGCACCATGTACTGGGACGGAAGAGCGGCCCCCGCCGTCACGACGCCGCCGAGGGTGCGGAGACGCCAGGCACCACCGGTGCCGGGGAAGCGGAACTCGACGTCCCACGTCGCGCGCGCGAACCGGTCGGCGGCACCGGCGGCCGGGCGCTTCGCGCCGATCCCCTCGGCGACGACCTGCGAGGACCAGCGCGCGTCGCGCCCGGGAAGCGCGCCCCCTGCGGACCAGGCGAGCGCGACGCGGTCCACCTCTGCGGCCGTCGCGGGGAACGCCGGCTCGTAGCGTCCGGACGATGGGACCGCATGCACGACGAGCGGCCGATGGGTCTCCCTCGCGAGTTCGAGCGAGACGGTCGATCCCGGGCGCGGACGCATCGTG
Source organism: uncultured Gemmatimonas sp. (assembly GCA_964529705.1). Classification (GTDB taxonomy): domain Bacteria; phylum Gemmatimonadota; class Gemmatimonadetes; order Gemmatimonadales; family Gemmatimonadaceae; genus Pseudogemmatithrix. The sequence goes on along the minus strand of CAZHAG010000160.1, from coordinate 3,654 downwards.
ACACCGACCGTCGCGCCGCGCACGCCGTACGTGTCGGTCCAGTCCGACCCGAACTCCTGCGCCGCGATCGAATTGCGGAGGCCGCTGACCTCGGGTGCGAGCCCGACCGGCGCGACGTCGTTGCGCCCGGCGAGCGCCACGCTCACGCCGTGCGCCGACGACCAGCCGAGCCCCCCGCGCACCTTGCCCCGCTCGTCCGCGGTTCCGTAGCGCGCCGCGACGGTCGCCGTGATCCCCGCCCCGAAGGCCTGCGTGAGCCCCGCGCCGAGGGCGAGTCCCTCGGTGCGATCGACCCGCACGAGATCGGAGACCGAGCGCGACGCGAGCACCGTGCGCCTGGTGCGCGCGAGCGCGCCGGCGCGCACCAGCGTGCGCGCCTCCTCCTGCACACGGCGCACGTCCTCGGCGTCGAACGCGCGCACCTCCTCGGGGAGCCCGCTGAGCACGGAGCCCTCGAAGCGGTAGCGCTCGAGGACCTCACGCGGTGCCGACTCGATCTCCGGTCCCCGGAAGGTGATCGGCGCGAGCCCGACGTTCGCCTCGATGCAGCAGATCTCCCAGCGCCCGCGGATGATCCCGCGCGCGGGGAAATCCATCCAGCTCGCGGTGCGGCGGATCTCGATCTCCTGCCGGCGCGGGAGCCAGAAGCGCCCCTCGACGAGCCCATTCTCCAGGATCACCGAGACGTCCTCGAGCTGGCGGTCGCGGAGCGCCGCGCGCGTGAACGAGAAGGTCATCCGCACCACGCTCGATGAGACGCGGTCGATGTAGACCGCACCGACGGCGGCAGGCTGGCGGTCGTCCTTGGGGCGCACGCTCACCATCATCACCTCGATCGCGCGGTCGCCGGCGCGGATCGCGAGCGAGTCGGCGATGCGGTAGTCGTAGGTGGCGAGGCCGGCGATGGAGAGCGGGTGCGGCACGTCGCGCACCTCGTCGCCGTCGCCGAGCCGGATGATCGCGGGGAAGTTGTTCTGGACCACCCCGAGGTGGTCGCGGTGGTAGTTGATGTCGGTGGGAAGGAGGAGCGTGTCGCGCCGACCGATGATCCGTTGCTTGCTCCGGTCGGGCGCGCCCCAATAGACTTCGAGCATCAACTCGTCGGACTTGATGACGGCCGGCGGGTCGGGGAACCCGTCGCCCAGCTGCGCGAGGAAGGTGAGGTACCCGTGCGCGCGGGCGGTGTAGTCGGTGAGTCCCGTATCGGCGAGCTGGAGGGTCCGGCGCTCGATGGCGGCCGCCACGAGGGCGCGGGTGCGCGCGTCGTTCCAGCCGTCCTGGGCGACCGCCGCACACGGCGCGACGGCGAGGGAGGCGAGGGACACCAGGGCCGCGGCGCCCGCGGCACGCAGAGGACGCATGACCGGAAGATCGTGGACGGCAGCGCAGGGGACAACGTGGGCGGCATCCTGACGTACGAGGCCTTCCGGGCGCGGCTCCGCGCGGGGGCGCTCGTCCCGGTCTGGCGCGACTGCCTGCTCGACACGGAGACGGCGGTCTCCGCTTTCCATCGCCTGCGGCAGCCACCGTTCGCGTTCCTCCTCGAGTCCGCGCCGGCGGGGAGCGAGACATGGGCGCGCTACACCTTCATGGGCACGGCGCCGCGCGCGGCGTGGCGGCTCACGGACGGTGTCGTGGACGCGTGGGATGCGGAGCGTGGCTGGCATGGCGCACGCGCGGTGGACGATCCGTTCGCCGACCTGCGTTCGACGCTCACCGCGCACCCGCCGGTCGATGCGCCGGAGCTCGGCGTCTTCTGGGGCGGTGCCGTGGGCTACTTCTCGTACGACATGGTGCGCCACATCGAGCGCCTGCCCGATGCGCCACCACGGGGCATCGGCACGCCCGACGCGCTCTTCCTGATCACCGGCACGGTGGTGATCGTGGACAACCTGCGGGCCCAGGCGCGGGTGGTGGCGAGCGTCGTCTCCCCCGACCCGGCGGACGAGGGGGCGTGCCGGCAAGCATGGGAGGCGGCGCAGCGGGAGATCGACGAGACGGTCGCGCGGCTCCGTGCCGGCCCATCGCTCCCGCCGCTCGAGCTGGATGACACCGCCGCGCCCGCAGTGGGCCGTTCCTCGTACGAGCGCGATCGCTTCCTCGCCGACGTCGCCCGGATCAAGGAGCACATCCTCGCGGGGGACACGTTCCAGACGCTGCTCGCGCGGCGGATCGCGGTGCCGCGCGATTTCAGCGGCACGGCGCTGTATCGCGCCATCCGGGTGCTCAACCCGTCCCCGTACATGTTCCACCTCGTGCTCGACGACCTCGAGCTCGTGGGGTCGTCGCCGGAGCTGCTCGTGCGGGTCGCGGACGGGCGCGTGGTGGTGCGCCCGATCGCCGGCACGCGCCCCCGCGGCGCCACACCCGAGGCGGACGCGGCGCTCGCCGCGGAGCTCCTTGCCGACGAGAAGGAGCGCGCCGAGCACATCATGCTCGTGGACCTCGGGCGGAACGATGTGGGGCGGGTGGCGCGCTACGGGAGCGTGGCGGTCACCGAGATGATGCAGGTGGAGCGGTACTCGCACGTGCTGCACCTGGTGAGCCAGGTGGAAGGCACGCTCCGCGACGACGGGTCCGCGCTCGAGACCTTCCGCGCGGTGTTCCCGGCGGGCACGATGACCGGCGCGCCCAAGGTGCGCGCGATGGAGATCATCGACGCGCTGGAGCCGGAGCGGCGCGGTCCCTACGCGGGCGCGCTCGGCTACCTCGCGTGGGGCGACCGCCGCATGGACCTCGCGATCACCATCCGCACCTGCGTGCTCTCGGGGGACGAGGCCTCCGTGCAGGTGGGTGCGGGGATCGTCGCCGACTCCGATCCGGCACGCGAGTGGGAGGAGACGGAGAACAAGGCGCGGGCGATGCTGACCGCGATCGGACGGGTGCGGGCCGCGGCGGAGACGGTCATATTCCCCTGATGCACTTTCGACTCGTCGGCGTCGGGAACGAGCACCGGTTCGACCTCACGGGGAACGCCCCGCTCAGCGTCGGCCGCGCCGTCACGAACGACTGCCCGGTGGTGGACCCGACCATCTCGCGCAAGCATGCCGAACTGCGACTCACGCCCCAGGGCGTCGAGGTGACCGACGCGGGTTCGAGCAACGGCACCTTCGTGAACGGCGTGCAGATCGAGCACTCCCTCGTCATCCCGGGGGACCAGGTCACCTTCGGCAAGGTGGCCTTCAAGCTCGAGGCGGTGACGCCCGTGCGGCCGGTGGGCGCCCCTGCCGCCCCTGCCGGCACGGCCGCCGCAGGCGCGTCGGCCAGACCGGGCGCGCCGAAGGCGGGCGCGACGATCGTGCGCCAGATCCCGAAGACGGGCGAGTCGTTCGCGATGGGGCTCTCCGCGATCGTCGACCCCAACACCTCCTCGGCGGGCCAGGCGCAGCAGGACAGTCGCCGGCTCTCGATCCTGCTCGAGGTCTCCAAGGGCCTCACGCGGGCGGCGGACATCGACGCGCTGCTCGACAAGATCGCCGGATACGCGTTCCAGGTGCTGGAGACGGACCGCTGCGCGATCCTCCTGATGGATGAGTACCGCCAGCTGCAGCCGAAGATCTCGCGCGACCGGCGCGGCGACAACGCGTCCAGCGAGATCCCGCAGTCGATCGCCCGGATGGCGGTGGACGACAAGGTGGCCGTGCTCTCCGACGA
>CAZHAG010000159.1:1182-5453 GCA_964529705.1 uncultured Gemmatimonas sp. | reverse complement strand
CGCCGAGGTCGGGGCGCAGCACCACCTTGTAGTCGCGGGCGTGCTCCGGCACGACCACCCATTGGCCTGGAGACACCTGGCGCACCATCTGGTTGAAGGCGCGCCGCTGCGGGGGGATCGAGTCGTCGATGTTGTACGCCTTGTAGTTCGCGACGTACAGGTCGAGCCACCCGTCCCCGTCGGTGTCGGCGATCGCCAGCGTGGTCCCGCCCCGCCCCTCGGGGTTCAGGCCGAGGTCGCGACGCTCAGTGAACCGCGCCGCCCCATCGTTCACGAAGACGGCGTTCGGCCCCGTGGTGGCGACGAGCACCAGGTCGAGGTCGCCGTCGCCGTCGAGGTCCGCGAACGCCGCACCCGACGAGAAGCGATCGCAGGCGCCGACGCCGGCCGAGTCGGTGATCTCCTCGAACCGGAAGCCGCCGAGGTTCCGGTAGAGCGCGTTGCACCCCTCGGTGCGCGCGAGGAAGATGTCCACGCGCCCGTCGCCATCCACGTCGCCGAGCGCGACGCCGGCCCCCTGCCCGAGGATGCGGTTCCCCACGAGGAGCGAGTCGTGTACGTCGTTCGTGAACACCACGCCGCTTCGTCGCCCCTGCATCTCGGTGAAGCCGGAGCCGCCGCTGTGCGCGGGGAGCTGGCGCCAGCGGTACCCTGCCCCTTCCTGCCATGGCCCGGGATCCGCGTCCTGGCGGGCACACCCCGCACCCAGCAGTGCGAGGATGGTGGCGGCGATCGCGGCGGGATGCCGGGGGACGCCGCGCGCTCGTGCCGGAGCCCTCACCTCGAGCCCGCGGGGAAGCGCTCGTTCACCGCGGCGCCGATGCACGCGCCGAGCGCGCGACCGTTCAGGTCACCGAAGGGAAAGTGGATTCCGCCGTAGATCCGCGACCGGCCCGCTTCGTCGGCGGCCGCGCGCGGCGTGGTGAAGCGTCGCATCGCGTGCCCGATCGAGATGCTCGTGCTGTCCTCGAACGCGCGCGCGCCCACGAACGCGGTGAGGGTGGTGGCCGCCGCCGAGGATTGCGTGGAGTGCGCGGACGGATACTCCGGGAACGGGGGCGTCGGGATGAGCGGCTCCCAAGCCGGGTCGATCACGCGACGGATGTAGGTGCGCGGCCGGAGGTAGTTGAGCGCGTACTTGTAGCCGAAGGAGGCGATGAAGGCATCGGCCTGCGCCGCGGCCGTCACCATCGCGAGCCGGGCCGCGACCGGCCCCGGCAGGCGCTGCTCGCGGAAGATCAGACTCGCGATCGAGAGCCAGTGCCCCACCGGCGTGCCCGTCTCTCCCCCGTTGTCGGCCCAGTAGAGCGCGATGGTGCGCTCCTCGTCGGTGAGCGAGCGGCTCACGTCGTACACCTGCTGCGCGGCGGCGCGCAGCTCGGATCCGCGCGCGACCGAGTACGGAGGCGGCGGCGGGAGCGGGCAGGTGTCCCACCGCTCCAGCACGAAGGGGCGGAGTTCGCCCCAGTACGGCTCCGCGGCACCGGACATGTTCACCGCGGGGAGCACGCGCCCGCTCGCCGGCTTCGGACGGCTGAGGATCATCCCCCGGTCGTTCGCCGCGCCGGGGCGCAGCTGATTCGACGGATTGTCGAGCGCGACCATCTCGCTCGTGCCGGAGAGGTTCTGCGTCGCGTAGGTGTTCGCCGGCGCATCGTTGCGCCAGAGTGCCTCGCCCACGGGCGCCGCGTACGGACGCCCGCGCGTGCCGTCGAACCCGTCGCGCCTCGACCAGGCGACGATCGCGAGCCCGATGCTGCGCCCGAGCTCTTCTGATCGCGCGCGCGTGCGCGCGGAAACACCGCGCGCCACCTGCGCCTCCACCAGGGAGTCGGCGAGCCGTGCGAGCGAGGCCCGCGTGGTCGGGAGCGCCTCGGCGAAGAGCGAGTCCATGACGACCCGCTCCGCCTCCACCGCGGTGATCGTCGCGTCGTGGTCCCGCGCGCGCACGGGCACCGGCAACGCGTCGAGTCCGTTCATCCGCCCCGCCGGCGTCGGCAACGATGGGTCCGTCGCCGCCATCCCGGCGTAGAGCGCGGTGGTGGCGTAGGCCAGCAGCCGCGACGCCACCGGCGGGGAGAGCCGTTCCACCCGCACCGCACCGTACCAGGTGCGGATCCACTGGGAGACCATCGCGGCCTCCGGCTCGAGGGGCCGGCTGCAGCCGGCCACCGCGAGGAGGGTCGCCGAGGCGAGAAGTGTGCGGCGCATCGTCGGGAAGAGTAACGCAGCCGCAGCCGGTTTCGCTCGGCTGGCGGCGCGCGTTGCGCGCTGTACCTTAGAACTCAACGTCGGTCCCTCCCGGCCCTGCGGCCGCGGCGGTGGTCGGCCCCATCCCCGGAGCTCCTCGTGCACCGCCTTGCCCTCCTCGCGCTCGTCGGTGTCGTTGGCTGTGCCTCAGCGTCCACCGTGGGCGACCACCGCGACGTGACCACCGTGACCGTCGGCGGTGCGGAGGGCGGCACCCTGCGCATCCGGAACGAGACGGAGACCTCCTCCGGCATCATCGCCCTGCCCATCGCGAAGGTGTGGGCCGCGCTCCCGGCCGTGTTCGATTCGCTCGGGATCACGCCCACGACGATCGACCCCACGAAGCGCCTCATCGGCACGGAAGGGGCGAAGCTCCGGCAGCGGATCGGGGGCATCGCCCTCAGTCGGTTCTTCGACTGCGGCACGACCCAGGTGGGCCCGAATGCCGACTCGTACGAGGTCCTCATCATGGTCTACGCCCAGCTGAAGACGGCGCCGGCGAACACCACGACCGTGGAGGTCACGGTGAACGCGAGGGCGCGGCCGGTGGCGTTCCGGCAAGGGTACTCGGACTGCCAGCCCCAGTCGCGCACGCTGGACGCGCACATGATCGAGCTCATCCGGCGGCAGGCGAATCGCTGAGCACCCCGGTCGGAACCCTACGGCTCGACGACATCCAGCACCTGCCCGGCACGCAATGGACCCGCCACCACCTGCCGCTGGCCCGAGGGCCAGGTCACTTCCAGCCCCGTGGCCTCGGCCGCGGCACCGAGCCCGAAGTAGAGCGGGAGGTCGCTCTGCGAGAGGTAGCCCGAGCGTCCGTCGGCCACCTTCAGCACGCGGCGGCCGTCGGGCAGCACCAGGGTGACTTGCGCGCCGAGGCCGTCGCGGTTGGAGCGTGTGCCGCGGAGCCGTACCCCAAGCCAGTGCAGGTCGCCCCGCGCGGCCAGGTCGCTCACGAGCACCTGTGGCGCCGCGTTGAACTCCAGCGTCACGATGTCGAGGTCGCCGTCCCCCTCGAGGTCGAGGATCAGCGCGCCGCGGCTCCCGAGCGACCCGCGCACGGAGTAGCGACCCTCCCCCTCGTCGCGGCACCCGCTCGCCGCGCCCTCCGGGCGCGCGCAGGTCTCGCACGGCGGCGTGCCCGCGTCCTTCCCGCCCGTGCCGCAGGCGAGGGTGAACCAGACCTGGTCCGTGCGTCCCCCGGCCCGCGGCTCGACGCCGAGGCTGAATGCGGCCGGCAGGAATCGCTTCCCGGCCTCGTTGAGGAAGAGGTTGTTCGGCGCATAGCGGAACGGGAAGTTCATCCCCGCCGCGACGAAGACGTCGTCCCAGCCATCGGCGTTCAGGTCGTCCACGCTCGGCCCCCAGGGCCAGTAGCTCTCGAGTCCGAGCCGGTCGGAGACCTCGTGGAAGCCGCCGGGGGCGGAGCGCTGCCGCTGATAGAGGGCATTCCCGAAGAGGAGGCGCGTCTTCCCCTGCGGGAATAGCTGCGGCGGCATGCGCGTCGAGTTCGACTTCCGCGACTCCGCGTCCCAGCTGCCGGGCGCGAAGTCGTCGAACATGTCCGAGTGCATGTCCGTGAGGTAGAGGTCGAGCTGCGCGTCGCCGTCCGCGTCGAACACCTTCACGCCCATCGCGCCGAAGGGCGTGCGGGGAAAGTAGGCGAGCGTCGAGTCCCGGAAGCTCCGGCCCCGGTCATTGATCCAGAGGTGCCCCTCCCCCTGCATGTTGAGCAGGAAGAGGTCTAGGAATCCGTCCCCGTTGGCGTCGATCGGCGTGCCGTCCCCGCTCCAGGAGAGGTCCACGAGCCCCGTCTCGCGGCTGACGTCGCGGAACCGGTTCCCCCCGAGGTTGCGGTAGAGGATGCTCGCCTCGGCGCGCTCCGGGAGCACGTGCGCGAAGAAGGCGCCGTCCATCCCCACGTGGTAGTTGCCGCGCCCGAGCGTGTCCGTGGAATAGGCCCCCACGTTCGCGACGAAGAGGTCGAGGCGGCCGTCGTTGTCGTAGTCGAAGAAGAA
>CAZHAG010000159.1:0-1082 GCA_964529705.1 uncultured Gemmatimonas sp. | reverse complement strand
TCGGCGAGCCAGGCCGGTGCGTCACCGGCGGTGGCGGGAGCGCGGTCGCACGCGCTCACGAGGCAGAGCGCGGCGACGGCGAGGAGTTCACCGACAAGAGCGCCGGGGGCGCGACGTCCGGCGCGGTGTGAGTGGGAGATCATGCGGCGGACCGGGGGGAGCGAGGGGGAACGACACGCGGGGCCGACGAGATCTCGTCGGCCCCGCGCGAAGCGAACAGTGGGACCCGTGCTACGGGATCAGCGGCGGACGACGATCCCAGACGCTGACGCCACCGGCGGTGGTGAAGCTCGCCGCGCGGGAGCCCGCGACCGACGGCGGGAAGACGATGTACGTGACTGCGGAGCCGGCGACCGTCGTGCCCGGGAGCGCCTCGATGTCGAGACGACCGAGCGGGCCGGCCGTGGAGCTCGCCGCAGCCCCGACGAGCGTGAGCGCTTCCGCGAAGAGCGTGGCACCGCCACCGGCCGGCTGCACGTTGAACCGGATCTGGTTCGGAGCGGCCGTGACATAGGTCGAGACGCTCATGGCCGGCACATTCGCCCAGGTCGGCGTGCCCGGAAGAGGCGTCGCCGGGGTCGTGACCGGATACTGCCGCACGTCGATGGCGGAACCCGTGGTGTTGATCACGCGCACCGCGACATTCGTCCCCGGATCGGCGACGTTCTCCTCGATGAAGAGGAGGCGCATGGACGGGGTCGAACCCGTGCGGGCGTAGCCCATGAGGATCGCGGAGTAGTTGCTCCCCGCGACGAGCGTGACGGTGGTGTCCTTGATCACGGTGGCCGCCGCGCTCTGGATCGTGTCGCTGAGGAAGATCCGGAACTGGCGCTGGCCGGCGCGCGTCGGCTTGTACTGCACGCCCGTCGCGGCGGTCACGCCGGACGTCGTGGCCGGGGCGTTCCGGAAGCCCTGCCGGAAGTGGGCGTTGTTCTCGAGCTCATCGACGAAGCGCAGGTCGAAACCGTACGCACCGCCGCTGTCGGGCACCGCATTGATGAACCGCACGCCGGCAACCGCAGGTGCCGCGGTCGGATAGACCTCCTTGAGGTCGCATCCGGCCACGAGCGTGGCGGCGATAC
>CAZHAG010000158.1:0-5474 GCA_964529705.1 uncultured Gemmatimonas sp. | reverse complement strand
CGCGCCTTCACCGAGACGGGGATCTCCTCCCCGCCGATCTCGAGCCGCTGCCCGCCCACCGCGCCGCGCACCTCGCGCTGCACCGCCCCACTGAACTGCTGCGCGGTCACGCCGTAGCGCGCGAGCGCGTCCCGGTCGGGTTCGAGCGTCACGGCGAAGGCGCGCTCCCCGCCGAAGAAGCTCCCGCTCGTGACGATCGGGTTCCGCACGCGCGTGATCGACTCCAGGCGGCCGCGGATGTCCTCGGCGAGCCGCGCCACCGATGCGTAGCTGTACCCGAGCACCCGGATGCGGAAGTTGCTCATCGTCCCCACGCCGCCGCCGGAACTGAAGGCGTTCCCCTGGCCGTACACGCCGATCGACGCCCCGCCGATGTAGACCGCGCGCGCCGTGAGCTCCTCCTGGAGCTGGAGCGGGATCGCGCTCATGTCGGCGGCGCGCGTGAAGCTCACGCGCATCCCCGCGCCGAAGGTGCCGTAGGTCTGCGCGACCACCTCCTCCACGCCGGCGCGCCCGACCACCACCGCCTCCATCTCCCGCATCGCGGCGTCCACGCTCTCCGGGTCGGAGCCGCGCGGGAAGTTGATCGACACCTGGATGCTCGTGCGCTGGCTCCCGAATCCGCCGAACGCGAACCGCGGCACCTTCTTCACGAACGCGTAGGTGAGCCCGCCCACCGCGGCCACGGTCAGCACGATCGTCACCCAGCGCCAGCGGAGCGTCTTCTTGAGCAGCCACGCGTACACGCGCTGCGCGCGCGGCCAGTGCGTCTCGCGCAGCCCGTGCCCCGCCGCGAGCGCGGGCACCACGAGGAGTGCCGACAGCACGGAGCAGAAGAGCGCGAGGGTGAAGGCGGCCGCGAACGGGAAGAACGCCGCGCGCGCGTTCCCCTGCAGGTAGAGGAAGGGGAAGAGCACCACTGCCGTGGTGAGCGTCGCACCCACCACCGCGGGGAGCATCCGGCGCGCGACCTCCGCGCGCCCGTCCGCCGTGTCCGGTGCGGAGCGGAGCCGCTCCACGATCACCAGCCCGTTCTGCACGAGCACGCCGATCCCCATCCCGAGCCCGGCGAGGGTGAGCATGTTCGCCGGGATCTCCAGCAGGTAGAGCCCGAGCGCGGTGCCCGCGATCGCGATGGCGGCGCTCCCCATCACCAGCGCGACCGCGCGCGCGTTCCGCAGGGCGACGGCGAGGAGGAGCATCACGGCGACGAAGGCGATCGCACCCCGGCGCACGAGGTCGGTGAGCTGCCGGCGGAGGTCGATCGAGTCGTCCGCGGAGATCTGGTAGCGAAGGCCGGGCGGGAGCGACTGCACGAGCTCCTTGAGCGTCGTGCGCACCGCCGCCGCCGTCTTGATCGCGTCCGAGCTCGCCTCGCGCGTCACGGTGAAGGAGAGCGCGGTTGTCCCGTTCACGCGGAAGAACCGCCCGCGCGTGTCCTCCTCGGCGCGCACCTGCGCGAGCTGGCCCAGGCGGAACACCTGCGTGCCTCGCCCGCGGATCGGCAGGTCCTCGAGCTCGGCGAGCGCGCCCGGCTGGTCGCGGAGCACCACCTCGCGCTTGCTCGCGCCGATCCGCTCGGTGCCGAGCGCCGCCACCACGCGCGACTCGGCGATCGCCTGCGTGATCGCCGCCGGGCTGATGCCGAGCTGGCGGAGGAGGCTCGCGTCGTACGAGACCGTCGCCCCGAACTCCGTGCCCCCGCCGATCCCGACACCGGCAACTCCGGGCACCGCGCTCACGCGCGGCGTGATCTGCTCGTCCGCGATCCGCTGCAGCGCACCCGGCGTGTACGGGCCGCTCAGCAGCACGCGGAGGAGGGGCGGCTCCTCGAGCGCCTCGGGCACGAAGTTCCCCACCACCGGCGGCGTGACGCCGATCGGGAACTCGGGGCGGAGGAGCTCGAGCCGCTCGAGGATCGCGAGCCGCGTGAGCTGCACGTCGGCCTTGGCGTCGAGCTCCACCGTGAGGCTCGCCACGCCGTCGCGCGACTCGCTGCTCGTCTTCCGTACGCCGCGCACACCCTGCGCCGCGGCCTCGATCGGGGAGGAGATGTACATCTCCACCAGCTCCGACGAGGCCCCCGGCCACCCGGACGAGATCCGCAGGCGTGGCAGCTCCACCGTGGTCGAGGTCGCGAGCGCAAGCTTCGTGAAGCTCACGGCGCCGCCTAAGAGCACGGTGACCGTCGTCGCCCAGACGATCGCGGGTCGCGAGACGGCCCAGCGAATCACGCGCGCTCCGGTTCCGCCGCCACGCGGGCCCCGCGCGTCGCGCGGGCTGCACGCGCGTCCTTCCGCTTCTCCATCTCCGCGTACGCCACCGGCAGCAGGAAGAAGGTCACCACTTGCGCCGAGATCGCGCCCCCGATCACCGCCGCGGCGAGCGGCTGGTAGAGCGCGCCCCCGCTCCCGATCCCGAGCACCAGCGGGAGCACGCCGAAGATCGTCGTGAGGCTGGTCATCGTGATCGCGCGCAGGCGTTGCCGGCCGCCGAGGAGCACCGCGTCGTGGATCGAGTGCCCGAGTTCGCGGAAGCGGCGGATCGCGTCGAGCTTCACCACCGCCTCGTTGTCCGCCATGCCGATCATCACCACGATGCCGATCAGCGAGACCGCGTTGATGCTCTGGTTCATGATCCAGAGCAGGACGAACCCGCCCGCCGCCGCGAGGGGCACGGTGATCATCACCACCAGCGGGATCGTGAACGACGCGAACTCCCCCGCGAGCACCAGGAAGACGAGCGCCGCCGAGAGCACCGCGACGAGCGTGAGCTGCTCCGTGGTCCGCTGCTGCTCCTGGTCCGCGCCGGTGATCGCCCAGGTGAGGCCGGCCGGGGGAGAGAGCGCATCGAGCTGCCGCTGCACGTCCGCGGTGGCGCGCGCGGTGCCCCCCCGCTCGATCAGCGCCTCCACCACGCTCACCGGGCGCTGGTTCACCCGCACCACCTCGATCGGCGCGCGCACCTCCTTCCAGCTCACGAGCTGGCTGAGCGGCACGCCATTCACGGGCGTCGCCAGCGCGGTGAGGAGGTCCTCGTTCGCGTTCCCCGCGAAGCGCACGCGGATCGGCGTGCGGCGGTCGGTCTCGCGCAGCTCGCTCGCCTCCACACCGCCAAGCCCTCCCTGCAGCGCCCGCTGCACCGCCTGCACGCTGATCCCGCGCTCGGCGAGCCGGGTGCGTTCGAGCTCCACCTCGATCTGCGGCTGCGTGGTGCTGAACGCGTCGCGCACGTCGGTGAGCGTGGGGAGGGCCGCGAGCCGGAGCCGCACCGAGTCGGCCCAGAGCCGCGACTCGGCGAGGTTGCGCGCGCTCACCTCCACACGCACGAGCCGTCCCTCGCGGCCGATCAGCGACCCGAACTCCGACTGCCCCGCGAGGTCGAGCGCGAGGGCGCCCGTCGCGAGGTCGGGGACGGCGGTACGGAGCCGGTCCGCGAAGTCGGCGGCGTCGAGCCCGTCGGGCACGGGAACGAGGAGTTGCCCCGTGGCGGAAGTCCCCGGCTCGGCCCCCGCGAGCACCTCTTCGTCCGTCGCGATGCCGATGCGCGTGTAGATGCCGCGCGAGCCGAGCGCGGTGGCGGCCGACTCGATCCGTGCGGCCTGACGTGTGGTCTCCTCGATCGCGGTCCCCTCCGGGAGCTGGAGCGCGGCGACGACGATCCCCTCGTCCACCTGCGGGAGGATCTCCTTCGGGAGCCGCCAGACCGAGACGACCATGATCGCGACGAGTCCGAGCCCGAGCCCGAGCATCGCGCGCGGATTCAGCAGGGACCACTCCATCCCGCGCTCGTAGAGATCCGCGCAGCGCACCCCGAACGCGTCGAGGCGCCGTTCCCACTCCCTCGGCTCGCGCGGGGCCTTGGGCGCCGGCCGCCGACGGCCGACGATCATCACCGGCATCAGCGTGAGTGCGAGCACCAGCGACCCGCCCACGGAGAGCACCACCGCGAGGGAGAGGTCGCGGAAGAGCGCCGCCGCGAGCCCCTTCACGAAGACGATCGGTCCGAAGACGAGGAGCGTGGTGAGCGTGCCCGCGATCAGCGGGCCGGCCACCTCGTCGGTCGCCTCGATCGCCGCATCATCGGCCGCGCCCCCCGTCTCCTCCCGTTTCCGGCCCGCCGCGTCGGCCACGACGATCGCGTTGTCCACCAGGAGCCCCACCCCGAGCGCGAGCCCGCCGAGCGAGAGCACGTTGACCGTGACGTCGAAGAGCTGGAGGAAGACGAGCGCGACGAGCACCGAGAGCGGGAGGATCGCCGCGATCGCGAGGCTCGACCGCCAGTCCTTGAGGAAGACGAGGATCATCGCGAGCGAGAGGAGCCCGCCGAGCACGATCTCCTGCCCGAGGTTGGAGAGCGCGTCCACCACGAAGTCCGCCTGTGCGGCCACCACGTGCATCCGGATGTCGGGGAACTCTCCCTGCAACTGCTCGATCACCTCGCGCATCCGGGAGGTGACCGCCACCGTGTTCGCGCCCGCGTCCTTGTAGATCACGAGCCCCACCGCCCCGCCGCCGTCGAGGCGGGTGAGCGTGCGCGGTTCGGCGATGGTCGAGGTGATCGTGGCGATGTCGCGGAGACGGTAGCCGGCGCTCACCGGCCCGATCGGCGTGTCGGCGATCTCGTCGAGCGCGCGGAACTCCGTCATCGCCCGCACGGAGAAGCGGAACTGGCCGCGGCGGATCGTCCCCCCCGCGCCGTTCGCGTTCGCCGCCTGCACCGCGACCGCCACGTCGTTGGTCGAGAGCCCGAGCGCGCGCATCCGCTCCGGGTCCACCTCGATCCGGATCTCGTCCTCCGGGGCGCCCGTCACCGCGACGCTCGCCACGCCGGCAATCTGTTCCAAGCGGCGCGCGTGCACGTCCGTCGCCGTGCGGCCGAGGAGGCGGAGGTCGTTCAGCCCCGTGAGTCCCACCACGGCGATCGGACGCTCGCCGGGGTCGCTCGTGAGGAGGGTGGGACGTTCGGCCTCTTCCGGCAGGCGCGCGCGCGCCTGGTCGAGCCGCTCGCGCACCGTCAGCACGGTGGTCTGCATCTCCGTGCCCCACGCGAAGCGCGCGGTGGTCACCGCCTCGCCATTCCGGCTCACCGAGCGCAGCTCGACGATCCCCGGCGTGGCCGCGATCGCCGTCTCGATCGGTTCCGCCACGAAGCGCGAGACCTCCTCGGCCGCCGCGCCCGCGTAGATCGTGCGGATCGTGAGGACCGGGAGGGTGACGTCCGGGAGGAGCGTCACCGGGAGGCGCGTGAGCGAGACGCTGCCCAAGAGCACGATGGCGAGCGTCGCCGCCACCGTCGTCACCGGACGACGGACCGCGTAGCGCGTGATCGACACTATTCCGCCGGGCCCGGTGTGCCGCTCAGTCGCGCGCGCCGGGCGCCTGCTCGCGCTGCGCCACCACGCGCACCGGCGCGTCGTGCGTCAGCGTGAGGTGCCCCTGCACGATCACCTGGTCCCCCGGGTTCACCGGGAT
>CAZHAG010000157.1:3586-5493 GCA_964529705.1 uncultured Gemmatimonas sp. | reverse complement strand
GCCAGTGCATGCTCGTCCTCGACGCGGTTCTCGTGGCTGAGTCCCGTACGGGCGGCGCCGAGCGAGGTGAAGCCCGCGCGCGCGCCGGTGCTGGTGCGCGCGGCGCCGGCCACGTCGAGTGCTCGCCAGCGGAAACCCTCGCCCTGCTGCCACGCGCCCACGCGCGGTGCCGTGTCACCGCAGGCCGAGAGCGCGAACATGAGCGCACACGTGAGTGCGCTCGCACCCGCGCCATGCAGCGCGCGCGCCGATGCGCGCCGGGGCGTGCCCACGTGCTCCGCGGCCACGCGTAGACTCAAGGCGTCGCGCCCGTCGTCGCTGTCGTCGCTGACGTCGCTGACGTCGCTGAGGTCGCCGCCCGTGCCGTGCTCCGCGTCTGCAGCGCGCGCACGCGCCGCCCGATGCACTCCCCCTGCGCGACGCCGTCGATCACGGCGGGGATGTAGTGCACCCCGCCCCAGACGCGCGACCAGGCGACGTCGTTCCGCGCGTGCGAGAATGAGCGGAACGCGCGTGCTTCCTGCCCCACGTCCACCTGGCTCGAGTCCGTGTACGGAATCGTGTCACCGAGCACGCCGATCAGCACGTCCACCGCCGCCCCCGACTGCACGCTGTGGCCCGACGGGTACTCCGGGAAGGGCGGCGTGGCGATCACCGTGCGGTAGTCCTTGTCGAAGAGCCGCTGGACGTACGCCACCGGCCGCACGACGAGCGACCGGTACTTCTCCTTCCAGCAGCCGATGAACGCGTCCGCGATCGCGAGCGAGGTGAGCGCGTAGAGCTCCGCCGCCTCCGGTGCACTGAGCCCGCGCCGCGGGATCATCTGGTTCACCACGCTGATCCAGTGGAACCCCGGCGTGCCCGTCGCGACCGGGTTGTCGTTCCAGAAGAGCGCCGTCTGCCGCTTCTCCGGCGTGAGCGTCTTGATCGAGTCGTGGAACTCCTTGCCTATCCTATAGAACGCCGATCCGGGCTTCTCCGAGTACTCGGGCATCGGTGGCGGCGCGCACTCGTCGCCGTCCCGGATCACGAAGGTGCGGAGTTCCCCCCAGTAGGGCTCCGTGGGGTTCACGGGATTGAACGTCGGGAGCGTCGTCGCGCCGGTGGCCTTCGGCCGGTTCGCGAACATCCCCTTCTCCGTCGCCGTCTCGGCGTCGAGCGCGACGTTGGGGTTCCGGGTGGAGACGAAGTCGGACTGTCCCGAGAGCATCTGCGGCACGAACTGGTCGAGCGTCGCCGTATTCTGCCACTGCGTCCTGGACGTCGGCTGCTTCCATGGGCGGCCGCGCGTCGCGTAGAAACCATCCACCTCCGCCCACGCCAGGAGCGCATCACCCAGCACACGACCGTGCGCCTCGGAGTTCCCCCGGACCTCGGCGCTCACCCCCGCCGCGACGCGCGCCTCGACCTGCGCCGTGGCCAGCGAGTCGATCGTGCGGCGCGTGCCGGCGAAGCCGTCGCGGAAGAGGGAGTCGAGCACCACCCGCTCCGCCACCGCCGCGACGATCGCGCCGTCCACGCGCGAGCCTTCGGGGACCGCGGGGAGCCGGTCGAGACCGTTCAGCTGGCCAGCGAGCGAGCGGAGACCCGAGGTCGGGTCGGACGCGTATCCCTCGAAGAGGGCGACGGCGGCGTAGGCCGAGATGCGCGAGGCCACCGGCGGCCCGAGGCGCTCGGTGCGGACCAGCGCGAGGGAGGTGCGCGTCCATTGGCCCACGAGCTGTGGATCCGGGGGCGGCGTGCGATCGGCGCAGGCGGTGGCGACGAGCGCGGACGCGACGAGCGTGGACGCGACGATCAGGGTGACGGGCAGCGCGCGCGCGGCGCGCGGACGGGCTTCAGCGAACATGGACGACATCTCCACCAGTGATGCGAAAGGGGAACGATACCATGCTAAGGTATCGTCC
>CAZHAG010000157.1:0-3486 GCA_964529705.1 uncultured Gemmatimonas sp. | reverse complement strand
CGACATCTCCACCAGTGATGCGAAAGGGGAACGATACCATGCTAAGGTATCGTCCCCCTCCGGAGCGAGCGAGTCGGCGATAGCCGGACGCCGTGGCGCGTCTCGCTAGATCACCGACCGCACCGTCCGCGCGATGCGGATCCCGTCCGACCCGCGCAGGCCCTGCAATCCCTGCAGCCGCGCCATGAACTCCCGCAACCGCTCCTCGAGCCGTTCCCGCTCTGCGCCCTCGAGCCCGCGGAACTCGAACGTGCCCGAACCGCCGAAGGGCGTCCACTCACCACCGCCCTCCGGGCGCCGGAGGAAGACGGCGTTCCCCTCCATGCCCGGAAGCTCGCTCGCCTTCACCGTCGTGACGCGCACGATGCGCGAACGCCCCGCGGACACCACGGTGAGCTCGGTGGCGTCTCCCGCCTTGAGCTTCGCGAGCGCCTGCACGAGCCGGTCCGGGCGCGCCGCGGCGACCGCCGGGTCGGCGATGTCCTCGCGCGCCACGCGCAGGCTCACGCCGTCGATCGCCGCAATGCGGTCCCCCTCGATGATCCCCGCCTTCTCGGCCGGCCCATCCCGCACCACCGACTGCACGAAGACGCCGAGCGTGTCGCGCACGGTGCCGGTGCTGGCGACCGTGAGGCCGAGCGCGGCGCGATCCGCCGACTCGCTCCGGAGGAACATGCCCTCCGCGTCTCGCTTCATGAGGTTCGCGCTGGAAGTGGGCGTCACGCGCACCGTGCGGACCACGCCGCCCGAGAGCACGCGCAGCTCCACGGACTCCCCGCTCTTCGTGGCCTGCACCTCGCGCTGCAACCGGCGGTTGAGCACGCCGGCGTAGTCCTCCTGCCCGGCATCCGCGGGAGCGGCGCGCAGGTTGAGCCCATTCACCGCCTGCAGCCGGTCCCCCGCCTTGAGTCCGGCCTTCTCGGCCGGCGAGTCCTTCTCCACCGACTCGATCCGGAGGCCGAGCGTGTCGGCGCGTTCGCTCGTGGAGGCGGTGGTGACGCCGATCATCGGCGTGTTCGACCGGCGGATGACGACGCGGTCGCCGTCCGGGCGGGTGCGGATCCGGACGTCCTGCGCGCCGAGCGCGACGGCGGACGCGGCGAGCAGCGTCAGGAGCGTGAGCGCGCGCGCGGCCGCGTGGATCCTCGTGTGCATCTTCTGGTCCATGGCGAGACTCTGCATCTTCGTGTCCTCGGTCTGATGGTGCTTCGTGCCTTCCTGGCCTGCACTCCCTCAGTCACGGATCGTCAGCAGATGGTTTCCGGCCCGCGTAGTCGCTGGTTGCAGACATTCTCTCCCCGAACCCGTTCCGTCATGCGCTCCAGGTCCCTCCCCGTCCTCCTCGCCGCTCTCCTTGCCACCGCGAGCATCGTCGCGCCCCGCTCGGGCGCGCAGCGGCCGTCCACGCCGGCCGCGCCCGCGTCCGACTCGGCCGCGGGTGGCATCCCCGCCTCGGCGCTCGGTGGCTTCCGGTTCCGGTCGATCGGGCCCGCGTTCACGTCGGGGCGCATCGCCGACATCGCGGTGCACCCGGACAAGAAGACCTGGTACGTGGGCGTGGCGAGCGGTGGCGTCTGGAAGACGGAGAACGCCGGGACCACCTGGAGCCCGATCTTCGACGGTCAGGCGTCCTACTCGATCGGCATCGTCACGCTCGACCCGCGCGACCCGAACGTCGTCTGGGTGGGCACCGGGGAGAACAACGCCCAGCGGTCGGTCAGCTTCGGCGACGGCGTCTACAAGAGCGAGGACGGCGGCCGCAGCTGGCGCAACGTGGGGCTCAAGGCGTCGGAGCACATCGGCGCGATCGTGATCGACCCGCGCGACTCGAAGGTGGTGTACGTCGCCGCGCAGGGGCCGCTCTGGGCCGAGGGCGGGGACCGCGGGCTGTTCAAGACCACCGACGGCGGCGAGACCTGGACCCGGATCCTCAGCGGCGAGAAGTGGGCCGGTGTCAATGAGGTGATCCTCGACCCGCGGAACCCCGACATCCTGCTCGCGAGCACCTGGCAGCGCCATCGCCACGTGTGGGGATACCTCGCCGGCGGCCCGGAGTCCGCGCTCCATCGTTCGACGGACGGCGGGAAGACGTGGAAAAAGCTCGGCACCGTGCCCGAGGGCGAGGGGCGCATCGGGCTCGCGCGCTCCCCGTCGAACCCCGACGTGGTGTACGCGATCGCCGAGGCCGCCAACAATCGCGGCGGCACCTTCCGCTCCGACGACAACGGCGTGAGCTGGAGCCGGCAGGGCCCGTACTCCACCATCTCGCTCTACTACCAGCGCATCTGGGTGGACCCGAAGGAGAGCGACCGCGTCTACTCCGTGAACGTGCAGACGATGGTGTCGACGGACGCCGGCCGCACCTTCACCCAGCTGGGCGAGTCCAACAAGCACGTGGACAACCACGCGATCTGGATCGACCCGGAAGACACCTCGCACCTGCTGATCGGCTCCGACGGCGGGCTCTACGAGAGCTTCGACCGCGGGCGCACGTACAAGTTCTTCGGCAACCTCCCGGTCACGCAGTTCTACAAGATCGACGTGGACCAGAACGCGCCCTTCTACAACGTGTACGGCGGCACGCAGGACAACTTCTCGTTCGGCGGTCCCACGCGCACCACGAGCGCGAACGGCATCCGCAACTCCGACTGGTTCGTCACCAACGGTGGCGACGGCTTCCAGAGCCGGGTCGACCCCACGGACCACAACACCGTGTACGCCGAGTCGCAGAACGGCGGGCTCGTGCGCTTCGACCGTCGGACCGGGAACGCCGTGCGGATCGTGCCCGAGGAGGAGCCCGGCGAGGATCCCGCGCGCTGGTACTGGGATTCGCCACTCATCATCAGCCCGTTCAGCAACACGCGGCTCTACTTCGCCTCGCAGCGCATCTATCGCAGCGACGACCGGGGGGACAACTGGCGGCCGGTCAGCCCCGACCTCTCGCGCAACATCCCGCGCACGTCGATGAAGATGCAGGGGCGGCTCTGGAGCGTGGACGCCGTCGCGCGGAACAACTCGACGTCGTACGCCGGCTCGGTGACCACGGTCGCCGAGTCGCCGAAGCTCGAGGGGCTGCTCTATGCCGGCACCGACGACGGACTCATCCAGGTGACCGAGGACGGCGGCACCACCTGGCGGAAGGTCGAGAGCATCGCCGGCGTGCCCGACTCGAGCTTCGTGGCCTACCTCACCGCGTCGCCGCACGATGCCAACGTCGTGTATGGCGCGATCAACAACTTCAAGCGCGGCGACTTCAAGCCCTACGTCGTGCGCTCGGGGGACAAGGGGCGCACCTGGAAGGTCATCGCGTCCAACCTCCCCGCGCGCGGTCCGGTGCACGTCGTGCGCGAGGACCCCGTGAAGCCCGGCCTCCTCTTCGTGGGCACCGAGTTCGGGTTCTTCGTCTCGTTCGACGACGGCGCGCGCTGGCAGCAGATGCGCGGCGGGCTCCCGCCGATCGCGGTGTATGACATCGCCATCCAGCCG
>CAZHAG010000156.1:0-5561 GCA_964529705.1 uncultured Gemmatimonas sp. | reverse complement strand
GGCCGTTCGCTTGGCCGCTCGCGGAGCCGCTCAGCGCCCGGCCTTCCAAGCCTTGTACTCCTCGGGCATGCAGGTGCCACAGGGCCGGTACCCGGCGGCACGCGCGGTCGCTTCGTCAGCGAAGAAGACACGCTGCTGCGCGTAGCTCCCGCCGAAGGTGAGCGCGCGGCGCGCCGCCTTGCAGTCGAGCCGGCCGTAGATCCGGTTCCGGCGGTGACCCCCGAACGCCCCGGGGGTCCCGCTCATGGTCACCGACCCGTCGGCGCCGACGAGCCGGTAGGTCGCCTGCCTAGCGGTCATCCATCTTCGGCTTGAGCGTCTCGCGCGTGGTGGGATACGCGATGCCGAGCTGCTCCAGGTACGTCTTGTACTTCTTGGCGTCGTAATAGTACTTCGACAGCTCGGGCTTGAAACGCGCCATGATCTCCGCGTTCAGGTAGATCGGCGGCATGTCCGTCGGGGCGATGAAGGCGGTGTACTTCGTCTCCTTCGTCTGCACGTCGCGGAAGTAGCTCCAGGCGTCCGCCACGACCTGCGGCTTGAGCAGGATGTCGAGCATCGTCAGCGCCTGCACCTTCGCGCCCGCCACCGCACCCTTGTGCGCGATCGGCGTGGCCATCGCGATCGCGTTCGCCCAGTTGTGGCCCGGCGGGCCGGGGATGTTCGACGGGAAGCGGAGCGTCACGGTCGGCACGTTCCACGACACGTCGCCGATGTCGTCCGAGCCACCGCCCATGCGCTGGTTCTCGGGGATCGGGCCCGCGAGGGTCTGCATCGTGTTCGACGAGAGCCCCTGCTCGCGCACGCCGAGCTCCTTCTGCAGCCCCTTCGCCATGGTCTGGTCGGCGTCGTCCCACTGCGGCATCCCGACCCGCTTGATGTTCTCGAACGTCGCCTCGGCGATCGCCTTGTTGAAGTGCCCGCTCCACCCGGAGCCGACCATCATCACGGTGTCGAGCTCGACGTTCGCCATCATCGCCGCGCCCTTCGCGATCCGCTTCCCGGCCTCGAAGAGCGCCTTGGTGCGCTCGTAGTCCCGCTCGCGGAAGTAGAACCAGATGCTCGCCGTGCTCGGCACCACGTTCGGCTGGTCGCCGCCGTCGCGGATGATGTAGTGCGAACGCGAGGGGAGCTCGTTGTGCTCGCGCTGGAACTCCCACCCCTGGCCCATCAGCATCGCCGCGTCGAGCGCGGAGCGGCCGCGCCACGGGGCGCCCGCGGAGTGCGCGCTGGTGCCCTTGAACTTGAAGATCGCGGAGATGAGCGCGGTGGAGCCGCTCTGGCCCCAGGAGACGCCGAGGTCGCTGGAGACGTGCGTGAAGAGCGCGACGTCGGTGTTCTTGAAGAGCCCCTCGCGCACGAGGAACGCCTTCCCGGCCATCTGCTCCTCGGCGATGCCGGGCCAGAGCACCAGCGTGCCCGGGATCCGGTCGCGGATCATCAGCTCCTTCACCACGAGCGCGGCGGCGATGTTCACCGCCTGGCCGGAGTTGTGCCCCTCGCCATGGCCCGGTGCGCCCGCCACCTGTGGCTCGAAGAAGCCGACCGCCGGCTTGTTGCTCGCCTGCGGGATGCCGTCCACGTCGGAGCCGAGGGAGATCTCGGGCTTCGCACCGGCCGGGCTCTCCCAGCGCGCGATCCAGGCGCTCGGCATCCCCGCATAGCCGCGCGTCACCTTGAAGCCGTTCTGCTCGAGGAGCCCGGTGATGTACTTCTGCGTCTCGAACTCCTGCATCCCGAGTTCGGCGAAGGAGAAGAGGTGGTCGACGATCTCCTGCACCAGCTTGGCGCGCGCTTCCACCTTCGTGAGCGCCTCGGCCTTCAGCCGCTCGATGCGGGCGTCATCGGCCGCCTGCGCGTGGAGCACGGGTGCCGCGGAGGCGGCGAGGGCGAACGTGGCGGCGGCGAGCGCGAAGGCCCGGACGCGACGGAGAACTGGCGACATCGAGCAACTCCTCTGGTGGGGTGCGTGCCGTGGGATCGCCCCGGATACGCGCCGAAGCGTTCCGAGGTTGAGGGAAAGGGACCATCTTCCGTGGCCGGACGCAACATCCACCATCCCACGGACGTAGCACGCAGATGAAACTCTCGATCCTCTCCCGAAAGCTGCACCGCTGGGGCGCCGTCGCGGTCGGCCTGCCCCTCCTGGTCGTCATCGGCACCGGCCTCCTGCTCCAGCTCAAGAAGCAGGTGGCGTGGGTGCAGCCCACGGAGCAGAAGACCGCGGACGCCGAGCCCACGATGCCCTGGGAGGCGATCCTCGCCGCCGCGCGCGCGATCCCGGGGGGCGAGGTCACCGGCTGGGAGGACATCGACCGCGTCGACGTCCGCCCCGGCAAGGGGATCCTCAAGATCACCACCAAGAACAACTGGGAAGCGCAGATGGCGCTCGGCACCGGCGAGGTGCTGCAGGTGGCGTACCGGCGTTCCGACGTGATCGAGACGCTGCACGACGGCTCCTTCTTCGCCGACTGGGTGAAGCTCTGGATCTTCTTCCCGGCCGGGATCGTGCTCTTCGGGCTCTGGCTCACGGGGGTCTATCTCTGGCTCCTGCCGACGCTCACCCGGCGCAAGCGGGCCCGCCTCGCCGTTTCGCAGGAGTCCCTCTCGCCGTAGCTTCGCGCAGCATCCCACCCGAGAAATCCGAGAGGTCGTACGTGCCACACCATCCTTCTTCGCGCCGCAGACCGCGGCCTACTGTGCGACCGATCGTGCGACCGCTAGTGCGAGCGCTTCCGCTGCCGCTGCCGCGCGTCTCCGTGACCTTCGCGACACTCCTCCTCGCGACGCTCGCGCTCACGAGCGCCGCGAAACTCGCGGCACAGTCCGGCGCCCGTCCCGCAGCAACGCCCTACGTCCCCGGCCCCACCTGGGAGACGCGCACCCCCGCCGCGATGGGCGTCGACGCCGCGAAGCTCGCGGCTGCGATCGCCTTCGCGGTGGAGAAGGAGGCGCGCGCCCCGCGCGACATGGAGGAGAGCCACTACCGTTCCTTCGGCCGCGAGCCCTTCGGGCAGGGGATCGGCCCCTTCAAGCCGCGCGGCGAGCCGAGTGGCGTGGTGCTGCGCGGCGGGTACGTGATCGCGAGCTGGGGCGAGCCCGACCGGGTGGACATGACGCACAGCGTCACCAAGAGCTTCCTCTCGGCCACCGCCGGCCTCGCCTTCGACCGCGGGCTGATCCCCTCCGTGCGCGACACCGTCTGGAAGTCGCAGGCGCCGACCTACGCGTTGCGCACGCAGGCGCCCGGCGAGCCGGGGTCGCGCTACGGCGAGCCGATGATGCTCGCGCTCTGGGAGACGCCGCACAACCGGACGATCATCTGGGACGACCTCCTCCGGCAGACGAGCGACTGGGAAGGGACGCTCTGGGGGAAGCCCGAGTGGGCCGACCGTCCGCTGCAGAACGCGGCCGAGTGGACCACACGCGCGCGCAAGGCGCCGGGCACGGCGTACGAGTACAACGACGTCCGCGTGAACGTCCTGGCGCTCGCGCTCACGAACCTCTGGCGGCGTCCCCTTCCGGAAGTGCTCAACGAGTACGTGATGGAGCCGATCGGCGCCTCGCGCACCTGGCGCTGGCACGGCTACGACAACTCCTGGATCACCCTCGACGGGCGCCCCGTGCAGGCGGTGAGCGGCGGCGGGCACTGGGGGGGCGGGATGTTCATCAACGCGTGGGACATGGCGCGCTTCGGCCTCCTCACGCAGCGGCGCGGCGTCTGGGGCACGAAGCGGATCCTCTCCGAGGAGTGGGTGAAGCTCTCCCTCACCCCCACGGTGCCGCAGCCGACCTACGGGTACATGAACTGGTTCCTGAACACGGACCGGAAGTGGATGCCGAGCGCCCCGGCCAGCGCGTTCGGGCATGTGGGGAACGGCACGAACCTCGTGTTCGTCGCACCCGAGCAGGACCTCGTGGTGGTGGTGCGCTGGATCGAGAACGGCGCGATCGACGAATTCCTCGGCAAGGTGATGGGAGCACTCACACGATGATCCGAGCACGCACGTTCCTCGCCGCGGCCGCCGCCGCGCTCTTCGCCGCGCCGTTCGCAGCGCCATCCGTCCACGCGCAGGAGTGGACCCTCCTCATCCGCAACGGCACCATCGTCGACGGCACCGGCGCCGCGGGGTACGTGGGCGACGTGGCCGTCGCGGGAGACCGGATCGTCGCCGTCTCGCGCACCCCGCTCGACCGGACGCGCGCGCGGCGCGTGGTGGACGCCACCGGGCTCGTGATCGCACCGGGGTTCATCGACCTCCACGCGCACATCGAGCCCCTCCTCCAGATGCCCGACGCCAAGAGCGCCGTCACGCAGGGCGTGACGCTCGCACTCGGCGGCCCTGACGGCAGTGGCCCCTGGCCTCTCGCCGCCTACCTCGACACCGCGTCGAAGGCGGGACTCGGCATGAACGTCGCGTACCTCGTGGGCCACAACACCGTGCGCCGCGCGGTGATGGGCACCGAGAACCGCGCCCCCACGCCGGACGAGCTGCAGCGGATGATCGCGCTCATCCGGCGCGGGATGGGGGAGGGCGCGTTCGGGATCAGCACCGGCCTCCGCTACGTGCCCGGCTTCTACGCGAAGACGGACGAGGTGGTCGCGCTCTCGCGTGCCGCCGCCGACTCCGGCGGCTTCTATACCTCGCACCTGCGCGAGGAGGGGCTCGGCCTCTTCGAGGGCGTCGGCGAGGCGATCACCATCGCGCGCGACGCGCGCATCCCCGTGGTGCTCACCCACCACAAGGCCGTCGGCCAGCCGATGTGGGGGAAGAGCGTCGAGACGCTCAGGATGGTGGACGAGGCGCGCGCCGCCGGGCTCGACGTGATGATCGACCAGTACCCCTACACCGCGAGCTCCACCGGGCTCGCGGTGCTCATCCCACCCTGGGCGCTCGCCGGCGGCACCGCCGAGCTCCGGAAGCGGGTGGCCGAACCCGCGCTCCGCGACAGCATCGAGCGCGGCATCGTCGAGTACCTCAAGACCGACCGCGGCGGCGGGGACACGCGGCGCGTGCAGTTCAGCAGCGTCTCCTGGGACCGTTCCCTCGAGGGGAAGACGCTGCACGACTGGGCCGAGCGCCGCGGCGTGGGGCCCTCACTCGAGGCGGCGGCCAAGCTCGTGATCGAGGGGGAGCTCAAGGGCGGCGCGTCGATGGTCTACCACGTGATCGACGAAGGGGATGTGCGGCGCATCATGGCGCACCCGCAGACGATGATCGCCTCCGACGGCCGGCTCTCGCGCCCGGGCGAGGGCGTGCCGCACCCGCGGGCCTACGGCACCTTCCCGCGCGTGCTCGGGGTGTACGTGCGCGAGGAGCATGTGCTCACGCTCGAGCAGGCGGTGCACAAGATGACGGGGATGCCCGCCGCGCGGATGGGACTCACCGGCCAGCGCGGGTGCCTCGCGGTGGGGTGCTACGCCGACATCACGGTGTTCGACGCGGCGAAGGTCGGGAGTCCGGCGACGTTCACCGAGCCGCACCAGTACGCGGTGGGGATTCCGTTCGTGTTCGTGAACGGGGTGGCGATGGTGGACGGGGGGACCTTCTCGAACGCGA
>CAZHAG010000155.1:0-5577 GCA_964529705.1 uncultured Gemmatimonas sp. | reverse complement strand
CTGCTTCGCCTGCACGTCCTTGGCGGCCCGGTTCAGGCTGTTCACGAGCGCGTAGCGCAGTCGCTTCTCCCCGTTCCTGAGCAGGAGCAGCGGGCGCGCGGCGTCGATGCTGACGGTGAGGTCGGCCATGGTCAGAGCTTCGGGGGAAGCCAGAAGGCGTTCACCGACTGGCGGGGTGAGGGGAGCGAGAGCCGCCGCGGCCGGACGGCCACGAACTTCTTCCCGACCCACGAGCCGTCGGTGCCGGGAACGGCGAAGGGCTTGACCGCGTCGAGGGACCCGTCGAAGTCGAAGACCATCCCGCGCTGCAGGTCCGGCATGCGTTCAGTCTCGAACTGGATCTCGACCGGCGGGGTGCCCCAGAGCTCGGCGAACCGGCGCCTGACCTCGCGCGCGGTGTCGGTGTCGTTCACGTAGTCGAGCGCCATGTTGAGCGGGGGCCGGGTCCCGTAGCGGCGGACCGACGTCGCCATGAACTGCTCGAGCGCGCCCTTCGGGCTGTGGGCGATGCAGTAGCTGGTGCCGTCGGCGCAGTCCCGGCTCATGTCGTACCCCAGCAGCGCGCCGCAGGCCCGAGGGGTCGCCGCGTCGATGCCGTTCGCGCCGGTCTCCCAGGGCAGGCTCAGCACGTCGGTTCCGCCCACCCCGATCAGGAACGTATTGGGCTCGACGCCCCAGAGGCTGGTGGCGGGACCGGCGACGGTGGTCGCGTACTTGAAGCCGAACGACAGGGCCGCGTCGGCGACGTTGGAGAAGGTCATGCTCTTGGTGCCGCTCGAGCGGTCGAACGTGAACTTCCGGGTCGCCGCCGAGTAGGTCACGGTCCAGTTCGAGGACACCGCGTTCATCGCCGTCTGGGCGTTGGCCGCGAGCCCGTCCGGGTCCTCGTTGAAGTCGCCGGCGGTGAGGGTCGCGGTCTTCGAGGCCCCGTCGTTGAAGTTGATCTTGTCGTTGTAGCCCGAGACGATGAGCATGCCCCACGCGAGCTGCACGATGTTGCCGAGCACGGCCGCCATCTGGGCGTCCACGTGCTGCATCAGGGTGTCGGGCTGGTAGTCCCCAGGGGTGAGGCTCGCCACGTAGGTGGTCGAGTTGACCTTGAAGTCGAGGCGGTCGGACTCGTTCGCGACCACGGTCATGTGCTCGTCGCGGAGGTTGCGGTACGCGTGGCCGCTGATGCTGCGGCCCGGGCCGAGCGTGGTCTCGTGCATCGTCCGGCGCTTCCAGGCGTCCCAGCCGTAGCTCACCGTGAGGTCGTTCTGCACGTCGTCGCGGTGCATGATGATCCGGGGGCCGTCCGGGTCGAGCAGGTCGTAGCGGGTGAGGCGGCGCGGGAAGTCCACCTCGCGGTCGGCCTTCCACGGGATGCCCGACCACTTGTCGGTGAAGCACGAGATGAAGAACCACGCCTTCACCGAGCTGGCCATGAGGCGAACCACGTCCGACGACTGGATGAAGTCGTCGAGGGCGAACGCTTCGACCATGTCCGTCTTCCGCAGGGTCTGGAGCGCCGCGCGGAGCGCGACCAGGTCGCCCGGGTTCCCCCCGGTCTCGAAGAGTGTCTCGGCGCAGTAGGTGGCGAGGAAGTGACGCAGGATGTCCGGAGGGCGCTGGATCAGGGCGTCGGCGGTTCCGGTGTAGGTGCCGGACCCGTCGTCCGCGTGGCCCTGGAGCGTCGCGTAGAACTCGGAGTCCACGGCCTCCTGCTGCGGGAGCCACACGTCGGTGGGCTGGTGCGAGAACGTGTGGCGGATGTTCCCCCACCCCTCGCGCCACGTTCCCGGCTTCAGCCGGTAGTCGATCGCGCCCGGGATCTGGATCTTCCGGGAGGGGACCGAGACCGGCCAGCTGGGGCGGAACTGGATCGCGATGCCGACGTAGAAGATGCGCGCCGTCTGGCCGGTGGCGGTGCCGGTGAAGTAGATGCGCAGCCGGGTGCCCGTGGCACCGAACCCCCAGCCATCGTCAACCAGCGCCGAACCTCGAGGGATGGGCGCCGGAGGCGATCCAACGAGCGTGCCGCCCTGTCCGCGGGGCGTCGTGGAAGCGGTGAGGGTCGCCGTTCCGGCTGTGGTCGTCCCGTCCGTCAGCTCCACCCGGAGGTTCCCGGCCCCCGAGCTCGTCTGGTAGCCCACGACGTACTTGACGGCCAGCGCCTGCCCCTGCGGCGGGATGTCGGGGATCGGGAACCAGAGGTCCCGCTGGCCGGCGTCGTAGTCCAGCTTCGAGTAGCTGGTCTCGTTGAATGGGTCGGTGGCGGCCCTCGGGTTCTCCCCGGGGTTCGAGGTCGGCTGCCTCGAGTCGAGCAGCCACACAGGGAAGAAGCTCTCGAACGGCTGCGTCCCGGCGTTGGCGATGTCGTCGAAGTTGAACCCGGTCCCGGACGCCGCGTTGAACACGTCCCCGCCGATCGGGTCGATCTCGGCGAGACGGTCCCCCGCCTCGATCGCCGGCGTCGCCCCATCCACGTCCGAGTTGAAGAGCTTGCAGGCGTGCGAGGCGAACAGGACCTTGCCCTTGGATCCTCCGCCCTTCCCGAGCGACACCACGGTGCCCCGGACCCCTGCCCTTCTGGGCCCGACGACGCTGGTGATGCCCTGCTGGAAGTCCCCGTAGGCGCTGGCGGGAGCGCGCGCCGGCGGGCTGCGCAGGTCCCCGTAACAGATCGCCCCGGCGGGGAGCCCGATGGACTTTTCCGGAGCGCGCGGGAACTTCTGGCGCGTCACCTCGACCGCCGGCAGCCGGCGGATCCACGCGTTCCGCTGCTGGCAGTAGACGCGCGCCTGGTTGTCCTCGGTCTCGTACTCGATCACCACGCCCTTGAAGATCTGGAGCGCGTCGGAGAACGAGGCGAGCCCCAGCTCCCAGTAGTAGGCGGTGACGGTGGCCCCGTACCAGTAGTGCGAGGCCAGCCGCTCGAGCGAGAAGTCGGACACGGCCTGCCCGGCCAGGGGGCGCGCGGACATGCGGAAGTCGAACGTGGCGAGGCCCGGATCGAAGACTCCGAGGTCCCCCGGCTCCACGACCTCCCCGATGTCTGAGAGTGCCGCCTGCCAGAACCGTGGCGGGCTGCCGGGCGTCGTGGTGGGCCGGCTGGCGAGGTAGAGCGTGAGCGCCGAGGGGTCGGTGAGCTCCACCTTCACCAGCGTGCAGGCGTTTCGGCCCGAGGGCAGGAAGGCGTTGAGGAAGTTCTGGGTCGCGAACGCCATCAGCCGAGCGACTCCAGCTCGAGGCTCGCGTCGTACACCTCGGGCTGGTTCCAGAGCAGGGACGCGGCGAACGTGTGGTCCCGGAGCTTGACCTCCCGGGGAGCGTCGTCGTGGTCAATCATCACGAACGGCCGCGCCTGGGATCCGATCTGGAGCAGCTTCGCGTGGTCCGCCGCTTTCATGGACCGGTAGGGCAGGCTGAACTCGTAGAACGGGTCACCGACCTGCGTCGTGAACGGGAGATTCCCGCCCATCCTGTTCTCGCTCATCGGGATCACCCGGCGGCGCAGGTAGCCGGGGGACGACACGATGCCGAGGTCCACCTCGATGGTTCCGGCGAAGAGCCGCCCCAGCGTGAAGGCGCCCGAGCAGGTGATCGACCACCGGATGTACCGGCACGAGACCGGGGTGACGACGGCCGCGGCGTCCCTTACGCCGAGGCCGAGGGTCAGGGTGCCGGAGGGGAAGTCCGTCCACGAGCTGGCGGCGTCCGGCGGGTAGCCGTTCGCGTGGGTGGAATACCTGGTGACGATCGAGGTGATGCCGGGCGCGGTGTCGGGCGCACCGCGCTGGCCGAGGGCCGCCAGCAGGCCGACGCTCACGTCGGTGGCGCCTCCGGTCAGGTCGTAGTCCACGTGGTACGTGCCTGTGCCGCTCGCCTGCTGCCACACGTGGCCGCGGTCCCGGTTCTGGGCGTTCTCCATGACCCACGGGGACACCTCGTCCCGGATCGGTGAACCGCCACCGGTGCCGTTCTTCAGGACGGCCGATTCGACGCGGTTTAGGAAGGCGAACCGGAGCTTGGTGCCCATCAGTACCGCCCGCCGATCTGCACCTGATCCTGGGCGCGGTGGAACTCCCCGCCGGGAGAGATGGCCGTGCGGAGCGTCTTGGTGTCGAGCGTGTTGATGATGATGGTGTTGCCGCCGGGTGCGGCGCCCTCGGTGCGGGTGAGGGGGGCCGCGGCGTTCTTGCCGCCAAGGGCGCGCCCGGCGAATCCCAGGATGGCCCCGATAGGGCCGGGGATGCTCTTTCCGCCCAGGTCCAGCAGCTTGCTGATGCCGGCGCGGACGGCAGCGTCGGCCACGTCGTTGAACGCGTTTCGAAATACGTCACGAATGCGATCCGCAGCGCCGGCGGCACCAAGCTCCCACGCGAAGAATGCGGACCTGATCGCCTGGTCGGCGATTCTCAGGCTGTCGTTCAGGAAGACCATTTCCTCGCTGATCTCGCTCACCGGGATCTTTTCCATGGCCCCAGCGGTCTGGTCGAGGCCCGTCACAACCCGGAGGAGCTGCGCGTCCGTCTCCTCGAGGAGGCCCTGGAACACCTTCCACGTCTCGATCTCCTGCTGGAGCGAGTTGAGGCCGCCGCCTTCCGGCGGAAGTACGCCGCCGGGGAGAAAGAGGCGGTCCTTCCCCGTGAACCCGAACTGGCGCTGGATGAAGGCCCTCCGCAGCGCGTCGTCGCCGGGCGTCGGTGTTGGCTCGTCGAACGTGCCACCGCCTCCGCGACCTCCACTGGCACCCCCACCGAAGCCAGGGAAATCGCCGCGGCGGCGGCGAATGGCGGCCTCCAGCTCGCGGTCTATGGCGTCCGCTTCCCGTTTGGCGCGCTCGCGTTCTTCTCGGAGCCGCTGAAGCAGCTCGAGAATGGGCTCGATCGCGGCCACAACTCGCGTCGCCGCTGGAACCATCTCCGAAAGCAGCGTCTTCGAGAGCCCCTCGAAAGACTGGCGTACGCCATCAATGGCCTCGTCGAGCTCGCGGGCGCGACGGATGTCGTCCGGGGTGAAGGCCTGGCCGGTCGCTCGCAGCCGGGCGGCGGTGACCTCGGCCGCGGCGTTGAGTTGCGAGAGCGGACCGATGGCCTCATCGGCTGCCTTGCCGAAGAGCTGAGTGGCGATTCGGGCGCGGGTGCCAGGATCCTGGGTGCCGGCGAGCGCTTTTGACGCCTGCAGCGTCGCCTCGTAGACATCGCGTGTGGAGATCCCGAGTTCCTTGAGGAGCGGGTGGTTCTCGCCGATTGCCTTCGCCATCTTGCGCATGGCGGTATCGGCCGCCTCGGCGCCCAGCCCCTGATCCTTGAACGCCTCCCTGAGCACCTGCGCATCCGAGATGGCAACGCCCGTGGACGCCCGCAGACGGTCCAGCGTTTCGATCTCGTCACTGATTCGAGAGCCGAGCGCGACGATTGCACTTCCAGCGAGCGATGCACCGGTTGCAAACGTGCCCCAGACGCCGAGTCCAGTGCTCAGCTTCCCGACGAGGTTCGGCAGGCTGCCCAGCTCGTTCGCCAGGGCGCGCACCTTGCCGCTCGCCTCGTCGCGGGCCCTCAGGAAGAGCTGGACGACTTCTTCCGCCACGTT
>CAZHAG010000154.1:1531-5589 GCA_964529705.1 uncultured Gemmatimonas sp. | reverse complement strand
TTCTTCGCCTACATCGGCTTCGACGCG
Source organism: uncultured Gemmatimonas sp. (assembly GCA_964529705.1). Classification (GTDB taxonomy): domain Bacteria; phylum Gemmatimonadota; class Gemmatimonadetes; order Gemmatimonadales; family Gemmatimonadaceae; genus Pseudogemmatithrix. The sequence continues at coordinate 5,562 of CAZHAG010000154.1, read as the reverse complement.
GTCTCGACCGCGGCGCAGGAAGCCAAGAACCCGCAGCGCGACCTGCCGATCGGCATCCTCGCGTCGCTCACGGTCTGCACGATCCTCTACATCCTGATGGCGCTGGTGATGACGGGGCTCGTGCCCTTCCCGCAGCTGAACGTCGCGGAGCCGGTATACGTGGCGCTCGACGCCGCGCCGGCGCTGAACTGGCTGAAGGTGCTGGCGACGATCGGCGCCGTGGCCGGCCTCGCGTCGGTGGTGCTCGTGATGCTCATGGGCCAGCCCCGCATCTTCTACGCGATGTCGCGCGACGGGCTCCTCCCGCCCGTGTTCGGCAAGGTGCACCCGAAGTACAAGACGCCCTGGCTCGCCACGATCATCACCGGCGTCACGGCCGCCGTCTTCGCGGGCCTCTTCCCGATCGGCATCCTTGGACACCTCGTCTCGATCGGCACGCTCTTCGCCTTCGTGATCGTCTGCGCGGGGATCCTCGTGCTCCGCTACCGGAGCCCGGAGCTCGAGCGCCCCTTCCGGACGCCCTTCGTGCCCTTCGTGCCGCTCGGCGGCATCGCGATGTGCGGATGGCTCATGTACAACCTCCCGCTCGACACCTGGCTGCGGCTCGCGGTCTGGATGGGGCTCGGCCTGGCGATCTATTTCCTCTACGGTCGCACGCACTCCAAGCTCGCGGAGCACGGTGACTGACCTGCTCGCGGTCCCCGCGGCGCGGCGTGAGGCGATCCAACGGATAGCCGCCGCGCTGCGCCCGGGGATGACGGTCGCGCTCTCGACGCACATCAACGCCGACGGCGATGGCTGCGGGTCGCAGACCGCACTCGCTCGGCTGCTCGGCCAGATGGGGGTGCGGGCGTTCATCGTGAACCCCACGCCCTGGCCGGAGCTCTTCCGCTGGTTGCTGGCGGACGACGTCGAGGACCGGTCCGCGCAGGGTGCCGCCGCGCTCAAGGGGGTCGACCGGCTGATCGTCCTCGACATCAGCGACCTCGGCCGGCTCGGCACGCTGGCCGCCGCCGTCCGCGCCTTGCCGCAGGACGCGCTGGTGATCGACCACCACCTGCCGGGCGACGAACCGCCCGGCAAGACGATGCTCTCCGACACCGCCGCCTGTGCCACGGCGGAACTCGTGTTCGACCTCGCGCGCGAGTGCGGGCTCACGATCACCACCCCGATCGCGAAGGCGCTCTACACCGCGCTCGTGACGGACACGGGCGGATTCCGGTTCGGCAACACCTCGCCGCGCTGCCTCGCGGTGGCGGCGGAGCTGCTGCAGGCGGGCGTCGACCCGGAACAGATGTACGCCCGCATCTACAGCTCGGTGCCCCTCGGCCGGCTCCACCTCCTGCGCGATGCGCTCGACACGCTGGCGGTGGACATGGCGCATGGGATGGCCTGGGTGACCATCGAGGCCGGGGCGCTCGAGAAGCATTGCGTCTCCTCGGAGGACCTTGACGGCGTCGTGGAGCACCCGCGCTCCATCGCGGGGGTGCGCCTCGCGATGCTCTTCCGCGACCTGGGACACGGCAAGGTGAAGGTCTCGTTCCGGAGCATCGCCGGCGTGAACGTGAACACCCTCGCCCGCGCCTTCGGCGGGGGCGGGCACGCGCGCGCCTCCGGCGCCCTCATCGCCGGCGGGATCGCCGACGTCACGGAGCGCGTGCTGGCCGAGGCGCGCCGACAGCTCGAGGCCGGTTCCCTGGCGGATTGATTACGTTCCGGGGCACCCGCTGTCCGTTCCTCGCCACACACCACCGATGACCGATACGCTCCAGGCGCGCCTCGCGGCAGCGCTCGCTCCCATCGCCAACCCGCGCACCGGCGCCTCCGTCTACCAGACGCAGCAGGTGCGCGACATCGCCACGACGACCGACGGGAAGGTGCGTGTCACCCTGCTCCTCGGCGCGCAGGACGACCCGACGCTCGCCCGACAGGTGCGGCTGGCCCTCGAGAAGGTGGAGGGCGTCACGGACGTCCGCGTGGATGTGAAGGACGCAGCCGAGCCCGGTGCGCAGGCGCCGACCGCTCCGCCGGCATCGGGCGGTGCGGGGAAGGCCGGTTCGCGTGCCCTCCCCGTGATGAACGCGGCACCGGCGCCCAAGCCGCCCGCCGCGCCGACGCCGGTGACCTATCCCGGGCTCGGCCGGATCGTGGCCGTCTCGTCGGGGAAGGGGGGCGTCGGCAAGTCCACGGTGACCACGAACCTCGCGATCGCGCTCGCCAAGGCCGGGCATCGCGTCGGGATCATGGACGCCGACATCTACGGGCCGAACATCCCGCGCATGATGGGGGTGAACGAGGCGCCGCCGGTCAAGAACGACAAGATCCAGCCCCTCGCCGCCCACGGCGTGAAGGTGATCTCGCTCGGCTTCCTCATCGAGCGCGACCAGCCCGCCATCTGGCGCGGGCCGATCGTGATGAAGATCATCACGCAGTTCCTGCGCGACGTGGAGTGGGGGACGCTCGACTACCTCTTCGTGGACATGCCCCCGGGCACCGGCGATGCGCAGCTCTCGCTCGTGCAGGCGACCGCGGTGACCGGGGCGGTGATCGTCACCACGCCGCAGGAGATGTCGGTGGGGGACGCGCTGCGTGGCGCCAAGATGTTCCAGCGCGTGGGCGTGCCGGTGCTCGGCATCGTCGAGAACATGAGCTACTTCGAGTCGCCGGAGACGGGGAAGCCGATGGCGATATTCGGCACGGGTGGCGGAAAGCGGCTCGCCGACGAGCTGCAGGTCCCGCTGCTGGGCGAGGTGCCCCTCCATCCGCCGGTGCTCGAGGGCGGGGACGCCGGCACGCCGATCGTCGCCGCGGATCCGGGGTGCACGGCGGCGAGGAAGCTCACGGAGGTGGCGAACGCGGTGGTACGGGAGCTGGTGGCGCTGCCGGCGCGTTGATCACCGGCAGCACCTCGTCGGCCGCGGGTCCCTAGGGCCGCTTGGTCGCGGTCGGTGCGGGGGGTGGCGGCGGGAGCGGCCGGTCACTGTTGAAGATGTCCCGGTGCAGCCGCCAGCCGTCAGCAGTGAGCCGCCACCAGACGAGATACTTTCCTTCATCGATGGTCTCGCCCGCGGCGTTCGTCAGGGCGTACCGTCCGACCTCCGTCGCGGAGCTGTCGGTGCCCTGCGCCTCCTCGGTGGTCAGGGTGACGCCCGCGATCCCGGTGCCGAGCATCCCCGTGAACGCCTCGGCGATCGCCGCGCGTCCCTTGGCAGTGGGACCGTTGGGGGCCATCAGCCAGCCGTCCTCGGTGTAGAGCCTCGAGACGGCGGCGGCATCCTGCGCGGCGACGGCGGCGGAGAACGCGGCATTCGCCGCCTCCACCTCCGCCTTCACGTCGCGCGTGGTGTGGGACGGTTGGCACGCCGCAACGAGTGCGGCGGCCGCGACGAGTACGACCGGCCGTGTGCGCATCTGGATCCCTCGCAGGATGTGGGGTAGACCGCCTAGTTAGCGCTTCCCGGGCAGGGTTGCAAGCGAACCCGTGCGGCCCGCCGCGCTACTTGGGCGCCGCCCCCGGCCGCGCCGGGATCGGTCGCCGCGCCGCCGCGACGCCCGCCACCGGGGTGGGCGTCTGCCACCCCTGGAGCTTGGGAGCGGCGGATCCGGGCGCGCGCTTCTGCCGCGTACCGGCCTTGGAGAGCACCGCGGCGCCGAGTCCCGCCGTCGCCGCCACCCAGGTGATCGCGATGGCCACGAGCTTGGCCAGCGCCGCCACGGTGCCCGTGCCCGTGATGAGCGAGACGATCACCCAGGGGAACATGAGCAGCACCACGCCGGCGGTCAGCGCGCGCAGCGCCTCGGCGCGTGAACTCCCCGCGCCCTGCGCCCGCAGGACGGCGCGCCCCGAGACAAGGGCCAGCGCGAGCCACCCGAGCGTGACGAATCCCGCCAGCGCGATCGGCGCGGCGACCAGTGCGAACGGGATCAGGAGGATGCCGACGACCGTCACGGCGAGCGCGACGCAGACGAAGAGCAGGAGCGGGAGGAACCCCAGCTGTCCCAGCACGCCGGCGAAGAACGAGCGGCCGAAG
>CAZHAG010000154.1:0-1431 GCA_964529705.1 uncultured Gemmatimonas sp. | reverse complement strand
TCGGCGCCGTCGTGGATCACGACGTCGCCCCAGAGGGCGTACACGTTGCCGGCGACGACCCCGAACACCTCGGCGGTACCGCTCATCACCACCAGCGGGCCGCGCAACGTGTCGCCCGACGCCAGCGAGGAGTTGCCGCGCACGAACCGGCCGTTGATGTCGATGCCCTCGGTGGTGAGCGCGAAGGCGGAGAGCGCGACCCGCTCGCTGTCGGGGAGGACGGCCGGCGCGGCCGGCGCCGCGCTCTGGGCGTGCGCCGTGATCGGGGCGAGGGCGATGGAGAGCCCGAGCGCGGCGAGGGGGAGGGCGATGCGTCGCATGGCGTTATCCCCGCTTCGCGCGAGCGGTGGCCGCGAGGCGGCGGAATCCCAGTCCGGCGAGGAGCGCGGAGAGGGCGAGGAGCGCGACGGTCAGCAGCACCGGCCAGAGTTCCCCCCGTGCCAGCGCGTCTGACGCGGGCGCGCCCAGCGCCTCCTCAGCGAATCCGCTCACCCCGGCGACGGCGACGCTACGTCCCTGCTCGATCCCGAGGTTCACGAGCCAGGCCGTGAGGTCCCAGCGGAGGAGGAGCCAGAAGGCGACCGCCGAGACCGCGAGTGCACCGACCCCGGCGCCGAGCATGGAGACGAGCAGGAGCGGCCCGCGCGGCGGCACCATCCGCGTCGCGCTCGCCGCGACCGTCTCGTGCCAGGGTTCGCGCACCTCGACCTTGGACATGATCTGGTCCGCGAACGGGAGGCGCGGTGTGAAGTGCGGGAGGGCCTCGACCGCCTCGGCGGAGCGGCGCGCGGCGTCGTAGCGTGCGCGGCAGGGCTCGCAGCCGTCCAGGTGCGATCGCAAGGCGGTCACATCGGGTCCGGCGTCGCCATCGACCAACAGGTCGATCTGGTCTGGAAGCAGGTGTGGGTCGTTCATCGGGCTCTCCTAGCGGTCTTACGGCGGGGGATCGATCGGGTTTCACGTGCCGGGATGCGGGGACCGGGACGTCCGTCGCCGTGGAAGCGCGGCGCCCGGTGCGGCCGCACCCCTATTCGCGCAGGTGCTCCAGTGCGTCCCGGAGCTCGTGGCGCGCGCGGTGGATGTAGGTCTTGACGGTGCCCAGCGGGAGGTCGAGGGTGGCGGCGATCTCCTCGTAGCTCCGCCCCTCGACGTGCCGGAGCATGATGCAGTTCCGGTACTCGGGGCGGAGCTTGCCGATCGCGACCTCGATGGCGGTGCCGAGCTCGCGGGAGGCGAGCTCGTCGAGCGCGTTCTCCCCAGAGTCGGGGATGTCGAACGAAGTGGCCTCGGCGTCGGCCGCCGTACGGGCGTGCGGGGACCCGTCGATCGAGACGGTCGGGAGCTGGCGCCGCCGGAGGTGATCGATCGCGACGTTGTTGGCGATCTTGAAGAGCCAGCTCGAGAACTTGAACTCGGGCCGGTACTTGTCGA
>CAZHAG010000153.1:0-5634 GCA_964529705.1 uncultured Gemmatimonas sp. | reverse complement strand
CCCGCAGTTCATAGCTTTCGCGATCCACTCCAGACCCAGTCAGATGGCCGCTGAACTCGACTATCGCCCGTCCTACCTCGCCGCCGGCATCGCGGGGGGACTGACGTTCCTCCTCTACCTCATCACCCTCTCCCCCGAGACGGCGATGTGGGACACGAGCGAGTACATCGCCGCGGCGTACACGCTGGGGCTCCCGCACCCGCCGGGGAACCCGCTCTTCGTCCTGATCGGGCGCGTGGCATCGATCATCCCGATCGCCCCGACCGTCGCCATGCGGATCAACCTCCTGGCCGCGATCTCGAGCGCCGTGAGCGCGGGGATGTGGTTCCTGATCACCGAGCGCGTGCTGGTCGGGTGGTTCGAGAAGCGCTGGCAGCGGATCGCCGGCGGCTCGCTCGCCGTCCTGATCGGCGCCACCGCGTTCACCGTCTGGAGCCAGTCGGTGGTGAACGAGAAGGTGTACACCGTCTCCCTCCTCGGGCTCGCGATCTGCTCCTGGCTCACGGTGCGCTGGTGCGACTTCCCGGACAGCCCCAAGGCGGACAGGATCCTCGTCCTCGTGGCCTACCTCTGCGGCCTCGGGTACGCGAACCACATGGCGGGCCTGCTCGCGGTGCCCGCCATCGCGATCGCGGTCCTCATCCGCAAGCCGGCCACGCTGCTCCGCTGGAAGTTCATCCTCGTGCTGGCGGCGGCGGTCTTCGTGGGCGGGAGCTCGTTCGCCACGCAGCCCATCCGCGCGGCGCACTTCCCGGCGATCAATGAGGGCGAGCCGACCGCCTGCCGTGAGGGCATCGGCTTCTCGTGCACCTTCTCCAAGGGCACGTACGACGCCTTCATGTACAACTTCAATCGCGGCCAGTACGGCAAGCCCGACCTCGCCACGCGCCAGGCGCCATTCACGGCGCAGGTCGGGATGTGGTGGCTCTACTTCAAGTGGCAGTGGCTCCGCGACGCGCACGGCGAGCAACCGCGCCTGCAGTTCACCCTGGCCTCGGTCTTCCTCCTGCTCGGCCTCTTCGGCGGCTGGGTGCACTACAAGCGCGACCCTCGCAGTTTCGCGTACTTCGGCCCGCTGATGCTCACGCTGACGCTGGTGCTGATCTACTACCTGAACTTCAAGTACGGCGCCTCGCAGGCGCCGGAACTCGCCGACCGGGTCGACCGCGAGGTCCGCGACCGGGACTACTTCTTCCTCTGGAGCTTCTCGGCCTGGAGCGTCTGGGCCGCGCTCGGGCTCACCTACGTCTGGGAGTCCATCGCCGTGCTGCTCGGCAGTGAGCGCGTGAAGGTCGGCACCGAACAGTTCGACCTGCCGACCACGCGCAGCTGGCTCCTCGCCACCCCCGTGCTGGCCGTCGCCTTCGTCCCGCTCTTCGGGAACTGGCAGGCCAGCTCCCGCGCCGGCGAGACCGACACCGCCGACTTCGCGATCGACATGCTGAACTCGGTGGAGCCGTACGGAGTCCTCGTCACCGTCGGCGACAACGACACCTTCCCGCTCTGGTACGCGCAGGAAGTGCTCGGCGTCCGGAAGGACGTCACCGTCGCCAACACCTCGCTACTCAACACCGACTGGTACACGCGGCAGATGATCCGCCGCCCGGTGTTCGAGTACGACTCGCTGGCCGGGCCCGCGGTCTGGCGCGGCAAGACCTGGCCCAAGCCGGACGGACCCGCGCTCAAGATGTCGTTCGCCGAGGCCGACGCGCTCCCGCTCGGGCAGGAGCTGCGCGTGGCGCAGCGGTTCTCCAAGGGGAACATCCACGCGATCATCCAGCCGGGGTTCATCACGCGGGCGGACATCCTCGTGCTCCGGATGATCAACGACAACGACACGCGCGCCATCCACTTCAGCCGCACCTCGGCGGATCTCGCCGAGCAGCTCGGCCTGAGCGCGTACGTCGTGATGCAGGGGCACGTTCGGAAGCTGATGCCGGACAGCGTGCGCCTCTCGGAGAACATCCAGCGCGTGCCGGGCGAGGGCTATGTGGACGTGGCGCGCTCGCAGGCGCTCTGGGATGAGTTCAAGGCGCCAGCCTCACTCATCCGGAAGGGCGACTGGGTCGACGCACCCTCGCGAGGCATCCCGTACCTGATCGTCAGCACGGGGATCGCCACCGCGGAGGCCTCGGTGCGCGCCGGCTTCCAGGCGAAGGCGGACCGCACCATCGAGACCGTGCGCCAGGTCGCGCTGGCCATGCGCTTCGGCGACATCGCGGGCGAGCTCGCGCCGCCTCCGCCGATCCAGAGCGGGGACTCGATCGCGACGAAAGCGGTGCCGATCCGGCCCTGACGCCGACCCGCCCCGGAAAGGGCTCCGTTCAGAAGCTCCAGACGAGCCCGAGACTCACGAGTCTCGGGCTCGTCACTTTGATGCCCTCGGGCCTGCGGGACGCGATCGTCGCGCGTCCCTCGATGTTCTTGACCGCGGCGCTCGCGCGCACCCCGGGCAGTCCGGGCAGCGCGTGCGAGATGGCGGCGTCGAACAGCCGGAGCGGCGGGATCCGCCCGACGCGCCCGTTGGCCGAGCCCGCCCGCGTCTCGAAGTTGTCCGTGAACTGGGCGCCCACGAAGGTGGCATCCACGCGCGCCTCAAGCCCGCCCGGAAGGTCGAGGACAAGTGCCGCGTGGGCGCGCTGCCGTGGCGCATAGGGAAGCTGGTTGCCGCGCACGTTGACGGTGTCGCTCCCCTGCCGGAGGAACCGGTCCGCCGAGAAGCGCGAGTCCACGAGCGTGAGATTCCCCTCCAATGCGAGCGTGTATGGGCGCTGTCCCCATCGCCCCACGTCGACGCGGCCACCGATCTCGACACCCGCGTGGCGCGTGGCGCCCTGGTTGGCGAGCGCCGCCGCGGCCGCGGAACCGGCGGAGAGCGAGGGTTCGATGATCTGGTTCGTGAAGTCGAGGCGGAAGGTGGTGAGCTCCACGGTCGCGAAGGACGTCACCGCCGCACGCACCCCCAACTCGTAGTTCCAGCTGCGCTCAGCGTCCAACTGGAGTGAGACCGGGTCCGGCACCTGCGCGCCCGGCGCGAGCGTGGCGTCAGCGTAGATGAGCGCATCCTTCGTGCGCGGAGGCGCGAAGCCGCGATGGGCGCCGGCGAACAGGGTGACGAGCGGACGGGGCGACCAGGTGGCCCCGATGCCCGGGATCAGCTCACTGACGTCGTCGCCGCTCCGGATGTCGACATCCTCCGGCGTGCGCGTGGTGGTGGTCCCGTCCGAGCGCCGCACCCGCGTTCGGAGGATCCGGCGCTCGAATCGGAAATGCTCGGCGCGGAGCCCCGGCGTGACGTCGAGCCCCGGCGCGAGCGCGAACCGGTTCTGCACCCAGACCGAGAACGCCTCCCCGGAGCGCCGCTCGTCGTCGCGGACCCCCGGCACGGCACCGGGCGCCGTGGTCGTGAGGTAGCGGTCGCGCGCGCGCTCCCGGTGGTAGCGTGCGCCCAGGTCGAGGTCCGAGGTGATCCCGCCGGCCGTCCACAGCGAGCGGAATCGCGGCTCCACGCCCGCGACGTCGAAGCTCCGGTTCCGGGCGCCCGTGCCGCTGGCGAAGACCAGCGTGCCGCCCGTGGGACCATAGGTGTAGTCGCGCCGCTCCCAGTCCCGCGTGGTATGGTAGGCGTACGCCACCGTGCGCAGCGCGGTCGTCCCGGCGCCGATCTCGTGCGAGAGCGTCGCCGCCTGGCGCGCGATCGCGAGACGATCGTCGGGAGCCGGGTGCAGGCGTGGCGCGGCGCGGAAGAGCGAATCCGTGAGCCCGACATACGTGGCGTTCGACGATTCGTCGTAGAGGCTGAGCTTGGCCCCGAAGTCACCGGCGGAGGTGCGGACCACGACCTTGCCGGTCGCGTCGCGGATCCCGTAGTGCAGTCCCTGCAGGTCCTGGGCGGAGCGGTCGAACGCCGTCAGGATCGCGCCGGTGCGGCCCCTCGTCCCGCCGACGGTGGCGCGGGCGAACCTCGACCCGCTGCCGCCGCCGCGCACCTCGAGCTCGGTGCGCCTCAGCGCCGGCGGGTCCGCCGTCACGTAGTTCACCACGCCGCCGACGGTCTGCGGCCCGAAGAGGATCGAGCCACTCCCCTTGAGGACCTCCACGCGCGACATCCGGTCGATCGGCGGCGAGTAGTAGAGTTCCGGCTCGCCGTACGGGGCCAGCGCGACGGGGACTCCGTCCTCGAGGACGAGCACGCTCCGGCTGCGGTCGGGGTCGAGGCCGCGGACGCCGATGTTGGCGCGCAGGCCCGCCCCCTCCTCCTCCTGCACGTGCACGCCGGAGACCGTGCGGAGCGCGTCGTTCGCGGAACGCGGCTGCAGCGCGCGCAGCGCACGCTCGTCGATGACGCGCGCGGAGCCCGGCACGCGCGCGAGCGCATCGGTGGCCGCGCCGATGACCGTCACGCCGGCGAGCTCCGGGGCGGCGGGGGCCAGGACGAAGTCGAGTCCGTCCACGGCCTCGCCGTCCACGATGAGCGAGTGCCGACCGATCGAGCGGCCGATCGAGCGGGCCTCGATCTCGTAGCGCCCTTTCTCGAGCCCCAGGACGCGGTATCGTCCGAGCGAGTCCGTTCGCGTCGTCGAGGCGGCGCCCACCACGAGCACCTCGGCTCCCACGATCGGCGCGCCCGACTCGCTCCGCAGGACCTTGCCACTCACCGAGGACTGCGCGCTGAGGCTGGAAGAGGACCCTGCGGCGAGCAGCAGGGCGAGCGACGGGAGCGTGATGAGCGAGCTGATGCGGCGCGGCATGGGAGGGAATCCGGTGAAGTAATTAGCGCGTAACGCATTGAAGCACTGTGCGTTACGCGCGTATGTGATAAACGATAACGATTCTCATGTAGAATGTAATCGGCTCGATTAATCCCGTCAACTCTTATCGGGATTGGAAATCCGACTCGCCTGCTGAGCCACCGCCCGAACCATGTATATTCGGGGACCAAGTCCCTCGGAGGGCTGGCAGAATGGCTAATGCAGCGGTCTTGAAAACCGCCGTCCGCAAGGACTTACAGGTTCGAATCCTGTGCCCTCCGCTTTCCGCGCGCGTCCCGTCGAACCGGCCGAGAGGCGTCCGGGCGGAACGGTAGCGCGACCTAGAGGATCCGCTTCGGCACCACCCCGCGCGTCCAAGCCCTGAACCGCTTCCGCCACCCCGCGTGGCCATCGGGGTTCGACGCGAGCGTGGTCTCCCACGCGTTCTCCGGCGCGAACTCCGCCTCCATCCCGCGCAGCACACCCTCGGCGACCCGCGCCGAGTGGATCACGGTGACGCACTCCGTGTTCAGGTTCGCGCTCCGTGGGTCCATGTTGAACGTCCCGATCACCGTGATCTCGCCGTCGACCACCATCGACTTGGCGTGCAGGCCGAACACGGGCGCGAAGTCGAGCTGCTCCTGCAGCGCGCCGTCCATGATCGTGCGGCGCACCGCGGCGTCCGGACGGAACTCGAACACACGCACGCCGTCGCGCAGCAGCGCCTCCCGGTCCCGCTGGTAGCCGTTGAACGCCTCGAGATTGTCGGTGGAGGCGAGGCTGTTGGTGAGGATCCGCACCCGCACGCCGCGCTGCACGGCATCACGCAGCAGTGACCGCCCGACCTCCGTGGTCACGAGGTAGGGGGACTGGATGTCGAGCG
>CAZHAG010000152.1:0-5639 GCA_964529705.1 uncultured Gemmatimonas sp. | reverse complement strand
GAAACACCGCGTGCGGACCGAGGTTCAGCCGCTCCGTCACGATGTGACGGGCGAGCGAGTAGCCGTTGGTGTGGAGCCCGGTGCTGGCGAGCCCGACGAGGACGTCACCGTCCCGCACGCCGGCGGGGGTGATGACCTGGTCCTCCTCCACCATCCCGACGATGAAGCCGGCGAGGTCGTAGTCGGGCGGCGTGTAGACGCCGGGCATCTCCGCCGTCTCGCCGCCGACGAGGGAGGCGCCGTTCTCGCGACACCCCGCGGCCACACCCGCGACGATCGCCTCCACCACCGAGGGCACGAGCTTGCCGAACGCGACGTAGTCCAGGAAGAAGAGGGGCGTCGCCCCCTGCACCAGGATGTCGTTCACGCAATGGTTCACCAGGCAGTGGCCGATGGTGTCGTGCCGGTCCGCCTCGATGGCGACCTTGATCTTGGTGCCGACGCCATCGGCGCTGGAGACCAGGAGAGGCTTCCGGGCGCCCTCGGGCACGCGGAACATCCCGCCGAACCCGCCGAACGCCCCCCGCGCCCCCGCCGTGAAGGTCGACTCGACCAGCCGCTTGATGCGGTACTTCGAGTCCTCCGCCGCGTCGATGTCGACCCCGGCGCTCGCGTAGGTGAGTCGCTCCCCGGTCATCGGCGGATCAACCCAGCGCCTGGTCGAAGCTCACGAGCCGGTGGAAATCGGCGACGCGCGCGTCGATGTCCGCACGCGTGACCTCCAGCAGCCGGGTGATCGAGAAGCCCTCCACGACGAACGACCCCATGGCCGACCCCACGATCACGGCGCGGCGCATGTTCGCTTCCGAGAGGTCCCCGGTGCGGGCGAGCCACCCCATGAACCCGCCCGCGAACGAGTCGCCGGCGCCGGTCGGGTCGAACACGGACTCGAGCGGGTAGGCCGGCGCGAAGAAGATGGTGTCCTTCGTGAACATGAAGGCGCCATGCTCCCCCTTCTTGATCAGCACCACCCGCGGCCCGCGCTCGAGGATCCAGCGCGCGGCCTGGACGAGGTTCGCGTGCTCGGTGAGCTGGCGCGCCTCGCCGTCGTTCAGCGTGATCAGGTCCACCTTGCCGATCAGCTCGAGCAGATCCGGCCGCCGCGACTCGATCCAGAAGTTCATCGTGTCGCAGGCCACGAGCTTCGGTTTGCTGATCTGGCTCAGCACGTCGAGCTGCAGCCGCGGGTCGATGTTCGCGAGGAAGACGAACTCCGCGCTCCGGAACTGCGGCGGGAGCTTCGGCTTGAAGTGCGAGAAGACGCCGAGGCGCGTCTCGAGCGTCTCCGCGGAGTTCAGGTCGTGGCGGTACCGGCCGCGCCAGCGGAACGATTCCCCCTCGGCGCGTTCGAGGCCCGAGAGGTCCACGCCGCGCGCGCGCAACGGCTCCAGCTTCTCCACCGGATAGTCGCTCCCGACGACGCCCACCATCTGCACGGGCGTCTGGTGCGCGGCCGCCGCCGAGAAGTAGTTGGCCGACCCGCCCAGCACCTCGTCGGCCTTCCCGAACGGGGTCTCCACGGAGTCGAGCGCGACGGAACCGACGACGAGGACAGACATCAGGTGTGAGATGTGAGGTGTGAGGTGTGAGGCACTGCGGCGGCGCTACATCCGCTCCGGAGCGGAAATGCCGAGCAGGCCGAGACCGCTGGCCAACGTCAACTGTGCCGCGCGTGCCAGCGCGAGTCGGGCCCGCATCACGGGCTCCGGCTCGCCGAGCACATGGTGCTTGTGGTACCAGGTATGCACGAGCCGTGCCGTCTCGAGGAGCCAGTTGGCCACGCGATGCGGCTCGAGCGCGTCCGCCGCCGCGGCGACGAAGTCGGGATAGTCGAGCAGCGCCTTCACGAGTTCGCGCTCCTCCGGCTCCCCGAGGGCACTCCAATCGACGCCGGCGCCGTCGATGGACGCGACGTCCACCGCACCCACCCGGAAGATCCCCGAGAGCCGTGCGTGTGCCATCTGGATGTAGTAGACGGGGTTCTCCTCGCTCTGGGAGCGCGCGAGGTCCACGTCGAACACCAGCTGCGAGTCGCCCTTCCGCATGAGCAGGAAGTAGCGCACCGCGTCGCGCCCGACCTCGTCGATCAGGTCGCGCACGGTCACGTAGCTGCCGGCGCGCTTGGAGATCTTCATCTCCTCCCCGCCCCGCATCACCGTCACCATCTGGTGCAGCACGTACTCGGGGTAGCCCTTCGGCACCCCGAGCGCGAGCGCCTGCAGCCCCGCGCGCACGCGGGCTGTCGTGCCATGGTGGTCCGCCCCCTGCACGTTGATCGCGCGCGTGAACCCGCGCTCGAACTTGGTCACGTGGTAGGCCACGTCGGGCACGAAGTACGTGAACGTGCCGTCGCGCTTCCGCATCACGCGGTCCTTGTCGTCGCCGAATGCCGTGGTGCGCAGGAAGAGCGCGCCGTCATCCTCGAACGTGTGCCCGGACCGGGAGAGCGCCGCGACCGTCGCATCCACCTTGCCGTCCGTGTAGAGCGACGACTCGAGGAAGTAATGGTCGAACCGCACGCCGAACGCCCGCAGGTCGAGGTCCTGCTCGTGCCGGAGCGCGCGCACCGCCACGGCCCGCACGGCCTCGAGATCGTCGCCGCGCGGATCGTCCGCGCGCTCGGCGCGATACGTCGCGGCGATGTCCTTGATGTACTCGCCGTGGTAACCACCCTCGGGGAGCGCGAGGGGCTCGCCCGCGAGCTCCCGGAGCCGCGCTTGCACGGAGAGCGCGAGGTTCTGGATCTGGACGCCGGCGTCGTTGTAGTAGAACTCACGCGTCACCTGCCACCCCTGCGACGCCAGGAGCGAAGCGATGGCGTCGCCGAGCGCCGCCTGGCGGCCGTGCCCGACGTGGAGCGGGCCCGTGGGATTCGCCGAGACGAACTCGACATTCGCCGACCTCCCCTGCCCGCCATTCCCGTGCCCCCACGACGTGCCGGCGGCGAGGACCCGCGCCAGCCCTCCAGCGAGGTCGGCGGTGGCAAGCCGGAAGTTGATGAACCCCGGCCCGGCCACACTCGCCTCGGCGAGCCCGGCGCCCTTGGCATCGAGCGCGGCGATGAGCGCGTCCGCGACGTCGCGCGGCTTCCGGCCCAGCGGCTTGGCCAGCGTCATCGCCAGGTTCGTCGCCCAGTCGCCGTGCGCGGGATCGCGCGGGCGTTCGAGCGAGGGCTGGACGTCCTCAGGTGCGCCGATCGCGACGGCGGCCCGGGTCAGCGCGGCGCGCAGGACGTCGACGCTGCTCACTCCGACGCACCGGACTTCGGCGCCTTGGACGCGCCGGACCCGGTGGTACCCGATGAGGGCGGGGCCGCCGCCTTCGCTGCCGACTTGGTGGCGCCGGCGTCGCCCGACTTCCCGTCGCCCTTCGCGCCACTGGCCGCGCCGGTCGAGGACGCGCTGCCGGAAGTCGAGTCGGACTTCGACCCCGCGGCAACACCCTCGCCGCCCTTCGCGGCGGCCGCGCGCTGGTCCTTCTTGCCGTCCTTCCCGTAGTCCGTGATGTAGAAACCGGAGCCCTTGAAGAGGAGCCCGGAGCCGGCGGACATGCGGCGCGCAGCGACCGCGCCACAGGTCGGGCACGGCAGCTCGGACTTGGCGGCGCTGATCTTGAGGACGAAGTCCTCGAACTCGTGCCCGGAGGGGCAGCGGTATTCGTAGGTCGGCATGGCGGGAAGAGGCGTAACGTGCGGAACCCGATAAAGTTATCGGCGCGCGGTGGTGCCTTCAAGCGGTGATGCTCGTTCCGTGCGCCCTCGGTCAGCCCCGAAGCCGCTCAACGCGTTCCGCGATCCGCTCGGGGAGTGTAAGGCTGTCCGCGATCGCTGCCACCTCCTCCGCGTCGCGCCACGCCCGCTCGAGTGCCGCGAGTTCGCCCTCCAGGGCCAGGCGCTCGACCTCCTCGTGCGCCGCCATCTCGAGGGCCAGGCGAACCGGGGCAGCGAGTGATCCGATGTCCGTCGTGGCGGAGCGGCGGGCATCCGCACCAGCGACGCGAGTGGCGCTCGCGAACGCCGCGTTCGGGTCCCCCACCTCCTCGAGCACGCGCACCGCTTCCGCGACCGTGCGTGAGCGACCGCCGGACCGGTTGATGCGCGGAAGGACGGCCCGAGCGAGCTCCATTCCCAGTGCGCCGCCGAGCTCGATGCGCGCGTCGAGCTCCTGCGAGGCGCGGGTGAACTGGCCGACGGCCTTGTCTTCCCGGAAGTGCGGGACACTCAGCCGCCACCCTTCGGCGAGCTCCGGCCGGGCCACGATCCGCGCGTGCGCGGCATGCAGATCCGTCAGGATCACCGGCCCGCCGGGCAGTTCGAGGCGCGCGACGACGCGCCGACTCTTCATCGCGCCGGCCCCGAACTGCGCGAGGTTCCAGGGGATCCACATCCCGCCCGTCGCGATGAGGCCCATGATCGGGCCCGCGATGATGTAGCCGCCGACGGCGGTGCCGACCGCGACCGTGACTCCGATGCGCTTGCGCCACCGCACACCGAACCGCTCGCCGTAGCGCCATGCGGCGAACTCGGGACGCAGCGGGTCGCCGATCCGCACGAGCTCCGTGCCGTCGCGCAACCGAGCGAGCCCGATCTGGTCGGTGGCCGCACGGAGGCGCGTGCCCCGATAGAGCCGCTCCGCCTCCTCCACCGCCTCCCACCGTTCATCGAGCGGCGAGAGGCTCCATTGGCGGCACGTGGGACAGATCACCCAGAGCCTTCCGCGCGCGGCGTCGAACGCGATCCGGCGCCCCACGGGGAAATGCTCCAGCATCTCGTTCGCCCCGAGCGGCGCGTGGCAGAAGAGACAGGTGGAGTACACCGTGCATCATCCCGGCCGGTACTCGCCCCAAACGCCGCGCAGCAGGTCCGAGATCTCGCCCACGGTGGCCCGTGCACGCACGGCGTCCACGATCAGGGGCATCAAGGGCTCGCCGGACCCCAGGGGCGCCGCCCTGCGGATCGCCTGCAGCGCCGCCTTCACGGCCTCGGCGTCGCGCGAGGCGCGGACCGCCGCGACACGCGCCACTTGTCCGGCCTCGAGCTCCGCGAAGTCCGGCGCCGGGATGATCGGCGGATCCTCGCCATCCGCGAACCGGTTCACGCCGACGATCACGCGGCTCCCCGCCTCCACGGCCAGCTGGTGCTCGTACGCCGAACGGCCGATCTCCTCCTGGAAGAACCCCGCCTCGATCGCGGCGGCCGAGCCCCCGAGCGCCTCGACGCGCTCGAGCAGCGCGAGCGCGCGTCGCTCGAGCTCGTCCGTGAGTGACTCCACGTAGTAGCTCCCCGCGAGCGGATCCACGGTCTGCGCGACGCCGCTCTCGTATGCCACGACCTGCTGCGTGCGGAGCGCCAGCGTCGCCGCCTCGGCGGTGGGGAGCGCGAGCGCCTCGTCGTACCCGTTGGTGTGGAGCGACTGCGTGCCGCCGAGCGTGGCCGCGAGCGTCTGCACCGCCACGCGCACTACGTTGTTCAGTGGCTGCTGCGCGGTGAGCGTCACGCCCCCCGTCTGCGTGTGGAAGCGGAGCTTGCACGAGGCGTCGCCCGCGCCGAACCGTTCACGCATGAGCGTCGCCCAGATGCGGCGCGCGGCGCGGAACTTCGCGACCTCCTCGAAGAGGTCGTTGTGGCAGGCGAAGAAGAA
>CAZHAG010000151.1:0-5706 GCA_964529705.1 uncultured Gemmatimonas sp. | reverse complement strand
GATGTCGGCGCACTTCGAGCACACGGTGGCGATCACGGCCGAGGGGCCGAGGGTGTTGACGACACTACAGGTTTGAGGTGGGAGGTGGGAGGTGGAAGGAAAAACCTCACACCTCACACCTCACACCTCCCACCTCCCACCTCACATCTGCCGTTCAACCGCCTCGGTCGCGCGCGTGACCGCCGAGCGACACGCCGCCACGAGCCTGGCCGCCTCCTCCGCGAGCTTCGCCCCCGCCGCCTTCTCCGGCATCGCGCTGACGTTGATCCGCACGTTGTACGCCGCGCCCCGGCAGGCCGCCTCGGCGAGCAGGGCGGCGACCCCCGCATCGCTCGCGGCGTTCGTGTTCCCCTTGTCGGCGCAGGTCGCGGCCAGGGTCGCCACCTCGCTGCAGTAGCGCGCCGTCTCGAGCGGGACCTCGGCGGCCTTCATGAGTGCCGCCTGGATCGCGCGGTCGCGTGCGGTGACCTGTTCGGGCGTCTCCTTCGGGAGCTTGTACGCGTCGCTCACGAGGGCGTAGGCCGCGGCGTCCTCGTCCTTCAGCTCGCCGAGCCGGCGCACCAGCGCCGCCGCACGGAGCCCGAGCTCCTTCATCTCGGCGTCCACGGCCGCGTACTTCTTGCGGCCCACGGTGAGCCCTGCGACCATCTGCGCGAGTGCGGCCCCCATCGAACCCACCAGCGCGACCACGGAACCGCCCCCCGGCACCGGCGCGGACGACGCCACGCTCGCGACGAAGCCGGCGAGCGACTCGCCTCCCGCCGCCGCGGTGCGCACCTGGCGCTCGAGCACGAGCTCCGGCGTGTAGGTGCGCCAGCGCAGGTGGCGCGCAGCGGTCTCGAAGAGCGCGCGTTCGGGCACCAGCCCGACGACCTCGCTCCAGGTGGGGGTCACTCCCTGCGCCTCGGCCTCCATGCGCACCATCTCGTAGGCGCGGTGCAAGGGCGTGGCGTCGAGGTCGACGAGGTTCATCGAGACCTGGGCCTGCCCATCGACCTCGAGGCCGAGTCCCTTCACGCCCTTGAGACCGCCCGACGAACCGCGCACCGCCTTGGCGACGGCCTTGGCCACCGGGAGGTTCTCGCGGCCGCCGAGGTAGACGTTGAAGGCGACGAGGAAGGGGCGCGCGCCGATAACCGTGGCGCCGGCGGTCCGGTGGATCGCGTTGGGGCCGAAGTCGGGGACGCGATTGGGATTGGTGCCGATCTCCACCTTGGCCTGCTCGAACTCGCCGCGCCGGATGTCGGCGAGGTTCACGCGGTCCGGCCGCGAGGCGGCCCTCTCATACAGGAAGACGGGGATCCCGAGTTCCTTCCCCACGCGCTCGCCGAGGGTGCGGGCGAGCACCACGCAGTCCTCCATGGAGGTGCCTTCGAGCGGGATGAAGGGGCAGACGTCCGTGGCCCCGATGCGCGGGTGCTCCCCCTCGTGCTTGTTGAGGTCGATCAGCTCGGCCGCCTTGGCGATGCCCGCGAACGCCGCGTCCGCCGCGCGCGCGACGGGCGCGACGAAGGTCACCACCGTGCGGTTGTGCGAAGGGTCGGACGACACGTCGAGGATCACCGTGCCGTCGACGGCGGCGATCGCCTCACGGATGGCGGCGATGACCTCTGGGCGACGGCCTTCGGAGAAGTTCGGGACGCACTCGACGAGGGACATTCGAACGGCAGGTGGGAGGTGGGAGGTGTGAGGCGAGTCTGCGGGGGAATCTACCGCTCCCCTCCGCGGACGGCGGCGCCGAGCCAGGCGTGCATCGCGGGGTTGCCGGCGAGGACGCTGGACGAGCGGGTCGCGGGGAGCGGATCACCGTCAAGGGTGGTGGCGAGTCCGCCGGCCTCGCGCACGAGCAGCATCCCGGCGGCGAAGTCCCAGGGGGAGAGCATCGTCTCCCAGAAGGCGTCGAAGCGGCCGCAGGCGACGCTCGCGAGGTCGATGCTGGCGGCGCCCGGCCGGCGCACGCCGGAGACGCCGGCCATCACGCGCGACATCTGGGCCTGGTAGGGCGCGATGTCGGCGGCGTCCTTGAACGGGAAGCCGGTTCCGATCAACGCCCGCCTGGGGTCCGTGATGGCCGAAACCCGGCAGGGGAGGCCGTTGAGGTGGCAGCCGCCGCCGGCGATGGCGGTGAAGCGCTCGTCGCCGGGCACGTCGTGCACCACGGCCGCGACGGGCTCCCCGTCGAAGAGCAGGGCGATCGAGACGGCGTACTCCGGATAGCCGTGCAGGAAGTTCGTGGTGCCGTCGAGGGGGTCGACCACCACCGCGAGTCCCGACTGGAGCGATTCCGGCGGGACGTCGGCTGCCGTCTCCTCGGCGAGCACGGTGGCCTCCGGAAGCTCCTTCCGGACGAGCGCCAGGATCCGCGCCTCAGCGGCGAGGTCCACCTCGCTCACGAAGTCGGCCGGCCCCTTGGACTGCCAGTCGAGGGTGCGCACGCGGGGCGACGCCTCCCGGATGACCCCGGCGGCGTCGCGCGCGGCGCGGACCACGAGGTCGAGCAGCGGGCGGAGATCGCCCAGCTCCTGTTGATAGCCCATCACGCGCTCCGTAACTTCCGGGGAATGTCACGCATCTTCAGCGGGATCCAGCCCTCGGGTGAGCTCCACATCGGCAACTACCTGGGGGCCGTGAAGAATTGGGTCCAGCTGCAGCATGAGTTCGAGTCGTACATCTGCATCGTAAACTACCACGCCATCACCATCCCCTACGCGCCCGACGAGCTGCGCCGACGGACGCGGGAGATGGCGGTCTCGCTTCTGGCCTCGGGCCTCGAACCCGGGAAAGCGGTGGTGTTCGTGCAGTCCGACGTGCCGGAGCACACGGAGCTCGCCTGGGTGTTCAACACGCTCACGCCGCTCGGCGAGCTCGAGCGCCAGGTGCAGTTCAAGGACAAGGCGAGCCGCCAGGAGCAGGTCATGGCCGGACTCCTGAACTATCCCGTACTGCAGGCGGCGGACATCCTGCTCTATCGCGCGGACATCGTCCCCGTGGGGGAGGACCAGGTGCAGCACCTCGAGCTCTCGCGCGTGGTCGCCCGCAACTGGAACGCGCGCTTCTCGCCGGACGCGCCGTTCTTCCCGGAGCCGCAGCCGCGCCTCGCGCCCACGCGCCGGATCGTGGGGCTCGACGGCCAGGCGAAGATGTCCAAGTCGCTCGGCAACACGATCGGCCTGCTCGACGCGCCGGACGTGATGTGGGAGAAGCTGCGTCCGGCGATCACCGACCCGGCGCGCCAGCGGAAGAGCGACCCAGGTGACCCGGAGCAGTGCAAGACGATCTACCAGCTGCACCGCGCCTTCTCCCCCACCGCGACCGTCGCGGAGGTAGAGGTCAACTGCCGCGGCGCGAAGTGGGGGTGCATCGACTGCAAGAAGTCGCTCCTCACGCACATGGAGGCGGAGCTCACGCCGATCCGCACGCGCGCCCAGGCGATGCAGGCCGAGCCGGGAAAGGTGGACGAGATCCTCGCGGACGGGGCGGCGCGCGCGCGCCTCGTCGCTCGCGACACGATGGCCCACGTCAAGGATCGGATGGGACTCGATGCCCGTGATTGACATGATCGTGGAGGCGTTCCGGCTCGACCTCGCGGCGAAGCTCCTCGCGGCGATCCTGGTCGGGGGGGCGATCGGTCTCGAGCGCGAGCTGCGCCGCAAGCCCGCGGGCCTCCGGACCAACATCCTCATCTGCATGGGGTCCGCGCTGCTCATGGACCTCTCGATGGGGATCACCGTGACGCATGGCGGCGACCCGGGCCGGATCGCGGCGCAGGTGGTCACCGGCATCGGCTTCCTCGGCGCCGGCACGATCCTCCACACGCGCGGGCAGATCACGGGACTCACCTCCGCCGCCACGATCTGGGTGGTGGCCGCGCTCGGCCTCACGATCGGCGCCGGCCACTACGTGGAGGCGATGGGTTCCAGCCTCACGGTGGTGCTCGTGCTCATGGGCCTCGGACGCCTCGAGGGCCGATTCCTCTCGCCGACGCCCGACCTCCCGAACGGAGTGCCGAGCGAGGACTGGGTGCCGCGTGCGAGCGAGGGGCGGCGCGCGACGGACCGGCGCGGGATCCGGCGGGAGCCGACGGGCGAGCAGCAGACGGTGAACCCCGAAGGCGTGCGTCGCGAGACGCGAGGGACGGACTGATGGAGAAGATCATCAAGGCGGCGGTCGACCGCGGTGCGTCGGACCTGCACATCAAGGCGGGGGACGTCTTCCGGGCGCGGATCGACGGGAAGCTGGTGCCCCTCACGAAGCAGGCGCTCACCCCGGACCAGACGCGGAGCATCGCACTCAAGCTGATCGCCAACGAGGACGACCGGAACCGGATCGACAAGCTGCAGGACTACGACTGCTCGTGGGGCGCCGCGGGGATCGGGCGGTTCCGGGTGAACATCCTGCGCCAGCGCTCGAGTTTCATGATCGTGATGCGGGTGATCCCGTTCGAGGTGCCGAGCTTCGAGCGGCTGAACGTCCCGGATTCCCTGCGCCGGATCGCCGAGGCGGACCGCGGCATGGTGCTCGTCGCCGGCGTGACGGGCTCGGGGAAGTCGACGACGATGGCGGGTCTGATCAACCACATCAACCAGCACCAGAACAAGCACATCGTCACGCTCGAGAACCCGATCGAGTTCCTGCACCGCGACCTGCAGAGTTCGGTGACGCAGCGCGAGGTGGGGGTGGACACCGAGAGCTTCCGCATGGGGTTGCGAGCGGCGCTGCGGCAGGACCCGGACGTGATCCTCATCGGCGAGCTCCGGGACGCCGAGACGATGGACACGGCGATGAAGGCGGCGGAGACCGGCCACCTGCTGATCTCGGCGCTGCACGTGCCCGACGCGCAGAGTGCGATCCTCCGGATCATCTCGACCTTCATGCCGGAGGAGCAGGACGTGATCCGCATGCGCCTCGCGGACGCGCTGCATGCGATCGTCTCGCACCGGCTCCTCCCGCGCGCGGATGGCAAAGGGCGCGTCGCCGCGCTCGAGGTGTTCGTGGTCACGCCGGAGATCCGGGAGCTCATGCTGGACCCTGAGCGCGTCGGCTCCATCCGGGAGCACCTCGCCGACGGACACGCGGCGGATGGGAACCAGACCTTCGACCAGCACCTGGAGCAGTTGGTGGCCGACGGCACGATCGAGGAGAAGGTCGCGCTCGCCACGAGTGCCCGCCCCGCCGAGCTCGCGGCGCGCCTGCAGCCGGGCAAGCGCCACACCACGTCCAAGAAGAAGGGGGAGTCGAAGTGAGCCGCACCGCCGCCAAGTCGCTCCGCGGGATCTTCGCGCCGGTCGTCACGCCCTTCGTGAAGGGCTCGGAGGAGCTCGACCTCGCGGGGATGCGCGCGAACATCCGGGCCCACCTGAAGGACGGGCTCGCCGGGATCGTGCTGGCGGGCTCCACCGGCGAGGCGGCGCTGCTGGGCGAGGAGGAGCGCGTGGCACTCGCGCGCGCCGCGCGCGAGGAGATCCCCGCGGACCGCTGGCTGATCGTCGGCACCGGCGCCGAGTCCGCGCGTCAGTGCGTGGCGCGCTGCCGCGCGGCGAAAGAGGCGGGTGCCGACGCCGTGCTCGTCGTCGCGCCGCACTACTACTCGGCCGCGATGTCGCACGAGGCGCTGGCCGCGCACTACCAGCGCGTGGCGGACGAATCCCCGCTCCCGGTGCTGCTCTACAACATCCCCAAGTACATGCACTTCGCGCTCCCGGCGGA
>CAZHAG010000150.1:0-5722 GCA_964529705.1 uncultured Gemmatimonas sp. | reverse complement strand
GTGAGGCCCGCGGTCGAGTGGATGCCGAGTTTCGCCATCAGCGTCTCCCGGTAGGACTCGATGGTGCGCACGCTGAGGCGGAAGTCCGCGGCGATCTCGCGATTCGACTTCCCGCTCGCGATGCCCACCAGGACGTCGCGCTCGCGGCGGGTGAGCGACTCGAGTCGCTTGGCCGCCGCGGTGAGGACAGGCGCCGTCGCGTCGGGCGCCGAGGGGCGGGGCAGGGGGAAGACGGTATGGCCGGCGTGCACGGCCTGGACCGCGGAACGGAGCTCGGCCGGGAGGGAATCCTTTCGCAGGTAGCCGCTCGCGCCTGCGCGGACGCTCTCGAGCGCGTACTCCGGATGGTCGTGCACGGAGAGCATGAGGACACGTGTCGCGGGATGATCGCGTCGCAGCCGCTCGGTGGCCTCGATCCCGGAGATGCCCGGCAGCGAGATGTCCATGACGACCACGTCCGGCCCGAGTTCCGCGACGCACGCGAGCGCCTCCTCGGCGCTCCCCACGTCGGCCAGGACCTGGAACCCCTGCACGGAAAGGGCCTGCAGGATCCCTTCACGCACGAGTGGGTGGTCGTCCACGACCACGAGACGGATGGCCGTGCTCATCGGTCGCGCACCGGCACGTGGACCTCGACGACGAGGCCGCCGCCCTCCGGGACGGAGAGCGAGAGCCCGCCCCCGACCGCCGCAAGCCGTTCCCGCATCCCGATCAGTCCCGACCGGCCGGGACCACTGGCCGCGCGCACGAGGAGTTCCGGGCCGAGTCCGACGCCATCATCATGGATCCGAAGGTGGGCCCGTCCGTCCCGGATGGCGAGGGAGAGCCCGACGCGCGAGGCGCGCGCGTGGCGCACGACGTTCGAGAGCGCCTCCTGTTGCGCGCGGAAGAGCGCGACCTCGGCGTCGTGCGCGAGCCGACCGCGCGCGGTCGCCGGCCAGCCGGACGCGTCGAACTCGACCTCGAGTCCGCCCCATTCGCGCACCTCGGCGGCGAGGGCGCGCAGGGCGGGCAGGAGTCCGAGGTCGTCGAGCAACGCGGGGCGGAGTCCCTCGGTCGCGGTCCGGACGCTCCCCGTGCCACGGTTGACCCATGCGATGAGGCGGTCGATGCGCTCCTGCACTTCCGGGGCGACCTCCTCGCGGAGCAAGCCGAGCTGCAGCTTGAGTGCCGAGAAGATCTGCGCCGTCTCGTCATGGAGTTCGCGGCCGAGTCGGCGGCGCTGCTCCTCGTGCTCCTGCAGCATCCGCAGGGAGAGGCGCTCGAGGTCGTGGGTGCGCGCGGCGAGGCGTGCGCTCAGGTCGGCGTGCTCCAGGGCGTGCCCGACCTGTTCCCCCACGACATCGAGGATCGCGTCATCGAGCGCGGCGAAGGGCGCGGCGACGTCGCCGACGATGACGAGGAGGTCCGTCGCCTCGGGGTCGGCGCGGAGGGGGAGCGCCGCCGCGAAGGCCGGTGCCTCGGTCCCCGCACCGGCGCGTCCCTCGAGCCGCGTGCGTCCCGTGGTCGCGGCGGCCGCGACCAGTGCGTGGATCTCCCGGGGCACGCCGTCCACGCTCCAGCTGGCGCAGTCACCGACACCGCGGACGGGAGCGATGACCCCGGCGTGAGCGCGGAAGAGCGCGGCGCCACGCACACCGCGAAGTCCGAGCGGCCGCGTCAGCAACGCATTGCGCGAGTCGGCGCTGGCGTCGCCGCGCAGGTCTCCGGAGAGCGCGGTCAGCGTGAGCAGGCCCTCGCGCTGCTCCTCGATCACGAGGAGCAGGATCCCCGCCCCCATCGCGAGGACGAAGAGGATGTCGAGATAGTAGCCCCACGGGTCCCAGGCGCCCCGCGCCCGGAGCAGCGGGTAGTCGAGGTGATGCACGGCCCAGAGGAGCATCACCCCGGCGAGGAAGCCGGCCGCAGGAGACCCCGTGCGCCGCCGATAGCGGACGAATACGATCCCCGCCCACGCCGTCGCGAGCGCGAGGAGGACGACGGCGGTCCCCGCAGCGAGGGCGAAGCTCTCGAGGACGAAGATCGCGACGTACGACCAGGCGACGGGCACCGCGACGAGGAGGAGGAATCGAGGGCTCCACACGAGTTGCCGCGAGAAGACCTGTGCGGCGTAGACGAAGCCGAGCGCCGTCCAGCCGAGGAACACCTGGTGCAGGAAGAGGAACGGCTCCCGCCCCGACAGCACGAAGCTCACGATCGCGGCGACACTCAGCACGCGCGCGAGGAGCGCGACCGCCCACCACAGGAAGTGCGACTTGGCGTGGCGCCGGTGCAGGTGGAGCAGCAGGAGTGCCAGCCCGAGCGTCACCGCGGCCTGCAGGAGCGGTGCACCGGGGCTGAGGTCGGGGATCGACGGCACGTCGGGAACCCGCCTAATGGCGGGTCGTCCGCGGATGGAAGGTCCGCCAGCTGTGCCAGAACTCCTGGCTCGCGGTGATCGGGCGCAGCGTGCCGCCCGGGCCGTGGCCGTTGAACGCGAACGCGCGCGCCCCAGCGCGGAGCGAGTCCGCGGAGACCGTGAACCGTGTCGCC
Organism: uncultured Gemmatimonas sp.; assembly: GCA_964529705.1. Classification (GTDB taxonomy): domain Bacteria; phylum Gemmatimonadota; class Gemmatimonadetes; order Gemmatimonadales; family Gemmatimonadaceae; genus Pseudogemmatithrix. The sequence continues at coordinate 3,190 of CAZHAG010000150.1, read as the reverse complement.
TCGTCCGGGCGCTCGAACGCGAAGAAGCTCGCGCTGTCCGCGGCGATCACGAGGACCACGGGACGCCCGCCGAGCGTGTCGTTGATCGCGCCCTTGGCGAGGAGCTCGTTCCAGTCGTAGGCGCGCTCCGCATCGCCGACCCGGAGCCCGACGACCCACGACTTCTCCTCCCAGGAACGCGGGTCGGTGCCGGTGAGCCGTGCGCGGCTGGTGCCGCGCTCGAAGGCGTAGTCGCGCGCGTACTCCGCCGTGAAGGCGGGATCAGCCTGCATGATGAGGCTCGCCGGATAGAGGGCGAGCCACTGCGCGAGCGTCACCTGGCGACTCGGGATCTCCGGCATCACGAGCCCCTTGCGCGGCCCGACCACGGCCTCGCCGTTCGCCTGGCGCCACCAGCTCCCGGTCGTCGCGTCCTCGAGCATCGCGTTGAAGTGGTCCATCCCCACGAGCCGGAACGTCTCTGGCGACCCGTCGACGACGGGCTCGAACACGCGCCCGGTGCGGCAGACGGTGCAGTAGCTGACCAGGACCGGCATCCCCCGCACGACGTCGCGCACCTGATGGTGGTACCCGATGAATTGGAGCGGGTAGGCGCGCGCCTCACCGTCGATCTCGATCCCGACCACGAGCCGGTCGAGCGCCACGCCGTTCGCCGCGACAGGGGCCATCACGAGCGTGCGGGGCGGGAGGAAGATCCGGTCGGCGGAGAGTCGAAGGTTGAACACCGCAGCGACGGCCAGCGCCGCGGCCAGGGTGAGGACCGCGACGACCCGCCGTCCGCGCCCCCCACGCCAGACGGCGGGGACCCCGGCGACGATCAGCGTCGCCAGGGCGATCCGGACCGGCCAGCGCCAGTGGAAGAGCAGGTATGCGAGATCGAGACTCCGCATCCGCTGGCTGCCCGGCATCGGCATGATGAAGTACACGCTCGCCACCTCGAAGGCGACGAGCGCCAGGGCTCCGGCGAAGAAGGCGCGCGTCATGGGTCCAAGATACCGCGCGCCGGGGCACGCCCGCGCAGCTCCACCGAGGAGGGCCGCTTGTAGGGCGAGAGCCGGGCGTCGGCCCAGGCGCGCACCTCCGCTTCGCTGACCGTGCCGCTCAACGACAGGTGCACGGCGTGCTCGGACGCCGCGTCGGGCACCGCCGAGACGCGGACGTCCGCGACGCCCGGCAGCGCGCGGAGGACCCGCTCGACCTCCGCCGGGTACACGTTGAACCCGTTCCGCGTGAACATCCGCTTGAGCAGGCCGCGGAACTCGAACGCGCCGTCGGCACGCCGGAGACCCAGGTCGCCCGTGTGCAGCCAGCCCTCGCGAACACGCAGCCCCGCCTCACCGCCGCGCACATAGCCGCGGAACACGGTATCACCCGCGACGCAGATCTCGCCGACCGCGTCCTGGCCGAGCTCTTCACCCGACTGTGGATCGCGGACGCTCACGCGCACGCCCGGCATGGGCACGCCGAGCGTGCCGCGGCGATTGGGGTGCCGCATATCGTTGAAGAGGGCCACCGGCGAGGCCTCCGTCAGCCCGTAGCCCTGGCGCAGCTCCACCCCGGTGGCCTCGAACCAACGGTCCTGCACGGCGGGGTCGAGCACGGCCCCGCCACAGATGCCGACGCGGAGGGCAGTGTCGCGCAGAGGGCCGCCGCGGCGATCGATCGCGCTGAGCATCGCGCCGAAGATCGCGGGCACGCCGACGAGCATCGTCACCTCTCCCCGGACCACGAGATCCACGGCGCCGAGGGGGTTGAACCGCTCCATCGTGCTGACGCCCGCGCCGGCGATGAGCGGCGCGATCCCCGACACGGTCAGCCCGAACAGGTGCGCGAATGGCAGCACCGCGAGCACGTGGTCGTCACGCGTGAGGCCGGCGGCCTCGACGGTCTGGCGTGCGTTGGTGATGAGGTTGCGATGCGTGAGGATCGCGCCCCGCGGCGTGCCCGCCATCGCCGACGTGTAGACGATCGCGCACTCCTCGTCGCGCCCCGGCGCCTCCGCGTCCCCCTCGATCGACAGGCCGAAGTGGGTGCCGAGGTCGACGACCGTGCCTGCGGCGTTCTCCGCGGTCACGATGCGCGCGCGAGCCGGCGCCTCGTCGAGGATCACGTGCGTGACGCCCGTGGGCAGTCGCGACGCGAGGGATGCGACGGTGAACACCGCGCCCACGTCGGCGTCGCGGAGCTGGTGTCCGATCTCACTCGGCGTGGCGAGCGGATTGATGAGCGCCGCGCCCCTGCCGTCGCTCGCGGCGAGCGCCACGAGGAACTGCGGTGAGGTCGGCAGGAGTATCGCCGCGCGCTTCCCCGCCAGCGCCCGCACGAGCGGTGCGCTGCGCTGCAGCAGTGTGAATCCGGCGGACACGAGTGCCGCGGCGTCGATGCCATCGACCGATCCGCCGCCGGCGGCCGCGCGAAGGGAGAGGAGATCCACGGTCAGGCGTGAGGGGGGAGGTGAGAGTGAGTGCGAAAGGTGACCCATGTCACACGCTGAATCCATCCGGAGCCTCGTCCCGGCGCGCACGGATCCGGAGTCTCTCACCTCCCACCTCACACCTCCCACCTCACACCTCAACTCTTGAACCCCCCCGCGCGCCCTCTAGCTTCCCCGTATCGTGACAGACCCCCGCCTGATGATCGGCGTCTCCGGCATCCGGGGACGCGTCGGCTTCGGCCTCACCCCAGAGGTCGTCGCCCGTTACGCCGCCGCCTTCGGCGCCTGGGCCATCGCCCGTGGCCACTCCAAGGCCATCGTGCTCGGCCGCGACAGCCGCGTGACCGGCCCCCTCTTCCACACCGTCACGCGCGCGGCGCTCGAGAGCGTCGGCGCCGACGTGATCGACATCGGCCTCACGACGACGCCGACCATCCAGCTCGCGGTGGAGCACCACCACGCGGCCGGCGGACTCGGGATCACGGCGAGCCACAACCCGATCGAGTGGAACGCGCTCAAGTTCATCGGCCCGGACGGGCTCTTCCTGAGTGCCGCGCAGGGCGCGGAGATGCGTGCGCTCGTCGACCGCGGCATCCCCTACGCCACCTGGGACGCGCTCGGCACCACCCGGTTCGACGCGGACGCGATCGCGCGTCACCTCGACCGGGTGCTCGCACTCCCCTTCCTGGACATCCCAGGGATCCGGGCGCGGCGCTTCCGGGTGGCGTACGACGCCTGCCGCGGTGCCGGCGGCGC
>CAZHAG010000149.1:0-5799 GCA_964529705.1 uncultured Gemmatimonas sp. | reverse complement strand
GGTCGCCGATCGCACGGGCGACGCGCGCCCGGTCGATCAGTTCGGTGAGCTTCGGCGTGGCGACGCCGGCGAGCAGGCCGATGATCACGACCACCGACATCAGCTCGATGAGGGTGAATGCGCGGCGGTCCGGAGCGCGATACACGGGGGGAGAGTACCCTTCGATCGTCATCGTTCGCGGGGCTGGACAGGTCGGGTGCGACGAGGAGCCGGTGGGATCCTCTCGTCTCGGCGGGCACCGGCGCCGGGGTCCTGCGGGCGACCCCGTCAAAGGACGATCCATCAGGTCCGGACGCCACTTCCCATCTTCGGTCACGCGAGCGATTGCCGGCCGGATCGTCATTCCGGCGCCCCGACAGGTGCGCCCCCGCCGGCACTCAGGAACGCGACGCTCTCGGTGCGCAGGTCCGCGGCGACGTCGAGGGGCGGGCGGGAGAGGTCGAGCCGGACGAACGCCTCCACCACCCGCGGATCGAACTGCCGACCGGATTCGGCGACGATCGCCGCCCGGGCTTCGTGCGCGGAGAGCCCCGACCGGTACGGGCGATTGCTCGTCATGGCGTCGAAGACGTCGGCCACGGCCAGCACCGCGGCGAGCCACGGGATCTCTTCGCCCGCGAGCCGGTCAGGGTATCCGGTCCCGTCATACCGCTCGTGGTGTGACCGGACGATGGGGAGCACGTCCGTGAAGCCGGGAATGGGGCTGAGGATCTGCTCCCCGACCACAGGGTGACGCTCGATGAGGGAGCGCTCCCGAGGCGTGAGGCCCTCGGTCTTGTCGAGGATCGAAGGCGGCACGCCCACCTTCCCGATGTCGTGTAGGAGCCCCCCGCGGTAGAGGCGGCCGAGGTCGGCCCGGGAGAGATCGAGGATCCGTCCGATCGCGAGGGCGCGATGCGTCACGCGCTCGCTGTGCCCCGCGGTCCAGGGCGAGTTCGCGTCGATCGCCCTCGCGAACGCCCGCAACGTGCCCGCGGAGAGCGCTTCGAGTCGCTCATGCATCCGCACGCTGCCGAGCGCCGTCGCCGTGCGCTCCGCGATGCGCCGGGCGGCGACCAGGGCGGGCGCGTCGTCGGCGATCGGTCCGGGACCAAGCGGGACGAGTCGCACGACGCCGACCGTCTCGTCCGCGTGCCGCAGCGGGAACTCGATCCGCGCGTCACGCCGGCGGATCCCGCTGTTCGCCTCACCGGGCACCTCGAGGATCTCCGTGGAGCTGCTGAGCGCGGCGTTCCCGGGATCCCCCGTGACCGAGAGCATCCGGTCCGGGCGCTGCGAGGAGACATGGCCGACGCTCGCGGACGCCCAATCCTCGGTCTCGAGCAGTGCCTTGACGGCGCGGTTCGCGATCGTGCCCAGGTCCCGTTCCTTGAGCGCCACGTCGTCGATCGCATCGAGCGCGCGCAGCATCCGCAACTGCTCGGACAGCGCACCGGTCATCTCGTTGAAGGAGGCGCCGAGCTCGCCGAACTCGTCCACGGACCGGATGTCGACGGTGCTGGTGAGGTCGCCGTGGCGGACCCGGCGCGTCGCGTCACGCAGCTCCCGGAGGGGCTCCGTGCTGATCCGGATCTGGCGATGCGCGAGCAGGAAGGCGATCACGACGGCGAGCGCGAGCAAGATCGCGAGCGTGGTGGTGATGTATCGGTCCGCCGCGAGGAGCTCCCCGCTCCGGTTCTCGACCACCAGACGCCACGAGGGGACGCCCAGGCTCTGCGTGAGGAAGACGTCCCGATGCGCGACGAGGACGCTGCGCTCCGTGGAGGGCGCGTCCGCACCCGTTGCGGCGACCGCGGCGCGCCGGAGTCGCGTGACGTCGGCGGCGGTGACCTCCGGTGCGCAATGGACGCGGGACCAGCCGGCCATCTCGAGCACGCAGAACAGGGAGCCGTCGGCGGCGAGCGTCTCCTCCACGGCGTTCCAGAAGGGGGCTGCCGTCAGTTCCTCGACGATCCGTGCCTCCCCCGCTGCGCGCCAGCTGAGCTCGAGCGCCGCGTCGGTGGCGTCGGATCGGTCTGCGACGAGCGAGAGCGAGACGGCCCCGGGTGGTGGGCCCGGCGTCTCGGCGGCCACGGTCAGGCGCCCCGAGAGCGCTTCGGCGGTCCGCCGGAGGTTGTCGGCCCGGACCGACAGGCCACCGAGCACGAGGAGCGCGCCGGCCTTGGCACTCCTGGACACCCGTTCCTGCCGTTGCTCCGCGAGGTTCCCGCGGATGAACAGCACGCCCGCGACCGAGACCAGCACCGCCGGAAGGAGACTCGCGACGAGGAAGTACGCGAGCATCCGGCGGCCGACGCGCGTCTCGAGGAATCCCAGGCGTATCCGCATCAGTACTTGGACGCGAGACCGTAGAAGCCGCCGTCGTTCGCCACGACGACGTCGTCGCGGCTGCGGGCTGCGGTGAAGGGGAGGTTGCTCTGTCCGTCGGCGCCGACACTGTACAGGTCGAAGCGCGAGTTCACCGGCACCAGGAACCGGTCCTTGCGCGTGCCGGCGGGGGGAGCGTTGCCGTTGCGCGGAGGGAACCTGTAGTAGACATACGGACGTCCCCAGGGATCGAGCTTCCCCCCGAACCCGACCGTCGCCAGCGAGGCGGGCAGGGAGTCCAGCACGAGCAGCGCCTGTGTCATCACGCGCAAGTCGCCGATGGCGCGCGCGACCCTCGCACGATCGGTCAGGCCGCGGAACTGGGGCACCGCGAGACCCGCGAGCAGTCCGATGATCACGAGGACCGAGAGCAACTCGATCAGCGTGAAGGCGCGGCGCAACGAGAGGTCCCTCGTGCGGGCACGGGGACGGGCGGGCATGCGTGGATCCAAGCGAGACCTCAGTCGTACCGGCAGTCTCGGCACACGGAGCGCCCGGCGTGAACGCTCGTCGGAGCGCACGCACGGGGGAAGGGATGACACGAGTCTGACGACCCTGGGTCGATCCCGAAACACGTGGGTCTCGTCCGCCGTCCGCGTGTCCCTCCGCCTCGCGCTCGCCTTGATAGATTTCGGCGCGGCCTCCCCGTGGGGGGTCGCGCAAATCATCGCGAAGCCCAACCAGCCCCCAATGCATCGCTCAGACGTCACCCGGATCATCGATCTCCCGCAGATGGCGGGACAGGCCGCGACCCTCTCGGGTTGGGTCAGCCACACGCGCTCGTCGGGGAAGGTCGCGTTCGTGGTGATGCGCGACGGGACTGGCATCCTGCAATGCGTGGTGGTCAAGACGCAGGTGAGCGCCGAGGTCTGGGAGCGATTCCAGGCGCTCACCCTCGAGACCTCCCTGCGGGTGACCGGCGAGGTCCGCTCGGACGCGCGAGCGCCGGGCGGCGTGGAGCTCGGCGTGAGCGACCTCGTGGTCCTTGGCTCGAGCGCCCTCGACTACCCGATCCAGCCCAAGGAACACGGTGTCGACTTCCTCCTCGACAACCGGCACTTCTGGCTGCGCACGCCGCGCCAGGTGGCGATCGCCCGCATCCGGCACGAGGTGGAGCAGGCGATCCACGACTTCTTCTACGAGCGTGGCTTCCTGCGGGTGGACACGCCGATCCTCACGGCCGCGATCGGCGAGCGGAGCGGGCTCTTCGCCACCGAGTACTTCGACGAGGGGAACGCCTACCTCGCGCAGACCGGACAGCTGTACGGCGAGGCGGCGGCCGCCGCCTTCGGGAAGATCTACACCTTCGGCCCGACCTTCCGCGCGGAGAAGTCGAAGACGCGGCGCCACCTCACCGAGTTCTGGATGATCGAGCCGGAGGTCGCGTTCAACGACTCGGCCGCGAACATCCGCCTGCAGGAGGACTTCGTCGCCTTCCTCGTCCAGCGCGTGGTGGAGCGGCGCGGCGCGGAACTCAAGGAGCTCGAGCGCGACGTGAGCAAGCTGGAAAAGGTGCAGGTGCCCTTCCCGCGCATCGACTACGGCGACGCGGTGGCGATCCTTCAGAAGAAGGGGAGCGCGGTGCAGTGGGGAGACGACCTCGGCGCCGAGGACGAGGCGCTGCTGGTGGAGGACCACGAGACGCCGATCTTCATCTGCAACTATCCGAAGGAGGCCAAGGCGTTCTACATGAAGGAGAACCCGGCCGACCCGCGCACCGTGCTCTGCGACGACATGCTGGCGCCGGAGGGATACGGCGAGATCATCGGTGGTTCGCAGCGAGAGGACGACCACGACAAGCTCCTCGCGCGCATCCACGAGGAGAAGCTCCCGGTGGACGCGTACTCCTGGTACCTGGACCTGCGGAAGTACGGGACCTTCGTGCATTCGGGGTTCGGCCTCGGGCTCGAGCGCACGGTGGCATGGATCTGCGGCACGCCCCACATCCGGGAGTGCATCGCCTTCCCGCGCATGATGCACCGGCTCTATCCATGAGGCGCGCATGATCGGGGCGACCGAACTGCCGCGCAATGCGGGCGAGCCGCTCGACCTGGATGTGGTGCGCGCCATCCGGGTGAACCGCAGCGCCGTCGAGCGGCGCGCGGCCACCATCCCCACGCGGCGCACCGTGAAGAAGGAGTGGCAGGCCGCCTGGTTGCTGCGTGCTATCACGCTCATGGACCTCACCACGCTCTCGGGGGACGACACCGCGAGCAACGTGCGCCGGCTCTGCGCCAAGGCGCGCAACCCGGTGCGCGAGGACCTGGTCGAGGCGCTGGGGGCCGGCTCGCTCGGCGTGACCGTCGGCGCGGTCTGCGTCTATCACCAGTGGGTCGCGACCGCCGTCGAGGCGCTGGCCGGCAGCGGGATCCCGGTGGCCGCAGTATCCACTGGATTCCCGGCCGGCCTCTCCCCCTTCGAGCAGCGCCTGGCCGAGATCCCGGCCTCGGTGGCGGCGGGGGCGAAGGAGATCGACATCGTGATCACGCGCGGCCACGTGCTCACGGGGGACTGGCAGGCGCTCTACGACGAGGTGAAGGTGTTCCGCGCGGCCTGCGGTGACGCGCACCTCAAGGCGATCCTCGCCACCGGCGAGCTGGCCACGCTCACGAACGTCGCCCGCGCGAGCTGGGTGGCGATGCAGGCCGGCGCTGACTTCATCAAGACGAGCACCGGGAAGGAAGGCGTCAACGCGACGCTCCCCGTGTCGGTGACGATGGTGCGGCAGATCCGCGAGTACGAGGCGCGCACCGGCTTCAAGGTCGGGTACAAGCCGGCCGGCGGGATCCGCACCGCCAAGCAGGCGCTCGACTACCTGCTGCTCATGAAGGAGGAGCTCGGCGATCGGTGGTTGCGGCCGGATCTCTTCCGCTTCGGTGCGTCGAGCCTGCTCACCGACATCGAACGCCAGCTCGAACATTTCGTGACGGGCCGCTACGCCGCGGCCCATCGCCACCCGATGCCCTAGCCGTTCCCAGCGAGGCGACCAGCGATGTCCAGCGTAGCCGAGATCTTCGAGACCATGGAATACGGGCCGGCCCCCGAGAGCGACGCCGAGGCGCGGGCCTGGCTCGCGCGGCACGGGAGCCGCTTCGGGCACTTCGTGAATGGGGCGTTCACCAAGGCGAGCACCACCTTCGACGTGATCGACCCGAGCACCACCGCGCTCCTGGCGAAGGTGTCGCAGGGAAGCACGAAGGACGTGGACGCGGCGGTGGTCGCCGCGCGGAAGGCCTTCCCCAAGTGGTCGAAGCTCTCCGCCCACGCGCGCGCGCGGCACCTCTACGCGCTCGCCCGGATGGTGCAGAAACACTCGCGGCTCTTCGCCGTGGTGGAGTCGCTCGACAACGGCAAGCCGATCCGCGAGACGCGGGACCTCGACATCCCGCTCGTCGCACGGCACTTCTATCACCACGCCGGCTGGGCGCAGCT
>CAZHAG010000148.1:2901-5811 GCA_964529705.1 uncultured Gemmatimonas sp. | reverse complement strand
CGGCTCGCGCACGTCGGCGACCGCACCGGGCTCGAGATGATCCGCACCCTCCAGGACCACGCGATCCACCTCGGGATCGACGTGCACATGGAGGTCACGGTCATCGCGCTCCTCAAGGACGGCGCGCGTGTGGTCGGCGCGTTCGCCTACGACCGCGAGCGGGGACGCTTCCGCGTCTTCCGCACGAAGGCGGTCGTCCTGGCCACGGGGGGCGTGGGACGCGCCTTCAGCATCACCAGCAACAGCTGGGAGTACACGGCCGACGGGCAGACGCTCGCCTACAACGCCGGCGCCGCGCTCCAGGACATGGAGTTCGTGCAGTTCCATCCCACGGGGATGGTCTGGCCGCCGAGCGTGAAGGGGATCCTCGTGACCGAGGGGGTGCGCGGCGAGGGGGGCGTGCTGCGCAACAAGGAGGGGAAGCGCTTCATGTTCGGCGACATCCCCGCCAACTACAAGAGTCAGACCGCCGACAACGAAGAGGAGGGGTGGCGCTACACGCAGGGTGACAAGAACGCCCGCCGTCCTCCCGAGCTCCTCACGCGCGACCACGTGGCGCGCTGCATCATGCGCGAGGTGCGTGCGGGCCGCGGCTCCCCGCACGGCGGCGTCTTCCTCGACATCTCCTGGATCAAGGAGCGCCTCCCCGACGGCGCCGAGCACATCAAGAAGAAGCTCCCGAGCATGTACCACCAGTTCAAGCAGCTGGCGGACATCGACATCACGAAGGAGCCGATGGAGGTCGGGCCCACGACGCACTACATCATGGGCGGGATCCGCGTGGACGCCGACTCGCAGATGACCGACGTGCCGGGCCTCTTCGCCGCCGGCGAGTGCGCGGTGGGCCTGCACGGCGCCAACCGCCTCGGCGGGAACTCGCTCTCCGACCTCCTCGTCTTCGGACGCCGGGCCGGGAAGTACGCCGCGGAGTTCGCGAAGCAGCAGCTCCCGGGGCGGATCGATGCGGCGGAGGTCGAGGGGATCGCCAAGCGCGCCCTCGAGTGCTTCGAGCGCGGTGCCGACGCCGAGGGCCCGTACCATGTGCAGCACGACCTGCAGACGATGATGCAGGACCACGTGGGCATCGTCCGGAAGGAATCGGAGATGCAGGAGGCGCTGGTCAAGCTGATCGCGCTGCGGAAGCGCGCCGAGAAGGTCGGCGCGGTGGGGAACCGGGAGTACAACCCCGCCTGGCACACCGCGATGGACCTCGGGAACCTGATCACGATCTCCGAGGCGATCGCCCGCAGCGCGATCGACCGGAAGGAGAGCCGCGGCGGCCACTTCCGCGACGACTTCCCGGAGAAGGATCCGGCCGCCGCCAAGTTCAACATCGTCGTGCGCAAGGGCGCGGACGGCGCCATGCACCTCACACGCGAACCGATCCCGCCGCTCACGAAGGAGATGGCGCAGATCATCGAGGAGGAGAAGTGATGGCGACGACCACCGCGCTCCCCCCCAAGGCCACCTTCCGCGTCTGGCGCGGCGAGGGCGCCGATGCGGGGTTCCAGGACTACACCACCCCGATCTCCGAGGGGATGGTCGTGCTCGACGCCGTGCACGGGATCCAGGCCGACCAGGCGCACGACCTCGCCTGCCGCTGGAACTGCAAGGCCGGCAAGTGCGGCTCCTGCTCGGCCGAGATCGACGGGAAGCCCCGCCTCATGTGCATGACGCGGCTCAACCAGCTCGACCTCACCAAGCCGGTGACCGTCGAGCCGATGCGCGCCTTCCCGCATGTGCGCGACCTCGTGACCGACGTGAGCTGGAACTACCGCGTGAAGCAGCGCATCCAGAAGTTCACCCCGCGTGCCCCGGACGCCCCGGACGGCACCTGGCGGATGCAGCAGGCGGACATCGACCGCGTGCAGGAGTTCCGGAAGTGCATCGAGTGCTTCCTCTGCCAGGACACCTGCCACGTGCTGCGCGACCACATGAAGCACGAGGAGTTCATCGGGCCGCGCTTCCTGACCTACGTGGCGGCGCTCGAGATGCACCCGCTCGACACCGCGGACCGCACCGCCGAGCTCAAGCAGGCGGACGGGATCGGGTATTGCAACATCACCAAGTGTTGCACCACCGTATGTCCGGAGAGCATCCATATCACGGACAACGCGATCATCCCGCTCAAGGAGCGCGTGGCCGACCGTTTCTACGACCCGCTGAAGGCGCTGGTGCGGCTCGTGCGCGGCACGCCCGCGAAGTGACCATGTTCGAGCTCAAGAAGATCCGCGCCGCAGCGATCCCCCGCTCGATCGAGAAGGCCGAGCGCTACCGGCTGATCAACGACCCGCGGGCGGCGGAGAGCATCTGCCACGACATCCTCGCCACCGACCCGACCAACCAGCGCGCCCTGCACGACCTCGTGCTGGCCCTCACGGACCAGTTCTCGGGGGAATCGGCCGAGCTCGCGAAGCGGGCCCACGAGGCGCTGGCCAAGGTCACCAGTCCCTACGAGCGCTCGTACTACGCCGGCGTGATCAGCGAGCGGCGCGCCACGGCGAAGATCGCCTCCGGCGTGCCGGGCGCGGGGTTCATCGCCTATGAGTGGCTGCGCGAGGCGATGGAGCACTACGAGGCGGCGGAGAAGCTCCGGCCCGACGGGAACGACGACGCGGTGCTCCGCTGGAACAGCTGCGCGCGCCTCATCGACTCGCGCACCGACCTGCGCCCGGGGCCGACCCACCGCGCCGAGGCGGTGATCGGCGAGTAGGGTCAGGCGTAGAGCGCGGTCACGGCGTCCTCGAACGACTCGCGGAAGCCGCCCGACACCACGCGACGCGTGGCCTCGTACCCCGCGGGATCGAGCTTCTCGGCCGCGGTGAGCAGCGTCTCCACCTTGAACGGCACTCCCTCCGCGCGCGCGAGGTATTCCTCGACCGCGGTGAGGTACCCCATCATCCCGCCGAG
>CAZHAG010000148.1:0-2801 GCA_964529705.1 uncultured Gemmatimonas sp. | reverse complement strand
TCCGGCACGAGCGCGCGGCACTCGTCGGGCGGCAGGATGGTCGCGGTCACGCGTGAAAGCTAGTCGCCGGACGCCCGTCGCGGACGCCCGTGGCGGTCTCGCGTCGTGGCCGTCCTCTTGACGTCTCACTCGCCGCCCGCAAGCATCCGTGATGCATCGCGCCCTCGCCCAACGCGCCGTCCCGACCTTCGCCGCGCTCTTGCTGGCGGCGTCGGCTCCCCAGATCGCCCGCGCGCAGGACTCCAGCGCGCGCGGCGGCACTCCCCAGCTCGCGCCCGCCAGCTTCGATGCGGCTTGGAACGCGGTCTCGCGGACCTACTGGGACACGCTGTTCGTGCGGCAGCGGTGGCAGGTGGCGCACGACTCGATCCGCCGGGCGCTCGTCGAAGGCGGTGCCATGGATGCCGAGGCCGAGCGTCGCGCCATCCGGCGGCTGATCGCGGTGCCGGGCCAGTCGCACTTCACGCTGATCCCCGGCTCTGCCGTGCCCATGCCGAGGGCCCCGCGCGCGCCAACGGCCGCTCGTGGCTCGGCGGCAGGCGCTGCGGCGGACGCCTCCGCGGCTCCCGACGCCGACGCAGGGGCGGGCGACGCGGTGCCCGGCTCGGTCGGTCTCGTGCTTCGCTCGATCGACGACACGGTCGTCGCCTGGCGCGTCACGCCGGGAGGCGCTGCGGACCGCGCGGGGATTCGCCCAGGCGACGCGATCGTCGCGGTCGACTCGGTCGACCTCGCCACCCTGCGCGCCGAGGTCGCGGGCCGCTCCGGCGCGGACACCACCACCGTGCAGCGCCTCATCACGACCTACGCCCTCGCCCAGCTCGGCGGCTCGGTGGGCGACTCGATCCGCCTCACCGTGCGCGACGCGCGCGGAACGGAGCGCGCGGTCGTCCTCGTCCGCACGCCGATCGAGGGCCGCCTCACCCAGATGGGGAACCTCCCGCCGATCGTCGTCTCGGCCACGCGCGAGCCGCTCCGGCTCGGCGACGGCCGCACAGCGACGCTCATCGGGTTCAGCGCCTGGTTCCCGGCCATCGCCCCGCAGTTGGACGAGTATCTGTTCGCCTCGCGCGGCACGCCGGGACTCGTGCTGGACCTGCGCGGGAATCCCGGGGGCGTCATCGGGATGCTCGCCGGGGTCTCCGGGCACTTGCTGGACACCACGGTCGCGCTCGGCACGATGCATGGGCGCGGTGCGACCATCCGCTTCGTCGCCAACCCGAGGACCGTGGACCGGAGCGGCGTGCGGGTGGGGACCATCTCCGCGCCCATCGCGATCCTCGTGGACGAATTCACCGGGAGCACGTCCGAGTTCTTCTCGGCGGGCATGCAGGCGCTCGGGCGCGCACGTATCTTTGGGAGCGTGAGCGCCGGGCAATCCCTTCCGGCGCTGATGTCCCGGCTCCCCAGCGGCGATGTGCTCATGCACGCCATCGCGGATCACGAGGACGCCGCGGGCCGCCGTGTCGAGGGCGCCGGCGTCCGCCCCGATGAACTCGTCCCGCTCCGGCGGGTAGACCTTCGATCGGGACGGGACGCGGCACTCGAGGCCGCGCGCACCTGGCTCCGCTCGCAGCACCCCTGAGGCCGTCGTCCCGATCGCTCCCCCCTGCTGGAGGTCCCGTGTTCCTGCGCCGCGCATCCCACCTGATCGCCACCCTGCTCCTCGTCTCCGTGTCGGCTGCGCTGCTGCCGGCGCAGACGCCGACGGAGATCCTCGCCCGGTACACGAAGGCCGTGGACCCCGAAGGGAAGCTCAGCACCATCCAGGGCTTCCGCTCCGAGGGCACGTTCGAGATGGCCGCCGCCGGAGTGAGCGCGTCGTTCATCTCCGTGCAGCGCCGGCCCAACCTGATGGCGATGACGATCGTGATCGCCGGCATGGGGGAGATGAAGCAGGGGTCGGACGGGTCGACCGTCTGGGCCAACGACCCGATGGCGGGCCCGCGGATCCTCACGGGCGCCGAGGCGGCCACGTTCATCGACGGTGCGAACTTCAGCGCGATGGTGCGCACGCCGGACCTCTTCACCGCGATGGAACTCGCCGGCGAGGGCGACGTGGCCGGCGAGAAGTGTCTCAAGGTGAAGCTGACCTGGAAGTCGGAGCGCGTCACCACGGAGTGCTATTCGGTGACGTCCGGGCTGATCCTCGAGACCTCGGGGACGCAGGCCACGCCCCAGGGTGAGATCGCGACGGTGGGCCGGCTCTCCGAGTACAAGTCGGTGGGCGGGCTCCTGATGCCGCACAAGGTCGTGAACTCGATGATGGGGTTCGAGCAGGTGCTCACGATCACGAAGGTCGAGGTCGGCGAGCAGGCCCCGTCGCTCTTCGAACTGCCGCCAGAGATCAAGGCGCTCAAGAAGCCCTGACCCACCCGACGCGTGCGTCGGCCGGCATCTCCGGCCTGACGCGCGCGCCGGACACCCTCCCGCGGAGTACCGATGCCCGCATTGCGCAAACTGTCCGTCGCCGCCGGCGCGGCGCTCGTGAGCATGCTCGCCCTTGGCTGCGGCGATGACGGACCGACGGGACCGCAGGACTCCGCGGAGTGCGCCGTCCCCGTGGGTGCCGTCGCGATCGACGGCATGGTCGCGGGAACGCTCACGTCGGCGTCCTGCCTGCTCGCCGACCAGACCCGGGCCGACGTCTGGACGCTCGAGCTCACGGCGATCGCCACGCTGCAGCTCGACCTGGCCAGCGACGACTTCGACGCGGTGCTCTTCGTGCGCAACAGCAGCGGGCGCCTCGTGGTCGAGGACGACGACAGCGGTCCCGACCTCGATTCGCGGATCATCCACAC
>CAZHAG010000147.1:0-5877 GCA_964529705.1 uncultured Gemmatimonas sp. | reverse complement strand
GTGCCGTCCACCTCGTAGAGCTCGAGCACCGAGATGTCGTAGGTGCCGCCGCCCAGGTCGAAGACGGCGACCTTCTCGTCCTTCTTCTTGTCCTTGTCGAGGCCGTAGGCGAGCGCGGCCGCCGTCGGCTCGTTCACGATGCGCAGCACCTCGAGGCCGGCGATCTTGCCGGCGTCCTTGGTGGCCTGGCGCTGCGAGTCATTGAAGTAGGCGGGCACGGTGATGACCGCCTTGGACACCGAGTGTCCGAGGTAGTCCTCGGCCGTCTGCTTCATCTTCTGGAGGATCATCGCCGAGATCTCGGGGGGCGTGTACGTCTTGCCCTGGACCTCGACGGCGGCGAGGTCGTTCTGTCCGCGCACGACCTTGTACGGCACGCGCGCCGTCTCGGTCTGTACCTCGGACATCTTGCCACCCATGAAGCGCTTGATGGAGAAGACGGTGTTGGTGGGGTTCGTCACCGCCTGCCGCTTGGCGATCTGCCCCACGAGGCGCTCGCCGTCCTTGCTGAAGCCGACCACGGAAGGCGTGGTGCGCCCCCCCTCGGCGTTGGGGATGACGACGGGGTCCCCGCCCTCCATCACCGCAACGACCGAGTTGGTCGTGCCCAGATCGATGCCGATCACTTTGTCTGCCATTGAGTCCTCGAAGGGGTATCTTGTCCGCTGGAAAGTCGCGATCCGAAGGGCTGCTGGAGTTGCCAGCGGGCGTTCAGGACGCGAGTCGTGCCATCTGTAAGTACTGCAACGGCAAGGGTGGGGCCAGAGATTCACGCCAAAATGGCACCCGCGCCGGCGTTCCGCCGAATGGACCCCGGACACCGAGACAGATGATTCCGCTGAGCGACGACAATCCGACGGTACGGCCGCCGCTGATGACCATCCTGCTCCTCGCGGCGCTCGTGACCGTCTGGGTGGTGGTCCAGGGGGCCGGATTCGACCGGGATCTCCTCGCGATGAGCGTGTGCAACCTCGGGATGGTGCCCGGGGAGATCTCGGGGCGCGCCTCGCTGGGGTTCGGCGTGCCGATCGCTCCCGGGCTCTCCTGCGTGGTGGATGCGCAGCCGATCAACTGGGTGACGCCGATCCTCTCGATGTTCCTGCACGGCGGCTGGATGCACCTGATCGGGAACGCGCTCTTCCTCTGGGTGTTCGGGAACAACATCGAGGACGTGATGGGGCGCGGGCGCTTCCTGGTGTTCTACCTCGTGTGCGGGCTCGCGGCGGCGGCGGCCCACGTGGCGGTCGATCCGGCGTCGCCGATCCCGACCGTCGGTGCGTCGGGGGCGATCTCGGGGATCATGGGTGCCTACCTGGTGCTCTTCCCCGCGGTGCGGGTCCGGATGCTCTTCATCTTCATCATCTTCTTCAAGGTCATCCCCGTGCCGGCCTGGGGAGTGCTGCTCTGGTGGTTCGCGCTCCAGCTCCTTGAGGGGATCCCGCAGATCGGGCTCGTGGGGGGCGTGAAGGGGGGTGTCGCCGTGTGGGCCCACATCGGCGGTTTCCTCGCGGGGGTGCTCCTGGTCCGGATCTTCATCCGTGCCGAGCTCGTCGAGCGTCGGCGGGCCATCCTGTTGCAGCGCGGGCTCTTGCGCCTCGTGGAGTAGGGCGCGGCGACGCACGCCCTCTCCGCGGGTGCCGCGTTTGCGGGGGTCGTCCGGGGTTCGGTATGTTTAGGCGCAGGCCTCGAGCCGCGTCTCCCCGCCCGGCGGGTCATCATGAGCGCGCCTCCCCCCACTTCGCCCAACCCTCCCGTGCGATTCCTGCCCAAGGACGAAGGCTTCTTCGACCTGTTCGACCAGCTGAGCCTCCGCCTCAAGAACTCGGCCGCCCTGCTCAAGGAGCTCTTCAACGAGCCGAAGCGGCTCGAGGAACTCACGACGAAGATCAAGGCGGAGGAGCATGCCGCCGACGCGCTCACGTACGACATCATGCAGCGGATCGACCGCTCGTTCGTGACGCCGCTCGACCGCGAGGACATCCACCTCCTGGCCAACCGGCTGGACAACGTGGTGGACCTGATGGACGGCACGGCACGCCGCGCCTCGATGTTCCAGATCAAGGAGCGGCGCGAGGCGGCCAACGAACTCACGCAGGTGCTCGTGGAGTGCGCGGAGGCGATCAGCCTGGGCGTGAAGGACGTCCGGACGCCGACGGCCGTGCACAAGTCCTCGCGGCACGTGAAGGAGCTGGAGGAGAAGGCGGACGCGATCTATTCGAAGGCGATCGCGGCGCTCTTCTCGGGGTCGCCGGACGCGATCGAGGTGATCAAGTGGAAGGAGATCTACGACAACCTCGAGCACGCGGTGGACGAGTGCGAGGATGTCGCGAACGTGCTCGAGAGCATCTCCCTCAAGAACTCCTGACCGTGGTCTGGTACATCCTCGCGATCGTCGGGGTCGCGTTCGTCTTCGACTACATCAACGGCTTCCACGACAGCGCGAACTCCATCGCGACGATCGTGGGGACGCGGGTGCTGAGCCCCTTCACCGCGGTGGTCTGGGCGGCCTCGTTCAACTTCCTGGCCCTCTTCATCTTCGAGACCAACGTCGCGAAGACGATCGGGAAGGGGATGATCGACATCGCGATCGTGAACCCGGACGTGATCCTCGCCGGGCTGATCGGCGCCATCGTCTGGAACCTGATCACCTGGTGGTACGGGATCCCCTCGAGCTCGTCGCATGCGCTCATCGGCGGGTACGCGGGCGCGGCGGTCACCAAGGCGGGGTTCGGCGCGATCATCGCGTCGGGGTGGACCAAGACCCTCGTCTTCATCGTGCTCTCGCCGATGATCGGCATGGCCGCGGGGTGGTCGCTGATGGTCGCGAGCACCTGGGCCTTCCGGAAGGCGCGACGGGCCGCCGTCGAGCCGCTCTTCCGCGGGATGCAGATCGCGAGCTCCGCGCTCTTCTCGCTCTCGCACGGCGCCAACGACGCGCAGAAGACGATGGGCATCATCGTCTCGCTCCTCGTGGCGGGACAGGCGTACTTCGTGAACGAGACGGGCTTCCTGCGGCACTTCTACCTGCCGAGCGGCGAGACCATCCCGTTCTGGATCAAGCTCGGCGCGCACTTCGCGATCGCGATGGGCACCCTCATGGGGGGGTGGCGGATCGTGCACACGCTCGGCTCACGCGTCACCAAACTCAAGCCGATCGGCGGCTTCTGCGCCGAGACGGGGGGCGCGTCGGCGATCTTCCTCGCCACCTGGCTCGGGATCCCCGTGAGCACCACGCACACGATCTCGGGCGCCATCGTCGGCGTGGGCGCCACGCACCGGCTCTCCGCGGTGCGCTGGGGCGTGGCGACGCGGATGATCTGGGCCTGGGTGATCACGATCCCGGCGGCGGCGGCGGTGGCCGGGGCGTCGTACTGGGTCATCGCCGCGGTGCGTGGCTGAGTCCGTGAACCCCCTCGTCTCGAAGAACCCGGAGTTCCTCAACC
The DNA here is from genome assembly GCA_964529705.1 of uncultured Gemmatimonas sp. Taxonomy (GTDB): domain Bacteria; phylum Gemmatimonadota; class Gemmatimonadetes; order Gemmatimonadales; family Gemmatimonadaceae; genus Pseudogemmatithrix. The sequence continues at coordinate 2,434 of CAZHAG010000147.1, read as the reverse complement.
GCGAGCTCTCGTGGCTCGAGTTCGACTCGCGCGTGCTCCACGAGGCGGAGGACGAGCGGACGCCCCTTCTCGAGCGGCTCAAGTTCCTGGCGATCTTCGCGTCGAACCTGGACGAGTTCTACATGGTGCGCGTGGCGGGCCTCCGGCGGCAGCTCTCGGCGGGGGTGCTGCAGGCGCCGCCGGACGGGCTCACGCCGGCCGAGCAGTTGGCGCTGATCGACGAACGGGTGCGCGCCCTGCTGGAGCGGGCGCGGCACTGCCTGCATGACGTGCTCCTCCCCGAGCTGCGCAGGATCGGGGTCCGCCTGCTGGGCGTGCACGAGCTGGAGGAGGACGAGCGCACGCGGCTCGACGCCTTCTTCGAGGGACAGGTGTACCCCGTGCTCACCCCGCTCGCGGTGGATCCCGGGCACCCCTTCCCGTACATCTCGAACCTCTCGCTCTCGCTCGCGGTGGAACTGCGCGACCCGGAGCGCGGGGACGTGCGCTTCGCGCGGGTGAAGGTGCCGAAGAGCCTGCCGCGCTGGGTTCCCACGGGGCGGCCGCACTCGTACGTGCCGCTCGAGGCGCTCATCGCCGAGCGGCTGGATGCGCTCTTCCCGGGGATGGAGATCCTCGGCAGCCACCTCTTCCGCCTCACCCGCTACTCCGACCTCGAGATCTCGCACACGGAGGAGCCGGAGGACCTGCTCGCGACCATCGAGGAGCAGCTCTTCCAGCGGCGCTTCGGCGAGGTGGTGCGGGTGGAGGTGCAGAGCGGGATGCCGGCGCACCTGCGCGAGCTGCTGCTCGAGGAGCTGCGGGCGAGCGAGGCGCCGGAGATGGCGCCGCTCACCGACCGCGAGATCCTCGAACCGGGACCACTGCTGGACGTGGGCGACCTCCTCTCGCTCAGCGCGATCGACATCCCCGAGCACCGGGACCCGCCGCTGATCGCCGTGGTGCCGGCCGAGCTCCGCGACGCCAACCGGTCGATCTTCGAGGTGATCCGCGAGAAGGACGTGCTGGTGCACCACCCATTCGACTCGTTCGGCGCCTCGGTGGAGACCTTCATCGAGAGCGCGGCGCGCGACGAGCAGGTGCTCGCGATCAAGATGACGCTCTACCGCACCTCGGGCGACGGCGCGATCGTGCAGGCGCTCACGCAGGCCGCGCAGCGCGGGAAGCAGGTGGCCGTGCTGGTGGAGCTGCAGGCGCGCTTCGACGAGGTGAACAACATCGCCTGGGCGCGCACGCTCGAGTCGTTCGGCGTGCACGTGGTGTACGGCCTGCCGGGGCTCAAGACGCACACCAAGACCGCGCTCGTCGTGCGGAAGGAACCGGAGGGGATCCGGCGCTACGTGCATGTGGGGACCGGGAACTACAACACCCGCACCGCGCGCATCTACACGGACATCGGGCTCCTCACCTGCGACGAGGCGATCGGTGCCGACATCAGCGATCTCTTCAATTCGCTCACGGGCTACTCACGCCGCGCCGACTACCGCCGCCTCCTCGTGGCGCCGCTCAACATGCGCGAGCGGGTGCTCGCCCTGATCGACCGCGAGACGGCGCACGCGATGGCGGGACGCCCCGGGCGGATCATCGCGAAGATGAACTCGCTGGTGGACTCCGAGTGCATCGACGCGCTCTACCGCGCCTCCGCGGCGGGCGTGGAGGTCGACCTCATCGTCCGCGGGGTCTGCTGCCTCCGCCCCGGTGTCTGGGGGCTCTCGGACAGGATCCGGGTGATCAGCATCATCGGCCGCTTCCTCGAGCACTCGCGCATCTGGATGTTCGGGAACGACGGGGCGCCGGAGTACTACTTCGGCTCCGCCGACTGGATGCCGCGCAACTTCGACCGTCGCGTGGAGGTCGTCGCGCCGGTGGACAAGCCGGAGCTCCAGGCGCGGCTGCAGGGGATCCTCGAGGTCTGCCTGCAGGACAACCGGCAGGCGTGGGACCTCCAGCCCGACGGGAGCTACGTGCAGCGCCACCCGGGGGAGCATGGGGAGCGGGCCACGCACCGGATGCTGCTCCGCGACTCCTGGGGCGCGAGCCGCGAGAGCGGGATCTTCCCGGTTCAGGCCAGCCCGCTCTCCAACACCAACCCGAAGGCGCCGGGGAGGCCCCCCTCCTCCAGCGCCGCCTTCGCCGCCATCACGTCGTAGGGCACGCGCTCGACCGTCGCCGTGGGCGGCGCGGCCGAGAAGTCGAGCACGACGTAGGCCGCGCGCGGGTCACCATCCTTGGGGCGCCCCACCGAGCCCGTGTTCACGAAGAGCACGCCGTCCACGGTCCGCGACCAGGGCTTGTGCGTGTGGCCGAACGCGACGACGTCCCCCGCGCGCACCCCGGCCTGCGCCGCCATCTTCCGCAGGAAGTCGTCGCTCCGGTCCTCGGTCACGTAGACGAGGTTGCTCGCCGGCGTCGCGTGGAGGAGCACCAGCGTCGG
>CAZHAG010000146.1:0-5967 GCA_964529705.1 uncultured Gemmatimonas sp. | reverse complement strand
CGTGCGCTGCGCGGTGACGCGCATGTCGAACACGTCGAGCGCCTTGTCGGCGGACTCGATGAGTTCGCCGAGCTCCTGGTCCGGCTCGCCGTAGGTGCCCATGCGGTCGAGTGCGGCGGCGAGCGACTCGTCCCCGTCGTCATCCGCACAACCGCCCAGGGCGAGCGGTGCGAGGAGCGGACTCGCCGCCAGGAAGCGGACGAAGGCGCGGCGGTCGGCACGCGAGCTCATGCGGCACTCCGGGGATCGGGTGGGGACGACGCGGCTGAAGGTGCGACGTGACGGCCGCCTTGTCTATCCGGGGGACCGGGCTGGCGGCATATTCGACGCGACCCGAGCGGAGAAGCACGATGTCCCCGTCCAGCCGTCGTCCCGTCCTGCTGCCCACCCTTTCCCTCGTGCTGCTCCTCAGCGGCACGGTCCTCGCTTCGGCGGTTCCCGCGCGCGCACAGGGCACGGAGTCGTTCCTGGCGCCGAACAACGGCCCCGGGGTCCTCCCGATGGGGACCATCCGCGGCGAGCAGGTCCGGCGCCTCGTGATCCGCAACGCCACGATCCTCTCCGGCCGCGGCGCGCCGGGTTCGCCGCGCGCGATGCCCCCCGAGGGGCCGGTGGACATCGTGATCGAGAACGGCGTCATCGTGGATGTCGTCCTGATGGACGCGGTGAACCTGAGGAGCCACGGCCCGAACTTCCGCCGTCCCACGGGCGACCGCGTCATCGACGCGAAGGGGCAGTACGTCATCCCCGGCCTCGTCGAGATGCACGCACACCTCCCGCCGGTCGGCAGCGACCTCGGCCCGCGCGGACTCGACTTCGCCTACCGGCTCTACCTCGGGCACGGCGTCACCACCGTCCGCGACGCCGGCTCCGGCGCGGGCCTCCGCGTCCTCACGGAGCAGCGCCGCCTCGCCGCGGCGAACCAGCTCGTCGCGCCACGCCTCGTGCTCTGCCAGCGCTGGCCCCTCCCCCTCCGGCGCTGGGACGAGGGGAACACTCCGGACAAGGCGCGCGTCATGGTGCGCGAGTTCAAGGCGCAGGGAGCGGACTGCGTGAAGGTCTCGAAGAGCCCGGGCCAGTACCCCGACGTGATGGCCGCGATCGCCGACGAGTCCAACAAGCTCGGGATGTTCACGATGGTGGACCTCAAGGTCTCCGAGACCGATGGCGCGATCGCGAGCGACGCCGGGGTTCGGAGCATCGAGCATTGGTACGGGATCCCGGACGCGGCCCTCGTGGGCTCACAGGACTTCCCGACCGACTACAACTACTGGGACGAGCTCGACCGCTTCCGGTACGCCGGGCTCCTCTGGGCCCAGGCCGAGCGGGACCCGGCGCGGCTCGAGGCGGTGATCGACAAGCTCGTGAAGAACGGCACCAACTGGAATCCGACGCTCGCGGTCTACGAGGACAACCGGGATGTCTGGCGCGCCGTCGGGCTTCCGGTGAAGGAGACGCTGATGCACCCGTCGGAGGTCACGGCGGGGCCCGACACCACGCTGCACGGCGCCTTCAAGCGCGAGTGGAAGACGAGCGACGAGATCAACTGGCGGAAGAACTTCCAGATCTGGATGAAGTACGTGCGGATGTACCACGAGCGCGGCGGGCGCCTCACCGCCGGGAGTGACGAGGGCGGGATCGGCGGCGTGGCGTTGATCCGCGAGCTCGAACTCCTGCAGGAGGCGGGGATCCACCCGATCGACGTCATCAAGGTCGCGACGACGAACGCCTACGGCGTGCTCGGCCTCGAGAACATGTGCGGTATCCGCGTCGGGTGCCGGGCGGATCTCGCGGTCGTGAACGGCAACCCGATCGACAACTTCAAGGTGATGTACGGGCGCGGCTACGGCGTTGCCGGGCTCGTGCCGCGCACGGAGCAGTGGAAGCACGGCGGCGTGGCGTGGACGATCAAGGACGGCATCGTCTTCGACGCGCAGGCGCTCCTCCGCGAGGCGGAGTGGTACGTGCAGCAGGAGAAGGCGCGGCTCAAGACCGCGTCGGGGAGCGCGCCCGACTGACCGGCGCCCTCCGCGCTGCGCCCGCGCCTACCGGCCGGCCGGCAGCGGAGGCGTGGTCTTCGGCGGCCGCCGGTACTTCGTCCCCTGCTCGAACGAGTACCCGAGCCCGAGCAGCAGCGCCTCGCTGAACGGCCGGCCGAGGAGCTCGAGCCCCACGGGGAGCTCGTTCGTGGTGAAGCCCGCGGGCAGGGTGAGCGCCGGGAAACCGGTGGTCGGGCTCAGGCCCCGGTTGTCCCCGCGGCCGTAGCCGTCGCGCGGCCGGGGGTTGGTGAGCACGTCCTCCGCGATCAGCGAGGGCTCCTGGTCGAAGGTGGCGTACGCGATCGCGTCGAGCTTCTGGTCCGCCATCGCCTTGAGCACGCCCACGCGCACCGCCTCGCGCCGCTGCATCACCACCAGGTAGTCGGGATCGCTGGTGGTCTTTCCCACGTATTCCATCATCCCGCGCGCGCGCCACGGGTTCACGACGCCGGAGAGCATGATCTCCTTGAGCGTCTTCACGGGCGCGTTGGGGTGGTCGCGGAAGTACGCGTCCGTCGCCTGCTCCGTCTCGAAGTCGTTCCCCGGACCGCCGCGCTGGTTGAGCTCGGGGATCACCAGCGAATCCACGACGGTCGCGCCGAGCGCGCGGAGCTGTGCGATCGCCCGGTCCATCACGGCGCGCACCCGCGACCGGTCGGCAGCGGTCTCGCGCGCCGCGGCGCTCGTGTCGCTCCGCGCGGCGGCACTCGTGTCGGTGCGCGGCCGCAGGACGCCGATCCGCGCGCCCTTGAGCGCGTCGGCCTTGAGCAGCGCCGCATAGCTCGCCGGCGTGCGATCCACCGCATAGGCCGTGATCGGATCGTTCGCATCATACCCGACCATCTGGTCGAGCAGGAGCGCGGCGTCCATCACGGTGCGCGTCATCGGGCCCATCGTGTCCTGCGTCGGGTTCGCGGGGAGCATCCCGAAGCGACTGATCAACTGCAACGTGGGACGCAGCCCCACGAGGCTCGTCACCGCTGCAGGGCCCCTCACGGACCCGCCCGTGTCCTCACCGATCCCGACGAGTCCGAAGTTCGCCGCCACCGCGGACGCCGAGCCGCCGGAGGAGCCGCTCGGATTCCGCATCGGGTCGTACGCGTTGCGGATGATCCCCATCGCCGAGCCCACGTAGCGCGAGGCGAACTCCCCCATGGTGGTCTTGGCGAGGATGATCGCGCCCGCGGCCTCGAGACGCGTGACGACGGTCGCGTCGCGCTGCGGCACGAAGTCCTTGAAGAGGGCCGAGCCGTAGGTGGTCGGCATCTTCTTCGTCTCGACCTGGTCCTTGAGCAGCACCGGCACGCAGTGCATCGGTCCCATCGCGCGGCCGGCGCGGCGGGCGGCGTCGAGCGAATCCGCCTCCTGCAGCGCGCGCGGGTTCACGTTCTGGATCGCGTTCAGCTTCGGCCCCTGCTGGTCGTACGCCGCGATGCGGTCGAGGTACCCCTGCACGAGCGCACGGCAGGTGACTCGCCCGGACTTGAGCGCCGCGTGCACGCCCGGGATCGTCGCCTCCATCAGGTCGAACGCCTGGCCGCGGAGCTCCGCCACCTGGCCGAATGCAAGAGCGAACGCGACCGTGAAGACCAGCGCGAAACCGCGCGTGAACAGCATCCGAATGCGACGCATCGTGATCCTTTTCTCAGCGAGAGGGGTAACCGAAAGTACGCCAATGGGTTAGCTTTCGTTCATCGTGGGCGTCGCCATCCGGGCCGCGCCCACGTTCACCAACAGGACAGCTGAGAGGCGCCTAACGTGGCACGCAAGCCGAATTACAACTATGAGAAGCGCAGGAAGGAGATGGACCGCGCCGCGAAGAAGAAGGCGCGCAAGGAAGAGCGCGAGGCCCGCAAGGAAGAGGGCGCCACCGACGCCGTGCCCATCGAGGCGAGCGAGACGCTCGGCGCGCTCCCGCTCCCCGGAGCGAAGCCCGGCGTGATCTTCGACGCCGAGAACGCGCAGATCGCCGAGTAGGCGGCAGCGCAGCACCCGCCGGCGCACCCCGCGCCGGCGTCGCCGATCCTGAGATCAGGGCACGATCCCCGCCGCCGCCTTCGGTGGCGTGTACACCCAGGGCTGGACCGAGAGCTTCCGTTGCCGCGGATGGATCTCGTCGAGCGTGTTCCCGTCGTAGAGCCGGCCGTTCAGCATCACCATCCCGACCGAGTTGCTGTTGCGGATGTCGGCGAGCGGGTCGCGGTCGAGCACGATCAGGTCCGCGAGCTTCCCCGGCTCGAGCGAGCCCAGGTCCGTCGCCATCCCGATCGCCTCCGCGCCGACGATCGTCGCCGCGCGCAGCGCGTCGTGCGTCGAGAGCCCCCCGCCCTGGATCAGCCAGAGCTCCCAGTGCATCCCCAGCCCCTGCAACTGGCCGTGGCTCCCCACCCCGATCTTCCCGCCGGCCGCGACCGCCTTCGCCACGTCCTCGGCGTGCTGCCACATCGCGTACTCCTCCTTCACCGCGAAGCCCGCGGGTCCGGGGGCGTTCCCCGAGCCGCGTCGGCGGATCTTCGAGTCGAAGTCCACGGGATGCGTGAAGCGGCGCAGCTTCGCGTCGCCGAGCAGGTCCTCGCTCTGGTAGAACCAACCCTCGCCGAAGGGGCCGCCGTACTCCACGATGAGCGTCGGCGAGTTGAAGGTCCCCGTGCCCTTGTACCACTGGAAGACGTCGTCGAACTTCGGCGTGATCGGGAGGGTGTGCTCGATCCCCGGGTAGCCGTCGATCCCGTGCGTCATGTTGAGCTTCTGGTCGAGCCCGCCCTCGGTGGTCGGCATGATGCCGAGTTCCTTCGCCGCCACGATGATCCACTGCCGCTGCTGGCGGTTGCCGCTCATGTACATCTTGAGCGTCTTGGTGTCGTAGTACTTCGCGTAGCGCGACAGGATCTGTCGCGCGTGGTCGAGGTCGCGCACCGGCTCGCCGCTGAAGACGCCGGGCCCCGTGGTGTAGATGCGCGGTCCGATCATCTCCCCCATCGCGACGCGGTCGCCGTAGGTGAGGAAGTCGGTGGTGGCCGTCTGCGGGTCGCGCGTGGTGGTGGTCCCGTACGCGAGGGTGGCGAGGTACTGCCAGGTCTGCGTGTTGTGGACCTGCGGCGTCAGCCACTGGGGGTGGTAGTGCGTGTCGACCATTCCCGGCATGACGACCTTCCCTCCGACGTCGATGATGCGCGCGTTGGGCGGGATGGTGACGCTCCCGCGCGCGCCGACGGCGACGATGCGGTCGTCGCGCACGACGATGTCGGCGTTCTCGATGATCTCATGTCCCTTCATCGTGATCGCCTTCGCGCCGCGCAGGACGACCGTGCCCACCGGCTTGTCGCGGGTCGCCGAGAGCGTCACGCGCTGTTCGACGGGCTTGTAGCCGGGCTTCTCCTTCTTCGTGGTGTCCGCCTTGGCGATCGAATCGGCGCGGGCGATGCTGTCCTTCTTCGTGGTGTCGGCGCGGAGGAGCGCCTTGGTACGCGCGTCCGCCTTGAGCGAGTCGTCCACGGCCTGCGCGCGGTCGAGGTCGTAGGTGAAGAGCGCGTTCGCGAGCGACCACATCACCTGGCGACCGCCGGAGGTCCACGCCGGGAACTCGCCTCCCACTTCGTTCAGCTTGCGCACCGGCACGGGCGCGCTGGCCGGCGACGCGACGGAGACGGTGGGCGCCGTGGCGCCGACCTGCGGGATGGTGATCGTATAGAAGTCCATCCCGACCATCGCGAGCGCCTGGTCGCCCGTGGGCGACATGAGCACGAGCCCCGCGGGCGGCGGGGTCGGCGGAGAGGGTTCCGTGGGATCGTCGTGCCCGAATACCGCGCGCATCTCGGAGACCGGACGCGAGGGCATCGGACGCGCCGCGCGCCCTCCCGTACGGTATGCGGCCTGCTCGTCGAGCCCCGCGTCCAGCGTCATCGGCGCGCCGGCGACGCCGCCGCCA
>CAZHAG010000145.1:1267-6302 GCA_964529705.1 uncultured Gemmatimonas sp. | reverse complement strand
GCGCGGGACTTCACGCAGGACACGTTCATCCGGGCCTTCGAACGGCTCGCCGACTTCCGGGGGGATAGCTCCCTCGCGACCTGGCTGCACTCGATCGCGGTGTCGGTGATCCTGAACGGGCTCAAGAAGGTGCGGCGCATCCGGGGACGGGAGATCGGCGGGGACGAACTGCCGGAGGTCACCCTCCCCACCCGGGAAGCCGAGCCGGACCTCAAGTTGCGTTTGCGGCGGGCGATCGATGGCCTGCCGGAGGGCTACCGGACGGTGTTCGTGCTGCACGACGTGGAAGGGTACACGCACGAGGAGATCGCGACCGCACTGGGGATCCAGTCGGGGACGTCCAAGGCGCAGCTGTCGCGGGCACGGGCCAAGCTGCGCACGGAATTGGCGGAGTTCGCCGGGGAGTGGGCATCATGAACGACGGGCACGACGAGCGGTTCGAGGCATTCCTGCAGCGCGAGGCGCCGGAGTACAACCGGCCGCCCGCCGGGGTACCGCGGGACGAGATGTGGGCGGTGGTCGCCCGCGCCCGTGCCACGCGGCAGGCCCCGCCGGTGCGCCGCCCGTGGCGGAAGGCGCCCTGGATCGGGATGGCCGCGACGCTCCTGATCGGCATCGGCGTGGGCCGCTACGTCCTGCAGCGCGAGGCCTCGCTCGCCGAACCCGCGCGCATCGCGGGAGCGGACACGACGGTGCCGCAGGACCTCCAGCCCGGCACACCGGAGCTGCCGGTCGCGCTCGACGGCGGTCCGGAAGGGGCACGATCCCCGGCGGCGGCCCTCGCGTCGCACACCGTCGAGCCCGCGCCGACGCGCACCGTCCCCGTGCGCCAGGCATCACGGGACGTCCAGGTGCGCGGCCTCCTGCCCTCCGGCTCAGCCGACGCTGGGGAGCCCGGCACCGCCTACTCCGTCGCCTCGCGGGAGCACCTCTCGCGCGCCGAGGCCCTGGTCGCGGTGGTCGCGACGATGCCCGCCGACGCGATGATGGACTCCCTGATGGGCCGCTGGGCGCGCGATGTGCTCACGAACACGCGGCTCCTGCTCGATTCACCCGCCGGCGAGGACCCGATCCGCCGCCGGCTGCTGGAAGACCTCGAGACGCTGCTCGTGCAACTGGTCCAGCGCTCGGGCCGCACGGCCGAGGAGCGGGACATGATCGACCGCACGCTCCAGCGCACCCAACTCCTGACACGGCTGCGCTCCGGCGCGACCGGCACCTGACCCTGAGGACCCGCACATGAAGCTCCTGTCCATCGCACTTCTCGCCGCGGCCGGCGTCACGACCGCGCTGCTCCCCGATGCCGCGCGGCCGGGGCACCAGCCGGGACTGCAGGTCCCGGCCGAGAGCTGGGCGCCGCGCGACACCGCGGATTCGCTCTGGCGCCGCGGTCGCATCGCGATCTCCGACGAGTCATGGTCGCGCGCCGCGCAGGCGTTCCGCGAGATCGTCGATCGCTATCCGAAGTCGGCGTACGCCGGGGATGCGCTCTACTGGGAGGCGTTCGCCCTGCAGCGGCTGGGTGCCCAGTCCGACCTGCGGCGTGCGGCTGCCGCGCTCGAGCAGCAGCGCGTGGAGTATCCGAAGGCGGCCACCTACGCCTCCGGCGAGTCGTCGGCACTGCTCACCCGCGTGAACGGCCGCCTCGCCCGGCGGGGCGACGCGGATGCCGCGGCCGCGGTCTCCGAGATGGCGGCGGCGATCGCCGAGGCGACGGTCGCGGGGGTGGGGGAGGCGATGGCGCAGGCCGCCGCGGAACTCGAGCGTGCACGCCCTGAGATCGAGCGCGGCCTGGCCGAGGCGCGTCGTGAGCTGGCACAGGCCGGTGTGCGCATCTCGCGCGAGTCGCGAGGCGGTCGCGGGGACGATATCCCGTCCGGCTGCGAGCAGGTGGTGGACGACGAGCGGATCGAGGCGCTGAACGCGCTGATGCAGATGGACGCCGACCTCGCGCTGCCCATCCTGAAGAAGGTCCTCGAGCGGCGCGACAAGTGCTCGGAGCTGCTCCGCCGCAAGGCCGTCTTCCTCGTCTCGCAGCGGCACACCGACGAGGCGTTCGACATCCTGCTGAACGCGGCGAAGAACGACCCCGACCGCGCCACCCGCGAGGACGCCGTGTTCTGGCTCTCGCAGACCAAGCACCCGCGCGCGGTCGAGGTGCTCGAGCAGATCCTCCTCAAGGAGGCGCCGGACGAGGAGATGCAGAAGAAGGCGCTCTTCTCGATCTCGCAGATGGATACCGAGCGGTCCCGGGTCATCCTGCGCGACTTCGCCAAGCGGCGCGACGTGTCCGAGGACGTGCGGGGGGAGGCGATCTTCTGGCTCGGCCAGCGGAAGGGGGAGGCGAACGCCGCCTTCCTCCGCGAGCTCTACGCATCGCTCGAGAGCGCGGAACTGAAGGAGAAGGTGCTCTTCTCGGTGTCGCAGAGCCGGTCGCCCGAGAACACGCGCTTCCTGCTGCAGCAGGCGAAGGACCGCCGGCTCGACCCCGAGATGCGGAAGTCGGCGCTCTTCTGGGCGGGACAGAGTGGCGCACCCGTCAAGGATCTCGCCGAGATCTACGACAGCGGCGGCGACGACACCGAGCTGCGGAACCAGGTGATCTTCGTGCTCTCGCAGAAGAAGAACGACGACGCGGCCGTGGACAAGCTCCTCGACATCGCGCGGCGAGAGCCGGACCGCGAGCTCCGGCGGCAGGCGATCTTCTGGCTCGGGCAGTCGCGCGACCCGCGCGTGGCGAAGCTGCTCGAGGAGATCATCAACAAATGAGCGTCGCGGCGGTGCGGCCCTGGGCCGTCGGCGCGGCGGCGCTCGCGGGGGTCGTGGCACTCGCCACCCTTCCGGTCGCCGTGGAGGCGCAGGGGAGCGGCCAGGCGGCCGCGCGCGCGATCGCCCAGCGGGTCGCCGAGGTGCGCAGCGGAACGGTCTGGATGTCGTTCGCGGCGATGCCCGGGACCTGCGGGAACGGACGGGGCGGGATCACCGTACGCACCGGCGGCCGGAACGCGTTCTTCGGCAGCGGGAACCTTGCGTCGAAGGAGTGGGAGGACGAGTGCGAGCCGGGCCCCGTGCGGGTCTCGCTCGACGTCTCGCGCGGCACGGTGATGGCGCTCCGCACCTACGTCGGCGGACGGTGGCGCGGCTCGGCGGCTCTCGACCTCGGGACGGTGCCCCCGGTCGCCGCGACGGACTACCTGCTGGGCCTCGCGGAGCGCGGCGAGGGACGCCCCGCGAAGGACGCGATCTTCCCGGCGAGCATCGCCGAGGGCGCGGTGGTCTGGCCGCGACTGCTCACGCTGGCGAAGGCCGCCGACCGTCCGCGCGAGGTGCGCGAGTCCGCGCTCTTCTGGGTGGGCCAGGCGGCGGGGGACGCGGTGACCGCGGGGCTGCAGGAGATCGTGGACGATCCGTCCGGCGACCGCGAGGTGCGCAAGAGCGCGATCTTCTCGCTCTCGCAGCGCCCCAAGGATGAATCGGTGCCGGCGCTCATCCGGATCGCGCGCACGCACAAGGACCCGGAGCTGCGCCGCACCGCGGTGTTCTGGCTCGGGCAGTCGAACGATCCGCGGGCGATCGGGTTCTTCGAGGAGGTTCTGCTGAAAGGCAGGTGAGAGGTGTGAGGTGTGAGGTGTGAGGAGCTACGTCCTCGACTTCGTCGCACCCTCTCGTTCTCTCTCTCCCCCCTCTCCTTCTCACCTCTCCTCTTCTCTCGACCGCTTCAGTTCTCGCGGATTCCCGCGGGTTCCCGGCCCTACAACACCAGCTGCTGCGTGTCTCCCCGGGTCACGGCGTGGCACGCCCGGCAGCGTGCCTCGTATGCCTCGGCGCCCCCCACCATCACCGTCGGTGAGTCGTAGGCGGCTGGGCGGCCGTCGATGAGGCGCTGGTTGCGGCTCGCGGGGGCGCCGCAGAGCACGCAGATCGCGTGGAGCTTGTCCACCACCTCGGCCACGCACATCAGTTGCGGCATCGGGCCGAAGGGCTCGCCCCGGAAGTCCGTGTCGGTGCCGGCGAGGATCACGCGGCGCCCGCGGAGGGCGAGGTCGCTCGCGATGGCGACGATCCCCGCGTCGAGGAACTGCACCTCGTCGATCGCCACCACCTGTGCGAGCGGGTCGAGTCGGAGCGCGATCTGGTGCGACGAGTCCACCGGGAGCGCCTCGATCGTGCGGCCATCGTGGCTCCCCACGGCATAGACGCCTCCCGAGTAGCGGTCGTCGAGGTGCGACTTGAAGACCTGCACCCGCTTCTTCGCGATCATCGACCGGCGCACCCGGCGGATGAGTTCCTCGCTCTTCCCGCTGAACATGACGCCGGCGATGACCTCGATCCAGCCGCCGGTCAGCTGGAACGATCCGGTCACCGCTCGTTCCTCGGGCCGCGGCCGTCGTCGCGGCGGGGACCGCGCGGTTTCTCGTTGCGCGGCGCGAAGCCCTTGGGCTTGCCGCCCCGCGGCGTGAACGAACGGGGGCGCTCGCCCCGCTCGCCCCGCTCCGGGCGACCGCCCCGCTCGGGCCGGCTGCCGCGCTCCGGGCGCGCGCCCCGGTCAGCAGCGCCGCGTGGGCGCGCGAAACGGTCGGCGCCGGCGCCCGGAGCCTCATCGCGCTCGCGCATCGCCTCCTTCATCACGGTCCGCACGCGGACCTCAGTCTCGCGCACGAGGTCCGCCTGGGCGGCCCGGGTCTGCTCCAGCAGGCGCAGCGCGGCCGCCGCGATCTCCAGGCCATCATGCTCCCCGAGGAGCGGTTCCAGCGCCAGCACCTCACGTGCCGGGACACCGGTCGCGAGCATCTCGCGCAGCTCGGCCCGCACCCGGGCCTCGGAGGCGCGGGCGCGCATGACGGCGGATCGAGCTGCGAAGGGCTGCGGCGCGGTCTCGCCGGTGAGCAGCTGCAACGCCGGGAGGTCGCGCGGCGAGATGATCGCGACGATCGTCGAGGGCTGCGCCGCCACCACCCCGCTCCAGACCGTCGCGGTGGGCACGCCGAGCAGCACCACGAGCGAGGTGTTGGCCGCGACCGCGTCGGTCGTGACG
>CAZHAG010000145.1:0-1167 GCA_964529705.1 uncultured Gemmatimonas sp. | reverse complement strand
GGGGTCGCGGCGAGCGCGGTGAGGAGGCGGGCGGCGCCTTTCGGCACTTCCGCCATAAGGGCGGCGACGTCGGCGTCCTCGGGGTCCAGCTCGTCGGCAGCCGCGAAGAGCACCGTCGAGACCTCGTCGAGCTTGAGCGCGGAGGCGATGAGCGCCGGCGCGAGCGTCGCAGGGGAGCCGATGACGACCTGCGCCGGTTGGGCGGCGAGCAGTCGCTTGGCCCGCGCAGGCGACGACGCCGCGACCACGCGCTTCCCGGCGCAGGCCGGGAGCGCGGCGATCGCGCGCGCGAGCGCCACGGTCGCGAGCGCATCGGGCGCGATCAGGAGCAGCTGCGGCTGGATGGCCTCGGCGCCGAGGCGCTCGAGCGCGGGGATCGCCAGGCGCGCGACGCGCGCCCAGTCTGGGGGCATGAAGTACGCCACATGGGCGGAGCGGACGGCGCCTGCCGTCGCGCGCTCGGGGGTCGTCACAGCGGGACCTCTGTTTTCAATGGCGCGCACCGGGGCGCGTGGGTATCGTTCGTCGAAGTCGCAATATAACCCCGCCATCCACCCCGGAGCCCTCACGTTGCCTGATGGCCTGACGTTCCGCCCCTCGGCGAACATCGCGGCGATGCGCGAGTCCGCGACCATCGCCGTCTCGCAGCAAGCCAGGGCGCTCAAGGCCGCGGGCCGGGAGATCATCGACCTCGGCGCTGGCGAGCCGGATTTCGACACGCCGCAGCCGATCCGGGATGCGGCCAAGGCGGCCCTCGACCGGGGTGCCACGCGCTACACCGCCGTGGAAGGCATCCCCCCGCTCCGCGAGGCGATCGCGGGCGCCGCGAACGCGGCCTGGCGGGGGAGCGACCGCGTCGCGCCGGGCGATGTCGTGGTCTCCACGGGCTCCAAGCAGTCGTTGTTCAACGCCTGCATGGTGCTCTTCGGCCCCGGGGACGAGGTGCTCGTCCCCACACCGAGCTGGACGAGCTATTTCGAGATGGTGGGGCTCGCGCGTGCCACGGCGGTGGAGGTGCACGGCGACCCGGCGCGCGGGTTCAAGGTGGACCCGGAGCGGCTCAGCCGGCACGCCACGCCGCGCACGCGAGGCGTGATGCTCAACTCCCCGACCAACCCGACCGGCGCCGTCTACTCGCGCGAGGAGTTGCGCGCGATCCTGGACCTC
>CAZHAG010000144.1:0-6814 GCA_964529705.1 uncultured Gemmatimonas sp. | reverse complement strand
CTTCTTCCCGCCCCCGTGCGTCACCACCGCGCACTCGGGGGCGAACCCCTCGACGTGCTGGGCCTCCTTCTTGAGGAAGCTCTCGGGGATGAAGAGTGGGAAGTAGGCGTTCTCGTGCCCGGTCGCCTTGAACATGTCGTCCAGGGCGCGCTGCATCCGTTCCCAGATGCCATAGCCATTGGGGCGGATCACCATGCTGCCCTTCACCGGCGAGTAGTCCGCCAGCTCGGAGCGCAGCACGAGTTCGTTGTACCAGGCGCTGAAGTCCTCGGCGCGCGTCGTCAGCTTCTTGTCGTCAGCCATTGGGTGTGCTCGCGGGGTCGCGCTGCTGGTGCAGCCATTCTCGGAGGGCGTGCAGCGCGGTGGAGTCGCCGCCGAGCGCCAGCGCCGCGGGGATCGTGTGGGTCGGGGCGTCCTTCATCTTCCCGAGCAGGCTCACGGCCTCGACCTCGCCGTCCTCGCGGAAGTATATCGCGGCGCTGCAGCCGGCCTTGCGCGCGCTGTCCACCTGGTTGCGCGTGGCCTGCGAGAGGTAGCGCTCGGCGCTCAGCGCGTGGTTCACGCTGAGGCCCGCCGCGCGCAGCGCGGCCACGAGGCGGAGCGCGTCGGCGTAGGACCGCTGCCCCGCCCCGTTGCCGGCCACGAGGTGCAGGTCCACCGGCTCCTGCACCGCCTCCGGCCAGAGCCCGCGGTCGGTGAGCAGCTCCCCGAGCACGACGTCCCCCATCCCGAACCCGAGTGCGGGGAGGTCGGTGCCGCCGAGCGCCTTGAGCAGCGTGTCGTACCGCCCGCCGCCGCAGATGGCGCGCAGCTCGCCCTTGGCGTCGAAGAGCTCGAACACGATCCCGGTGTAGTATGCGAGCCCGCGTACGATCGAGAGGTCGAGGTCCACCCAGTCGCCGACGCCGAGGGCGTCGAGGTGTGCGCGGTACCGCGCGAAGCGCTCGATGTGCTCGCGCGCCGAGGGTGCCGCGCCGAACTCCCGCTGCAGCGCGGCGAAGTCCGTCCCGGCCGCGAGTTGCAGCACCCGCTCCACCAGGGCGGGTGCGAGCCCGGCCTCGCCGAGCTTGGCCGCGGAGACCTCGCGGGGTTGGCGCGCGACCTTGTCCACCACGCCGTACACCGCGCCCACCTGCGGCTCGGTGACCCCCAGCGTGAGGAGGATCCCATTCAGCAGCCGGCGGTCCGAGACCCGCGCGCGCACGTCCGCGGGTCCGAGCCCGAGCTCCCGCATGATGTCGATCGCCACCGCGAGCAGCTCCGCATCGGCGACCTCGCTCTCCTCGCCGACGATGTCGACGTTGAGCTGGAAGTGCTCGCGGAGGCGCCCGCGCTGCGCGCGCTCGTAGCGGAAGAGCTGCGGGATCGAGAACCAGCGCACCGGCTTGCGGAGCGCGTTCGCCCGCGCGCCGACCATCCGCGCGAAGGTCGGCGTCATCTCCGGCCGGAGCGCGACCTCGCGGTTCCCCTTGTCCGTGAAGTTGTACAGCTGGCCGACGATCTCTTCGCCGCTCTTCTTCGTGTAGAGGTCGAGGGGCTCCAGCGGAGGCCCGTCGTACTCCACGAAGGCGTACCGACGCGCTACGGCCCGCCAGGCGCGAAAGACATGTGCGCGGCGGGCCAGCTCGTCAGGATAGAAATCGCGGAACCCAGGGAGTGCTGCACTACTCATCCGGGCAATTTACCCGGGCGTGAGAGCTACCTGCAACCGCGACATCGCGTCGCCGACCGTGTGGAACGAGCCGGTGACGAGCACCGTGGCTCCACGGGACGGGGCCAGGGCGAGCGCGGCGTCGAAGTCGGGCTCCATCTCCGCGGGCCATCCGTGGGCGCGTGCATGCCGGAACACCTCGTCCACGTCCCAGGCACGGCTCGCCGGGGCCGTGGGGGCATTGGTGAGGATCAGGTGGTCCACCGCCGGGACGAGCGCCCCGATCATCCGCTTCCAGTCCTTGTCGCCGAGGATGCTCACGAGGGCCACGACGGGGCTGGCCGGCGCGATCTCGGAAAGCGTCTCCGCGGTCACCACGGAGCCCTGCGGGTTGTGCGCCACGTCGAAGATCCATGCACCGTGGCGGGAGAATCGCCCCGGGAGGGTGACGGACGCGAGAGCGGCGGCCGCATCGCCGGGGGAGACCCGGAGGGCCTCGGGCAGCGCGTCGAGCATCGTGAGGGCGACGATCGCGTTGTTGGCCTGGTGCCGACCCGGGATCCCGGTCGTGAGCTCGTGGCGCGCCGCGCCCGTGTGCCACCGGAAGCTCGTCCCGCTCCCGCGCACCTCGATCCCCTCGGCGCTCCCCTCCTCCGCGACCACGCGAATCGGCGACGCCCCGCGCCTGGCCGCCTCATCCACGAGGATCCGCCGGATCGCCGCGTCCGGCTCGCCGACCACCGCCGGGACCCCGCGCTTGTAGATGCCCGCCTTCTCGGGCGCGATCGCCTCGCGCGTGGTGCCGAGCCACTCCGTGTGGTCGATCGCGATCCCCGTCACCCCGGCGACGAGCGGTGTCACCACATTGGTCGCGTCCAGCCGGCCGCCCAGCCCCGTCTCGATCACCGCGACGTCCACCTCGGCGTCGGCGAAGAGCTGGAAGGCCATCGCGGTCGTCGCCTCGAAGAAGGTGACCCCGAGCTCCTCCACCGTGGGGGTCCAGCGGTCGAGGAAGGCCATGATCGCGCCCTCCTCCACCAGGCGGCCATCCACCACGAAGCGCTCGCGGAAATCCACCAGGTGCGGAGAGGTGTACTTCGCCACGCGCAGCCCGCGCGAGCGGAGGACCGCCTCGAGGGAGGCGCAGACGCTCCCTTTCCCGTTCGTGCCGGCGACGTGCAGGACCTTGAGGTCGCGGTGGGGGTCGCCGATGGTCCGCAAGAACGCCTCGACGCGCTCCAGCCCCAGCTTCCACTGCCCCGTGGTCCGCGCGAAGAGGAAGTCGAGCGCGTCCCGATAGGTCCGGGCGGTCAGGCGGAGACCCACCCCGCGGCCGCAGGCTTCCCGCTCATGTGCCGCAGCAACCGGCCCACGGTGCGCTTGAGCTGGTGCCGGTGCACCACGCTGTCCACCATGCCGTGGGTCAGGAGGAACTCGGCCGTCTGGAATCCCTCCGGCAGGTCCTGTCCGAGCGTCTGCTTGATCACGCGAGGGCCGGCGAACCCGATCACCGCGCCGGGCTCGGCGAGGATCGCGTCCCCGAGCATGGCGTAGCTCGCGCTCACGCCGCCGGTCGTCGGGTTGGTCAGGATCGAGACGTACGGGATGCGCCGCTCGGCCAGCTCCGAGAGCATCGCCGAGGATTTGGCCATCTGCATGAGGGAGAGCACCCCCTCCTGCATCCGCGCGCCGCCCGACGCCGAGAGGATGATGAGCGGCCACTTCTTCTCCAGCGAGCGCTGGCCGAGGCGCGCGATCTTCTCGCCCACCACCGAGCCCATCGACCCGCCCATGAAGGCGAAGTCCATGACGCCGAGGTTCACGGGCATCCTGTCCATCAGCCCCGAGACCGTGAGGATCGCGTCCGAGTCACCCGCGTTCTTGATCGCCTTCTTCAGGCGCGCCGGGTACTCCGGGAATTCGAGCGGGTCCACCGACGCGAGGTTGACGTCCTTCTCCTCGATCGTGCCCTCGTCGAGCAGGAGGGAGGCGTACTCGTGCGCGCGGAAGCGCCGGTGGTAGTCGCAGCTCGGGCACACGTTGTGGTTCCGGACGAACTTCTCCCGGATGTCCGTGTGCCCGCACGCCTCGCATTTCTCCCACACGTCGGGAGGGATCTCGAGGCGTTCCCCGCGCGGCTTGCGGGGCTTCTTGTCCTTCCGGAACCAAGCCATCGGGGAAAGTTGGGGCGCGCGCGCCTAGATGACCAGCCCATCCGCCTGGCCCCGCCCCTCGGACGAGACGAGCACGAGCATCCCCACTCCCATCCAGCAGGCGAGCATGAACGAGCCGCCATACGAGAAGAAGGGGAGCGGGATCCCCGTGATCGGCATCAAGCCGACGGTCATCCCGATGTTCACCATGATGTGCGTGAACCAGGCCGAGGTGAGCCCGAAGGCGACGAGCGAGGCGAACGGGGTGGAGGCCCGGGACGAGACGCGCACGGTGCGCAGGAGGAGCACGCAGAAGAGCCCGAGCACGATCGTGACGCCGATGAAGCCGAGTTCCTCACCGACCACGGGGAAGATGAAATCCGTCTGCTGCTCGGGGAGGAACGCGAGCCGCTTCTGCGAACCCTGGGTGAACCCCTTCCCCGTGATCCCGCCGGACCCGATCGCCACCTGCGACTGGATCAGGTGGTACGCGGAGCCACGGGGATCGCTCGAGGGGTCGAGGAAGACGAGGAGCCGCCGCTGCTGGTAGGGGTTGAGTCGCGCCCAGAGCAGCGGGGCGACCACGCCCATCACCACGTTCGCCGCGATCAAGGCCGCGCCCTCGATCCACGATGGGCGTCGCCACGCCACGAGCGCGAGCAGCATCAGGAACCAGGCTCCCCAGACCCCGGGGCCGAACGCGAGGATCAGGCTCACGGCGGGGCTCGCAGCCATGACCAGGAGCGGCCACGCGACGCCGCTCCAGAAGAGCATCGCGAAGAAGATCCCGATGAAGACGATCCCCGTGCCGAGGTCGGGCTGGCCCATGATCAGCAGCCAGGGGACGAGCACGATGAGCGAGGGACGCCAGAGCCCGAAGAGGGTCGAGGGCGCCGTGCGCTCCGCACTCAGCACGCGCGCGAGCATGAGGACCACGGCGATCTTGGCCATCTCCGACGGCTGCCCGAGCCGCACGCCGCCGATGGCGAGCCAGCTCTTGGTGCTCGCCGCCGTCCCGGCACCCTGCCCGATGAAGAGGAGCGCGACGAGCAGGAGGCAGGCGCCGAGGTACACCGGCAGCGCCCCCCACTCGAGCAGGCGGACCGAGGTCCTCGAGATCCCGTACGCCACCACCACCCCGAGCGCGAGCCAGGTGAGCTGTGTGCGCCAGATCCCCTCGACGAAGGTCGGCACGTCCGTCTGGCCGGCCGAGTACACCATCGCGATCCCGGAGAGCGAGAGCGTGAGTGAGAGCACCACGAGCGGCCAGTCCGCCGGGATCCCGCGCGCCCTCACTCGCCCTCCGTGGCCGGAACCGACACCACGCGGATCTTGAGGTACCGCTCCATGATGCGCGTGGCGATGCGCGCGGCGCGCGACCCGTGGCCGCCGAACTCGAGCATGACCGCGACCACGATCTTCGGGTCCTCCGCCGGCGCATACCCCACGAACCACGCGTGGTCGTTGACCGCGTCGTGGGCGTTCTGCGCCGTGCCCGTCTTGCCCGCCACGACGATCCCATCCAGGCGCGAGCCGATCGCCGTGCCGCGCCCGACGACGTCGGTGAGCGAGCGCTGCAGGGCCTTCATCTGCTCCGGCGTCACCGAGAAGAGGCGCGTGCGCTCGGCCTGGCCGCGCACGATCTCCGGGCGCGCGGCCTGGCCGTCGGTCGCCAGCGCCGTGTAGAAGCGCGCCATGTTCACGACGGTCTGGGAGTTCTCCCCCTGCCCGATCGAGAGATTGAGGGTCACCGCGCTGCTCCATCCCTGCGGACCGAAGAGCTTGTCGTAGTACGCCTTCGGGGGATCGGTCGGGAAGAGCGGCCGGTTCTCCGCGGGAAGGTCGATGCCGGAGCGCTCACGCGTGCCGAGGCGGATGCCGCCGGCGATGAGCTTCTGCAGCCCGATCTTGAGGCCGAGCTGGTAGAAGTAGACGTCGCAGGACTTCGCGATGGCGTCGTTGAGGCTCAGGTCGCCATGGCCCTTCGCGTCCCAGCAGCGGAAGTACCGGTTGCCGAACTGGTAACCGCCCGTGCAGGGCGTGGTCATGTGGTCGTCCATCTCGGCGATCCCCTCCTCCATCGCGATGATCGCCGTGGCCAACTTCCAGATCGATCCGGGCGGGTAGGTGCCCTTGATCGCCTTGTTGTAGAGGGGCTTGCGGGGATCCTCCTGGAGCTCCTGCCAGTAGCTCACCGGGATCCCGCCGATGAAGCGGTTGGGGTCGAAGGTCGGCGCGGAGTGGAGCGCGAGGACTTCCCCCGACTGCGGCTCCATCGCCACCACGGCCCCGATCAAGGAGTCGCCGAAGATCGAGTGCACGAAACGCTGCAGGTCGAGGTCGATGTTCGTGTAGAGCGGCGGCGGGGGCTCAGGCACCAGGTCCGCGCGCGCGTTCTCGCGCACGACGCGCCCGCGCGCGTCCACCTCCACGAACCGCATGCCCTCGCGGCCGCGGAGCCGCGCCTCGTACTGCCGCTCGATCCCGTCCTTCCCCACCTGTTGCCCCGCCTTGTACTCCGCGAACTGGCTCTGTCCGAGCTCGATGTCGCTGATCTCGCCGGTGTAGCCCACGAGCGCCGAGACCGCCGGCCCGTCGGGATAGAAGCGCTTGGGTGCGGCCTGGATGATCAGGCCCGGGAACTCCACCCGCCGCTCCTCGAGCACCGAGACGAGTTCGAAGGGCGCGTCCCCGAAGAGCACCGTCGGACGGGTCCGGTCACGCCGGAAGCGCCGCACCGCCGCCCCCACCTGCTCACTCGAGACGTGCACCAGCTCCCCGATCCGCCGCATCGTGGTGCGCAGCGAATCCTCGTTCCGCGCGAGGAGCGAGACCGAGTATCCCGGCAGGTTCTCCGCGATGATCTTGCCGGTGCGATCGTAGATCATGCCGCGCGGCGCCGGGAGTGGGATCTCGCGGAGGCGGTTCTCCTCGGACTGGAGCGTGTACCGCGCATTCTGGAGCACCTGCGTGCGGAAGAACGCGCCCGCCAGGAAGAGGAACCCGACGA
>CAZHAG010000143.1:0-6879 GCA_964529705.1 uncultured Gemmatimonas sp. | reverse complement strand
TGATGAAGCCGCCCGGGATCTTGCCGGCGGCGTAGGTCCGTTCCTTGTACTCGACGGTGAGCGGGAAGAAGGGGAGGTGGCTCCGCTTCGGGCTCACGGTGACGGCGGCGAGGACCATGGTGTCACCGAAGGTGACGAGGCACGAGCCTGCAGCCTGCTTGGCCATGCGCCCAGTCTCGATGATGAGGGGGCGACCGGCGAAGGTCCGCTCGATACGATGCATCATTTCTGTTTTTCTCTGATCTGTACACGAAGCGCGCGATCCGCTCTCTGCGGTCGCGCGCTGGTGTGGGTGATGCGCTTAGTGGCGCAAGCCGAGGTCGGCGATGATCTTGCGATACGTCTCGACGTCGGTCCGCTTGAGGTAATCCAGGTGGCGCCGGCGCTTGCCGACCATGCGGAGAAGGCCACGACGGCTGTGGTGGTCCTTCTTGTGGGTGCGGAAATGCTCCGTGAGGTAGTTGATACGCTCAGTGAGTACCGCGACCTGCACCATGGACGAGCCCGTGTCGGTCTCGTGTTGGCGATGCTTCTCGATCGCCGCCGTCTTGACGAACGCCATCCCTGAATTCCTTGCCTGCGCTGCGCAGTGCGTTTGAAAGCCGATTCCGTTGTAGCATGGTAAGTTAGGCACTTCCGGCCTCGCTGTAAAGGGGGCCGCCGGCGACGCTCAGGACCCGCCGATCCACCCCAGGATCAGCCGCTTCAGGTCGTTGAAGGTCACCGTCAGGAAGAGCACCCCGATCGCCGCCAGCCCGATCCGCGCGTACCACTCCCGGACCATCGGCGGGAAAGGGCGCCGCCAGACCCCCTCCGCCAGCTGGAGCACGATCTGGCCGCCGTCCAGGAGCGGGATCGGCAGGAGGTTCAGCACCGCGAGGTTGATGCTCAGGAACGCCACCAAGGCCCAGAGCGACTCCGCCCCCGTCTGCGCCGCCGCCACGCTCGAGCGCGCGATCTCCACCGGCCCCCCGAGCTGCGTGACCGAGACGCTCCCCCGAAAGAGACCGCCGAGGACCGTGATCACGCTCCCGGCCATGTTCCAGGTGGCGTTCCAGCCGTGCACCACTGCGCCGCCGAAGCCGATCGGCTCCCGGGCGATCCCGCCGCTCGACCCGAGTCCGATGCGGCCGACCACCTGCATCTCCCCGGACGGGGGTATCGCGACCTCGGTCGCCTCGGGGGTCACCGGGATCATCAGTGTGGCGTCGCCGCGCCGGACCTCGAACACCAGCTCGCGCCCCGCGGCCGCCGATACGGCAGCGAGCACCTCGTCCCAGCGCGCGATCGGCGCGCCGTCGATCGCCACGATGCTGTCCGCCGCCTGGATCCCCGCACGCGCGGCGGGCTTGTCGGCGACGACCGTCCCGGCCACCGCCGTGGCGTACCCGCCGCCGTACCACGCGAACACCCCGATCGACACCACGAGCGCGAGCACGACGTTCATGAACACGCCCGCCAGCATGATCGTGAGCCGCGCCGGCAGCGACTTGGACTCGAACCAGCGATCGGCCGGCACGGGGTGCGGCCCGTGCGGGATCATCGAGTGCTCATCCCAGTGCCGTGACCGCTCGGCCTCCGCGGACTCGTTCCCCCCTTCGAGGGACGAGCCCGTCTCGTCCTCCTTGGAGGCCATGCGCACGTACCCGCCGATCGGGAGCGCGGAGAGCGCGTACTCCGTCTCGCCGCGCCGGAAGCTCCAGATCGGCTTCCCCCACCCGAGCGAGAAGCGCGGCGCGTAGACGCCGGTCAGCTTCGCCGCGACGAAATGCCCGAGCTCGTGCACGAAGATCACGAGGCCGAGGACGAGCAGGGGTGCGAACCAACTCCACATCAGCGGAACTCCTTCACGTGGGTGCGTGCCGCGGCGTCGGCCGCGAGCAGCGCATGCAGGTCATCCGCCGGATGGTCGGCGAGGCGCTCGAGCGCCCTGCCGATCGCACCGGGGATGCCGGGAAAGTCCAGCGAGCCATCGAGGAAGCGGGCGACGGCGGCCTCGTTCGCCGCGTTGAATACCGCCGGTGCCGCGCCCCCGCGCCGCCCGGCCGCGATGCCGAGGCCGAGCGTGGGGAACTCCGCGTCGCGCACCGGCTCGAACGTGAGCGGACTCGAGGCCACCGGGTCGAATCTCGGTACCCCGGCGTCGTCGAGCCGGTCCGGATAGGTGAGCGAGAAGAGGACGGGGAGCTCCATCGACGGCACGCCGAGCTGCGCCAGCACGCTCCCGTCGTCGAACTCCACCATCGAGTGCACGATGCTCTGCGGGTGCACCACCACCTCGATCCGGTCGTAGGGCACGCCGAAGAGGACGTGCGCCTCGATCACCTCGAGCGCCTTGTTCGCGAGCGACGCGCTGTCGACCGTGATCTTCCGTCCCATGCTCCAGGTCGGGTGCGCGAGTGCGTCTGCCAGCTGCGCGCCGCGGATCCGCTCCGCGCTCCAGGTGCGGAAGGGGCCGCCGGAGGCCGTGATCACCACGCGACGCACCCCCGTCAGCGGGAGGAGTCCCTCCCCCTCGGCGGCGATCCGGCCGCTCACGCACTGCAGAAGGGCCGAGTGCTCGGAGTCCACGGGGACCACCTCGCCTCCGCCTTCCCGCGCGGCATGCTGCACCAGTGCGCCCCCCATCACGAGCGACTCCTTGTTGGCGAGTGCCACGCGCTTCCCCGCGCGCAGCGCCGCGAGCGTCGCGTCGAGCCCGGCCGCACCGACCACGGCGTTGAGCACGATCGCGACGTCCGGGTGCGTCGCCGCCTCGACCAGGCACTCCGGACCCGCGCGCCACCCCGGCGGCAGCGGCTTGCCGTTCGGCGAGACCAATCCGACCATCGCCGGTACGAGCCGTGCGGCGGCCGCGGCGAGCGCGTCCCGGCTCCCGTGCGCGGTGAGTGCGACGACGCGGAAGCGGTCCGCGTGACGCCCGAGCACCCGCTGCGCGGTCTCCCCGATGGAGCCGGTCGCGCCGAGCAGGGCCACACCGCGGGCTTCAGCCGCCCTGCTCATCCGCGGACGGCCAGCAGGCGATCGAGCAACAGGTACGCGACCGGGATCGTGAAGAGGAGCGAGTCGGTGCGGTCGAGCACCCCGCCGTGCCCCGGGATGAGGGTCGAGCTGTCCTTCACCCCCGCCTGCCGCTTCAGCATGCTCTCGGCGAGGTCCCCGACCTGGGCGGCCGCGCTCACGAGCGCACCGAGGAGCAGCGTCCCTCCGAGGGTGAGTCCGAGCCCCGCCTGGGGCTGCAGGACGAGACGGATGTACCCCCAGGCGACGATCACGGTGAGCACGAGTCCACCCACCGCGCCGGCGACGGTCTTCCCGGGGCTGATCGAGGGCATGAGCTTCCGCTTCCCGAGGGCTCGCCCGAAGAAGTAGGCGCCGATGTCGTTGGCCCAGGTGAGGACGAGCGGCAGGAGGAGGAGGAGCGTGCCGGCCACCGCGCCGACGGCGAAGCGGTGGTACCGCAGCGCATACGCGAAGGCGAACATGCCGCCCGTGTAGAGCACCCCGAAGAGCGTCGTGGCGGTCGCCTCGAGGGGACGGCCGTCGGCGCCCCGGGTCCAGAGCGCGACCGCGAGGAGCAGCGGCACGATGAGGAGCGCCAGCGAGATCGGGGGCACCCAGAGCCCGAGGCGCGCGGCGTGCATGAGGAGCGGGACCAGGGCCGCGAGCACCACGCCCCAGACCATCATCGGGCGGGTCCCCGCGGCCGCCGCGAGCCGGTTGTACTCCCAGGCGCCGAGCGCCGACGCGATGGAGAGCAGGATCGCCAGCGGCGCGTCGCCGAGGTAGAGCACCCCCGCGACGGCGGGGATCGCCGGCACGGCGAAGAGGACGCGCTTCGTCAGTTCACTCACGGGCGGTCAGACCGCGACGCGGCCGAAGCGGCGGTCCCGGTTCTGGTAGTCGAGGATCGCCTCGAACAGGTTGGACCGCCCGAAGTCCGGCCAGAGCACCGGGGAGATGAAGAGCTCGGTGTAGGCGAGCTGCCAGAGCAGGAAGTTGGAGAGGCGCTGCTCCCCGGAGGTGCGGATCAGCAGGTCCGGGTCGGGGCAGTCCGCGGTGAAGAGCTTCCCCGCGAAGGCGGCCTCGTCGATCGCGTCCGGCGCGAGGCGGCCGGCCGCGACGTCCTCGCCCAGCAGGCGCGCCGCGCGCACGAGTTCCGCGCGCGAGCCGTAGGAGATGAAGAGGTTGAGCGTGAGCCGGGTGTTGTGCGCCGTCTGGGCGCAGACCCGGTCCACGGCGGCGCGCGCGGCGCCCTGCAGCCGGTCGACGTCGCCGAGCACCCGCACGCGCACGCCCTGCGCCTGGAGCTCATCCGACTCGCGCTGGATGTACTCCTCGAGGAGCGACATCAGCGCACTGACCTCCACGCGCGGGCGATGCCAGTTCTCCTGGGAGAAGGCGAAGAGGGAGAGCACCTCCACCCCCGCCTCGAGCGACCCTTCGACCACCTCGCGCACGGACTTCATCCCGCTCCGGTGCCCGAGGGGGCGCGGCAGCATCCGCTCGCGCGCCCAGCGCCCGTTGCCATCCATGATGATGGCGACGTGGCGCGGGATCGCGCCGTGCACGCGGATCCGGTCGAGCAGCTGGGAGGGGCTCATGGCGTGGAAGGACCGGCGGGGGTCAGACCTCCATGATCTCCGCTTCCTTCGCCTTCATCTGCGCGTCGATCTTCCCGATCTCCTCGTCGTGCAGTTGCTGCAGCTCCTTCTCCGCGCGCTTCACCTCGTCCTCGGAGACGCCGTCGAGCTTCTTGAGGAGGTCCCGGGCGTGCGTGCGGGCGTGCCGCACCGCGATGCGCCCGTCCTCGGCGTACTTGTGCACGAGCTTCGCGAGCTCCTTGCGGCGCTGCTCGTTCATCGAGGGGAGCGGGACGCGGATCACGTGCCCCTGCACCGCCGGGTCGAGCCCGAGGTTCGACTCGCGGATCGCCTTCTCCACCGCCTTGACCTGCCCCTTGTCGAAGGGGGTGACCATCAGGAGCCGCGGCTCTGGGGCGGAGACGTTGGCGCACTGGTTCATCGCCATCATCTGGCCGTACATCTCGACCTTGACCACGTCGAGCATGCTGGGCGACGCCTTGCCGGAGCGGACGGACGCGAACTCGCGCTTCGCCGCCTCGACGCCCTTGTCCATGGCGGTGCGGCACTCCTTCAGGATCGACTGGGTGTCTTTCATGAGACAAGGGTCCCCACTGGTTCGCCGCGCAGCGCCTTGGCCACGATGCCCGGCGTGTGAATGTTGAGCACGATGAGCGGCAGCTCGTTCTCCTTGCAGAGCGTGACCGCCGTCTGGTCCATCACCTTGAGCTCGCCCGCCATGACGTCCCGGTACGAGATCCGGTCGAAGCGGGTCGCCTTCGGATCCTTCTTGGGATCGGCGGAGTAGACACCGTCCACGCTGGTGGCCTTGATGATGACGTCCGCCTTCATCTGGATGGCGCGCAGTACCGCGGCGGTGTCGGTGGAGAAGTACGGATTCCCCGTGCCGGCGGCGAAGATCACCACGCGCCCCTTCTCGAGGTGGCGGAGCGCCCGGCGCCGGATGTAGGGCTCGGCCACCTCCTCCATCCGGATCGCGGTCATCACGCGGGTGTCCACCCCCTCGCGCTCCAGCGTGTCCTGGAACGCGAGGGCGTTGATCACCGTGCCGAGCATCCCCATGTAGTCGGCGGAGACGCGGTCCATCCCCATGCGCGAGAGCTGGGAGCCGCGGATGATGTTCCCGCCGCCGATCACCATCCCGATCTGCGCGCCCATCGCGGCGATCCCCTTCACCTGCCGCGCGAACTCGCGGATCGACTCGAAGTCGAAGCCGAACCCAGTGTCCCCGGCGAGGGCCTCGCCGGAGAGCTTCAGGAGCACGCGCGGATACTTCAGGTCGCTCGGCGGGCTCATCGGCGCGGACCGGGTCAGGACTCGCCCATCTTGAAGCGGACGAAGCGCTTGACGGCGAGCGGCTCGCCCGCCTCCTTCGCGCTCGCCTTCACGAGCTCCCCGATGGTCTGCTTGTCGTCGCGCACCCAGGGCTGGCCGAGGAGCGTGATCTCGCTGTAGAGCTTCGCGATCCGGCCCTCGGTCATCTTCTGGGCGATCGCCTCCGGCTTCCCGCTCTCGACCGCCTGCGCGACGAAGATGGCGCGCTCGCGCTCGATGAACTCCGCCGGGACGCCATCCTTGTCTACCGCGACGGCGACCGATGGCACGCCCGCCGCGACATGTTCCGCGACGTGCTTGCCGAGCTGCTTCGCCACCTCGCCGGAGCCACCGGTGATCTCCGCGATCACCGCCGCCTTGCCGTTGAAGTGGAGGTAGCTCCCCACGGTGCCCTTGGAGGCGAAGCGCGCCACGCGGCGCAGCTCGACCTTCTCGCCCGTCTTGGCGGAGGCCGCCTTCACGACGTCACCCACGGCGCGCGACTTGTCGGCCGACCAGGGGGTGGCGAGGTAGGCGCCGTCGGCGCCGACGGTCACGAGGCCGTCCACGGCCGCGTCCTGCCCGACGTGCGCCGCCATCTCCTTCGAGAGCGCGACGAACTCGTCGTTCCGGCCCACGAAGTCGGTCTCGCAGTTGAGCTCGATCATCGCGGCGACGGACCCGTCCGGGCTCGTCCAGGTGACGATCTGGCCTTCGGAGGCGGCGCGGTCGGCGCGCTTGTCGGCCTTCGCGATGCCGCGCTTGCGGAGCAGGTCGATCGCGGCGTCGAGGTCACCCCCCGCCTCCTCGAGCGCCTTCTTGCAATCCATCATGCCGGCCCCCGTGCGGGCACGGAGCTCGGCGACATCCTTCGCGGTGATCTGTGTGGCAGCCATCGTCAACTCTCAATGTGGAACGGTACGGTATCAGTGAGATCGCCGCCGGCGAGTGGTGAGACTCT
>CAZHAG010000142.1:5355-6974 GCA_964529705.1 uncultured Gemmatimonas sp. | reverse complement strand
GTGCCGTCCACCTTGAACGTCCGCAGCGACTCGATGAGCTTGGCACCCATCAGGTCGAGCTGGGCCCGCCCCGCCTCGAGGTCGTGCGCCGGCGCCTTCGTCAGGAGCTCGGCGCTCGGCAGCTCGTCGGACTCCGGGAGCGGGACGCTCGCCGCCTTGAAGCGCGCCTTGGCGCGTGCGGTGCGGGGTGCCGGGGCGGGCGCGTCGCTGGAGGACTCATCCTCCTCGTCGCCTTCGTCCGCACCCGCGTCCTCCGCCTGCGTCTTCGGCGGCACGGTGTCCCGGCGCACCGCCGCGTCCAGTCCCATCAGCGCGAGGTCCACTTCGGGCATCTCGTCCGCGCTCGGCTCCAGCGTCTCGGCCTTCGTCAGGGCCGCGGCCGCGGCGGCCGCACCCGGCACCTTCACCGAAATTACGGCACGCACCGGATTCCAGGCGAGTGTCACCACGGTGAGGGCGCTCACCGCGATCACGATCACGAACCAGGCACCGCCGGTGCCGAGCGCCTCGGCCAGATAGTAGCCGGCAAAGGAACCCCAGAGGCCCGCGAGGGGATCCGGCGCACCGGGCGGGAGCACGCCCAGCCGCGCCAGCCCGCTCGCGACCGGCACGATCAGCGCCAGCCCGAGCGGGAGGAGGGTCAGGTGCTTCCGCGAAGCGTGCTGCAGGCGCCCCAGGAGCCGCAGTCCATGCACGGCGGGCACGAGCGGGACCAGCACCGCCGCGATCCCTCCGACGAGGCCCAGGATCGACCACCGGAGGCATCCGCCCACGGGGCCGAAGCGGCCGCCCGCAACGAGGCAGGACTCCGCAGCGACGGGCGCCCGTCCGAACACCAGCGCTCCCGCGAGGAAGAGCGCGCCCACGAGCAGGACGATGCCCGCAATCTCGTTGCGCAGGTGTGCGCGCTGCGGCGTGCCGGCGCCCGCTCCTGCGCTCCCGTCCGCACCCGGGCCCGCTGACACTCCTGCCGGCGCCTCGGCGGCGTCGGCGCGCTTGCGCACGCGCGAGCGGCGCGGCGACGGGGCCAGAGGGGAATCGAGGAGGAGCGGGTCTTCGGCGGGAAGCTTCCGGGGCATCGGTCGCGGGCGGAGAAGGGTCGCACGGGGGACATACCCGAGACGATCCGTACCGGTGTTCGGAAACGCTTCGGGTGCCCGTGGGCGCCCGACCTAGCAGGCGGGGGCGCGCTCGCCGATGACGTGGACCTGCGAGCTCCGCACCGTGAGCACCGTGTCCCAGCTGATGCAGTTCATCGCCCGCAGTGAAAGCGTCACGGAGCCGGCGGGCACGGGCACGTCGTGCAGGCCTCGGCCGTTCACCACCTGGCGCGCGCGGCCATTCACGAACACCGTGTAGCGCGGACCCGTGGTGCCGATCCGGACGAGTCCGGCGGCGATCGGCGCCTGACCGGCGGCCTCGCGCCGGTCGTTCAGCGCCTCGAGGCGCTCGCGCATCGCGCGGCCCTGCCCCGGATTCCTGCGGGCGAAGTCAGCGTCCGATTCCCGAGCGCTGCCACCGGCCCGGTCGTTCTGCGGGGTGGATCCCGTCGGCGGAGTCGCGACGACCGGATCCGCCTGCGCCGGCGTGGGCTGTGCCTGGGCGGGCTGCGCCGGCGC
>CAZHAG010000142.1:0-5255 GCA_964529705.1 uncultured Gemmatimonas sp. | reverse complement strand
CGCTTGATCCCGTACCCGAGTCCGGCCACCACCACGAGGAGCACGAAGAGGCGGAAGAGCGTACTCCCACCCCGGCTCGGTTCGGGCTCCGGCTCCGCGATCTCCGGCAGGGTGATCTTGCGGAAGGCGGGCCGCTCCGCAGCCGTGGGTGTGCGCACGGTGAGGTCGGGTGCGCGCTGCGCGAGGCCCGGCGTGGGACTCTGGGGCACGCTGATGCGCGGCCGCGTGGCGTCCGAGGCCCGCGCCAGCTTGATGATCGACGTGCGAGCCTCGGACTCTGCGGTGGCCGTGAAGGTGCCGATGGCGGCGACCGCGTCCGTGAGCGAGGGGAAGCGATCGCCCGGCTCCTTGGCGAGCATGCGGGTGACGCACGCCTCGAGCTCCTCGGGTACGTCGGGGCGCGCCAGCCGCACCGGCGGCACCGGCTCGAGGAGGTGCCCGCGCATGACCTCGCCCAGCGAGGGACCGTCGTAGGGCGTGCGTCCGGCGAGCATCTCGTAGGCGACCACGCCCAGCGCGTACTGGTCGGCGGCGCCGGTCACGGGAGCGCCGTTGAACTGTTCCGGGCACATGTAGGCCGGGGTCCCGATGATCATCCCCGACTGGGTGAGCCCGTGCCCGTCCTCGCGCTTGGCGATGCCGAAGTCGGTCACGTAGGTCCAACCGTCGCGGTCGAGCATGATGTTCGCGGGCTTCACGTCGCGGTGCACCACGCCGTTGTCGTGCGCGTACTGGAGCGCGGTGCCGACCTTGGACAGGATGGCCTGCACGAACGCGGGGGACTGCGCGCCCTCCTCGCGGAGCACGGAATCGAGTCCGCGCCCCTCGATGTACTTCATCACGTAGTACGCGATCCCCGGCTCCTCGCCGATGGCGAAGATCGGGACGATGTGCGGATGGCTGAGGGCCGCCGCGGTGCGCGCCTCCCGGCGGAAGCGCTCGATCGCACCCGGCGTGGCCGTGAGCGCGGGCGACATCACCTTGATCGCCACCTTCCGGTCGAGCGCGAGGTCGAGCGCGAGGAAGACGGTCGCCATGCCGCCCGACCCGAGCTCGGCATAGATGTCATACCGCCCGATCGTCGCGCGACGGAGCTTGTCGAGGAGTGAGGTGGTGCCGGTCTCTGGAGCGTTCAGGAGCAGTCCCTGCTGGCGGGGGGTTCTCGTACACTGACGAGTATCGGCGCGCGCTCGCAATGCCCGTCGCATCACGTCGCGACGGGTCATGGGTCACAAACGGGGTCAGGCCGGCACCAGGGTGATCCCGGTGCCTCTTGCCTGTGGGACGATCGAGACGGCCGAGTGTGAACAGGCGGCGTCGACATCGGCCCCGAATCCGTCACTTCGTAGCACCGCCGCGTGCGGGGCGAGGGAGACGGCGCGCGCGGCCTCCGCCCCGGCATCGCGCCACAGCTCCACGGCGCGACGGGTCGCGGCGTCGAGCCGTGCCGTCCCGGCTCCCGGCGCGCCCCCTGCGGTGGCAAGGACCCGCACCAGCCCGTCGGCGATGGCGCCGGCACAGGCGGTGTCCTCCAACGCCTCCTCGCCCGAGCGACCCGCGCAAAGGAGGGTGACCCCGCCTGGTCCGGTCGGCGAGCCCGCGGCCGCGTCCCTCAGCGCCGCGATCAGGGCCGCGCAGTTCGTGAACGCGCCCACGAGGATCCGCGACCCGGGTCCGGCGCGCAGCAGTGCCTGCGTGCCGTTGGTCGTCGTCGTCACCACCACGCGTCCGGCCACACGGACGGGGGTGTATTCGAGCGGCGAGTTCCCGACGTCGAACCCGGGAAGCGCGCGGTTCTCGCGTTCCCCGCCGAGCACCACGCGCTCGCGCCCGAGCGTGCGGGCCCGCGCCTCGGCGTCGGCGGGGGTGGCGCAGGCCTCCACGCGTGCCGCGCCATGTGCCAGCGCGGCCACGACGACGGTGGTCCAGCGGAGCACGTCGATCACCACCACCGTGCGTCCGGCGACCGCGGCGGGGTCCGCATCCTGCCAGCGCAGGATGGTCCGCACGTCCGTCATCGGCGCGCCCGTACGGCTACGCCCCGGTCTCGGCCACCTTGAACAGGTCCGCGCCTTCCTGCTCGAGGAACTTGGTGTGCACGTCCCCCGCGACGAACATCGGGTGGTTCATCAGGGTGCCCAGGAACGGGATCGTGGTGGTCACGCCCTGGATGATGAAGGTGTCGAGCGCGAGCCGCATCTTGGCGAGGGCCTCGGTGCGGTCGCGGCCGTGCACGATGAGCTTGGCGATCATCGAGTCGTAGAACGGGGGCACCGTGTACCCCGCGTAGACGTGCGTGTCGAGCCGCACGCCGTTGCCGCCGGGCATGTGGAAGACCTCCACCTTGCCCGGGCTCGGCTGGAAGTTGCGCGCGGGATCCTCGGCGTTCACGCGGCACTCGATCACGTGGCCGCGCAGCTCGGGGGTCTCGCTGATCGAGAGCTTCTCGCCCGCGGCCACGCGGATCTGCTCCTTCACGAGGTCCACGCCGGTGAGCATCTCGGTGACGCAGTGCTCCACCTGGATGCGCGTGTTCATCTCCATGAAGTAGAACGAGCCGTCGGTGTCGAGGAGCATCTCGATCGTGCCCGCGCCGACGTAGTCGATCGCCTTGGCCCCCTTCACGGCGGCCTCGCCCATCGCCTTGCGGAGTGCGGGGGTCATCACCGGGCAGGGCGCCTCCTCCACCAGCTTCTGGTGGCGCCGCTGCACGGAGCAGTCGCGCTCGCCCAGGTGGATCACCGTGCCGTGCGTATCGCCGAGGATCTGGAACTCCACGTGGCGCGGGCGGGCGAGGTACTTCTCGACGTACACCGAGCCGTTGCCGAAGGCCGAGAGGGCCTCGGAGCGCGCGAGCTGGAAGGCGCGGGCGAAGTCGTCGGCGTCGCGGGCGACGCGCATCCCCTTCCCGCCCCCGCCGGCCGCGGCCTTGATGATCACGGGGAAGCCCATCTTCTCGGCGTAGCCGAGCGCCTCCTCGACGTCCTCGACGGGACCCGGCGATCCGGGCACGACGGGGACCTTGTTGGCGATCATCGCGGCGCGGGCCGCGGCCTTGTCCCCCATGGTGCGGATCTGGTGCGGCGTCGGTCCGATGAAGGTGATGCCGCTGGCGGCGCAGGTCTCGGCGAACTCCGCGTTCTCGGCCAGGAACCCGTAGCCGGGGTGGATCGCGTCGGCGCCGGTGATCTCGGCGGCCGCGATCAGTCGCGGGATGCGCAGGTAGGAGTCGCGCGCGGGCGCGGGGCCGATGCAGACGTCGTCGTCGGCGAAGCGGACGTGCAGCGACTCGCGGTCCGCCTCGGAGAAGACGGCGACCGTCTCGATGCCGAGCTCGCGGCAGGCGCGGATCACCCGCAGCGCGATCTCGCCGCGGTTGGCGATCAGGACTTTCTTGAACACTTAGCGGGCGCCCTGGTTGACCGCGCTCCAGTCCCCGTCGGAGGAGCCCGCGATGCCCTGCACCTTGAGGGCGAACTCGCTCGGCGTGGTGGAGGCGAAGAGCGCGGCCTCGTACGAGATCACGCCCTGCTTGTACCAGTTCATGAGGGACTGGTCGAAGGATTGCATGCCGTACTGCACCGTGCCCTCGGCGATGAGGGCCGGGATCTCGAGCGCCTTGCTCATGTCGCGGATGTTGTCCGCCACGGCCGCGCTGTTCACGAGGATCTCCGTGGCCGGGATGCGCCCCGGCTTGTCCTTGCGCGGCACCAGGCGGAGGCAGACCACGGCCTGCAACGCGGTGGAGAGCTGGAAGCGGATGTCCGTCTGCTCGTGCGGCGGATAGAATGAGAGGATGCGGTTGATGGTCTGCGTCGCATCCATCGTGTGCAGCGTGGAGAAGACCGTGTGCCCCGTGTCGGCCGCCTTGAGCGCGATCTCGAGCGTCTCCTTGTCCCGGATCTCACCGATCATGATGATGTCGGGGTCCTGCCGGAGCACGCGGCGCAACGCCTGCGCGAAGGTGTTGGTGTCGGTCCCCACCTCGCGCTGGTTGATGTGGCACTTGATGTCGCGATGCAGGAACTCGATCGGGTCCTCGATCGTGATGATGTTCGCGTGCCGGTGCTCGTTCACGAACTGGAGCATGGACGCGAGCGCGGTCGACTTGCCCGAGCCGGTGATGCCGGTGATGAGGATCAGGCCGCGCGGCTTGAGCGCGATCTCCTTGAGCTTCTCGGGGAGGTTGAGCTCCTCCATCGAGAGCGCCTGGAAGGCGATGGCGCGGAAGGCGTAGGCGAGGGAGCCGCGCTGCTGGTAGACGTTCACGCGGAACCGGCCGACCCCCGGCACGCCGATGGCGAAGTCCGCGTCCTTGGCCTCGTCGAACTCGCGCCGCTGCTTCGGCGGGATGATCTGCTCGCCGATCGAGCGCAGGTCCTCCGGCCGGAGCGGCGGCAGGTCCATGGGGACGAGCTCGCCGTTCAGGCGCATCGTGGGCGGGCGCCCGATCTTGAGGTGCAGGTCGGAGCCGCCCTGCTGCGCCATCGTCTGCAGGACGACCTTGAAGTTGTACGCCGGCGCCGCGGCGGGGGCCGCCGCGGCTGCCGCGGCCGCGGGCTTGCGCGGCTCAGCCATTCGGGTTCACGCGGAAGAGGACCTGTCCGTACTCGACGGGGTGCGCATCGGTGGCGTTGACCTCGACGACCGTGCCCGCGACCTCGGACTCGATCTCGTTCATGATCTTCATCGCCTCGATGATGCAGAGCACCTGCCCCTTCGTCACGCGCGAGCCGACACTCACGAACGGTTTCGCCCCGGGCTCCTGCGCGCCGTAGAACGTCCCCACCATCGGCGACTTGACCTCGGCCAGGTTGGCGGCGGCCTTCGGCGCCGGCGGGGGTGCCTCCGGCGGCGGAAGCGCGGGAACGCCCGCGGCCGGCGAGAGCCGGTACTCCGGCGCGGGCGGCAGCGGCATGGCGGCGACGGCGGGGTGTGGCGGCAGGACGCCATACGCCGGCGTCGCCTTGCTCACCTTGATGCGCAACCCTTTCTCCGTGGAAATCTCGATCGAGTCGCACGAGGACTCATCGAGCATTTCCACGATCTTCTTGACGGTGCGGAGGTCGATCATGTCGGCGGAATGGAAGAGTCAGGAGGAAAGTGACAGGGATGGCGCCCTACAGTTCCTTCAACTCACGCGGAAAACTGGTCAGTACCTCGGTTCCCTCGGGACCGAGGTGAACGTCGTCCTCGATCCGGACGCCGCCCCACCCCTCCCGGTAGATCCCCGGCTCGATCGTGACGACGGCCCC
>CAZHAG010000141.1:0-7059 GCA_964529705.1 uncultured Gemmatimonas sp. | reverse complement strand
GGCGCGGCCGCGCCGCGGTACGAGGTGCCGCTCACGAAGGTACCGGCTGCGGTGGCCAAGTTCCCCGTGAAGGTGGTCAGGCCGCCCGATGCCGCGAGGGAACCGGCGGACGGGGTCCAGTCGAATGAGGCGGCCGCGGTGGCCGGCATCGTGAAGGTGGTGAAGAGCGACGCCGTGGTGGCGGCCGCGTCCCGGATGATGTTCCGCGCTGCGGAGTCGGCGAGCACGAAGCCGCTCGACGCCGTGGTGAAGAGCGAGGGCGTCTCCACCGCGAGGATGTTGCGGGCGTCGAACACACCGTCGGTGATCCGAGTCTGGGTGGCGGCGTCACGGAGTCCGAACGCGCCCTTTGGCCAGCGCGCGATGACGCCGTTCACGTAGTAGCCGCCTGTGCCGCGACGGAGGACGGCGCCGTAGCCACCGGAGGTGGGGTCGACGTCGGTGCCCGGGCCGGTGCCGACGAGCGTGAAGTTCGCGACCACCGGCGTGGTGAAGGGCGTGGAGTTCTGTCCGAGTGCGCAGCCGGTCCCCGCGCAACCGTCGTTCTCGATCCCCTGCGGGTCGTTCGAGGCGTTGCCCGCGCCCGGGCGCACCGTCACCTTCGCGCTCTGGTAGGCGATCAGGTACTGCAGGCGCCCGACGTAGCCCTCGGACATGTCGAAGTGGTCATCGCCGGCTTCGTATGAGACGAGGTACCGGCCGTCCACGGCGCCGCCGAAGAACTCGAAGCTGTCGTCCAGCCCGTACATCGTCTGGACGTACTCCATCGTCGTGCCGCTGCCGACCGCGGCGAGGGTGAGCGAGTTCAGTTCCTGGTCGGCCGCCGTCGCGTAGCCCGCGAACTCGATCCGCACGTAGCGCAGTGTGCCGCTGTTGTCGGCGTTGTTGTTGCCGCCGCTGTACTCCTGCGTCGGGTTGTCCGGCCCGGTGCCCGTGCCCTCGAGCACCACCGGCGCGGCGCGGTTGATGATCCCGTTCCCGATGATGATGAGTCCGCCCCAGTCCCCCGCCTGGCGCTGGCCGGCGGGGCGCGACGAGGTGAAGACGATCGGGGCGGCGGCAGTGCCCAGTGCCTCGATCCGCGCGCCGCGCGTGATGAAGAGTGACGAGCCGACCGTGGCGAAGTCGCCCTGGATCACGGTGCCCGACTGGATCGTCAGCACCGCGCCGTTGGTGACCTGGATGAAGCCGCGGAGCGTGTAGACGGTGTCGCGGAAGAGGGTGCGGTTCGCGGTGATGTTGCTCGCGATCACCGCGTCGCCCGGCGGGATCACGCCGGTGGTGCCGCTCACGTCGTTGCATCCCGTCAGGGCGGTGAGTGCGAGGGCGACGGCGCAGATGGCGCGTGCGCGGAAGGAAGCGATCATGGAATGGACCTCGTGATGAGAGAAGGACTGCCGTCTCGTTGCCACGCGGGAACGAAAGCGCCGCCGTGTCTCCACACGGCGGCGTTCCGGTCACGGAAGGGTCACGGGTGCTCAGGGCTGCCAGCTGAGTCCCACGGTGAAGCCGCGTCCCACGCGATAGCGCTCCCGTGTCACGGGGCCCTGCTCCAGCCGGTACGGTGCGTCCAGCAGGTTCTTCGCGTCCACGCGGGCGGAGAGCCAGCTCGCAACGGGGAAGCGGAACGAGAGGTCCACCACGTGCCGCTCCCGCTCGATCACGTCCGGGAGCGGGACCTCGCCCGCGTCGGTGATCCGCGGTCCGACCACGTTGTAGAGCAACGTCGCGGACCCGGTGCCCGTGACCGAGGTCCAGGTGAGGCCGGTGTTGACGACGTACGGCGCCTGGCCCACCATGCGCCGCTGGCCGTTCGTCACGGCGAGCGTGCTCCCGGCGATCCGGATCTCGCTCCGCATCACGGTCGCGTTCGCGGAGAGCGTGAGGTTCTCGAGGCGGTCGCCGAGGAAGCCGAGCGACTTCCGCCCCTCCACCTCGACTCCGACGTTATCGGCGCCGAGTGCGTTCACGAAGGTGATGATCCGCGTGCCGGACGATCCGCGGTACACCCGCTCGATCGGGTCCGCGAAGCGCTTCACGAACATCGCCACGCTGAAGACCTCGCCGACGCGCGGGTACCACTCCCACCGCGCGTCGTAGTTCTGCACGAGGGCGCGCTTCAGGTCCGGGTTGCCGAGCACGTTGTCGAAGCCGAGCACCTCGCGGTATTGGATCGGCGCGAGCTCGCGGTACTCCGGGCGGGAGAGCGTCTGCGACGCCGAGAGGCGGAATGCGACGTCGGGCGAGGGGCGGAAGGTGAGCGCCAGTGCGGGAAGGATGTCGGTGTAGGTGGGGTTGGTCGTCGAGAGCGCACCGATCGTCGGCTGGGCGCGCACGAGCACGTCCGAGTACTCGGCGCGGGCACCGCCGATCAACTGCCAGCGCGTCCCGAGATCGGCCTGGAGCATCGTGAACCCGGCGACGACGTACTCCGTCGCGGTGTACGACCCTCCCGCTCCGAGCGGCGTCACGTTCCAGACCGCGTCGCCCGGTGCGGTGTAGCGGCCGTCGAAGATCGATTCGGCGTCGAGCTCGCGCTCGGCCTGTCCGAGCCCTGTCGCGCTGATGCTGTACGAGGTGCTGGTGGCGTCGCGGTGGCCGCGTCGGCCGAGCGCCCCGAGCTTGAGCGCAAGCGTGCGGCCGGCGTCGCCGAACCGGATGCGGTAGTGGCCGCGGGCTTCGTACGCGTCCTCGCGCAGGTCGCCGAAGCTGCGCACCGCGCCCTCGTTGGAGGAGGAGAACCACTGCGGGGCCATGGCGGCACCCGTCGAGGGGTCGCTGAAGACCGCCTGCACGAACTCCGAGCGGTCGGGCTCGAGGCGCGAGACGCCCGAGGCGCTGAGGGCAAGCTCGAGGTCCTGCGAGCCGCTCAGGCTGCTCTCGAGGATCAGCTGCGAGGAGCGCACGCTCCGCTCGATGTAGCGCTGGCGGGAGAGCAGGAGGGGGATCCCGAGGTTCTCGGAGAGGCCGCGCTCGTCGCGTGCCTCGGAGTCCATCGTGCGGTTGTACGTAGAATTGAGCGCGAGGCGCGTCCGGGAGCCGACGAGCGTGCTGAGGTTCACCAGCCCGCCCCAGAGGACGCTCTCCTTCCCGGAGGTGCCCTCGAACCGGTCGACCTCGGAGGCTGTCGCGCCTCCCTGCGCCAGCGCGAGCGCGCGCACTTGGTCGAGGCGCGCCTCCTGCGTGTACGCATACGTGACTGACGCGAGGTAGCCGACGCGATGCCCGCGGACGGGATCGTTCCCGCCCACGGAGAACGAGGTGGAGCCGTTCACGCCGCCCGACTCCGCGCGCGGCGTCCAGGAGTTGCGGAACGACGCGACCATCCGGTTGTAGTCGGCCTGCGTGGGGAGTGAGGACGAGAAGTTGCCGAATCGCTGGACGATCCCCGGCAGCGCCCGGGCGCCCGCGCCGGTCGCCAGGAGATCGCCGGTGACCCGGCGTGGAACGGGGATCGAGCGGCCGAAGCTGTGCCCCGAGACGCCGGTGCTCGTGCTCATCGCCCAAGTGCGCTGCGCCGGGAACTCCCTGGTCTCGATGTCCACCTGCGCGCCGGAGAAGTCCCCCGGCTGGTCGGGTGTGAAGGTCTTCACCGTGGTGATGGACTGCAGGAGGCCCGCGGGGAAGAGGTCGAGCGGCACCACGCGCTTCTCGGGCTCCGGGCTCGGGATGCGCGCCCCGTCGAGCGAGGTCTGGGTGTAGCGGTCCCCGAGCCCACGGACGAAGACGTACTTGCCGTCCTGGACGCTCACGCCAGCGACCCGCCCGACCGCCTGGGCGGCATCGCCGTCGGGGCTGCGCGCGATCTGCTCCGAGGTGATGCCGCTGACGACGTTCACCGACGTTCGCTGCCGGTCGAGGGCCGAGCTCACCGAGCCGCGCTCGGCCTCGGCGGTCACGACCTGCGCGCTCAGGCGGACCTCGGCGCTCGAGAGGGCGACGTCCATCGCGAGCGGCTTCCCGGCTGCGATCGTCACGCCGGTGACCGTCTTGGGTGCGTAGCCGAGGCGGCGCACGAGGACGCTCACGCTCCCCGCCGGGACTCCGACGAGGAGGTAGCGGCCGTCGACGCCCGCCGTCGCGCCGATGGTGGTGCCGACGACCTGGATCGCCGCATCCGGAATCCCCGCGCCGCTGGCGGCGTCGATCACGCGTCCGGTCACGCGGCCGGTCGCCTGGATGGTCGCCTGGATGGTCGCCTGGGCGGTGGGGGTCGCCTCCTGTGCCTCGAGTGCGGAAGGGAGGACGAACGACAGGATGAGGAGGGCGGGGAGCAGACGGAGTTGCACGGGCACCTCGTAAGCGGAAGTCTCTCGGATGCGGCTCGACGCGAGTGACGCGAGGAACCACACGGAAACTCCCACGGCTCGGTACCGGACCGGCGAAGGAGGTGCAACGGGGATGTAACGGGCGCAGCGCCGGATCCGGGTTCGCTCGGCGGCTGCTCCGGGGGACCGTCCGCGGTCCCCTCAGGCGCGCCGTGCGGGGAAGAAGACGCTGATCGTGGTGCCCTTCCCGAGCGTGCTCTCCGCCGTGACGCGCCCGCCATGCGCCTCGACGAGGTGGCGGACGATCGCGAGTCCGAGCCCGGTTCCGCCCTGCTCCCGCGAGCGCCCCGGGTCCACGCGGTAGAAGCGTTCGAAGATGCGGCTGAGGTGGGCCGGCGCGATGCCGACCCCCGTGTCCCGCACGCCGATCACGATGCCGCGGGAGTCGCGCCGCGAGAAGAGCGTGACGCTGCCGCTCGGCGTGTGCCGCACGCCGTTGTCCACGAGGTTGCCGAGGACCTGGCGCAGGGCGGTGGCGTCGGCGTAGACGCTCGCCGCGCCGGGGGTGACCTCCGCCACGAGCGCGAGCCCCTTCGCGGTCGCTGCATCGCGCGTGGCGGCGAGGACGTCGGCCGCGACCTCGCCGAGGTCGACCATGCCGGGGTTCGGGACCCAGCCCCCGGACTCGATCCGCGAGAGGTCGAGGAGGTCGTCGACGATCCGCTGCATGCGCAGGGTGTGCCCGAGGATCCGGCTGGCGAACTCCCGCCGCTCCGCCACCGGGATGTCGTCG
Source organism: uncultured Gemmatimonas sp. (assembly GCA_964529705.1). Classification (GTDB taxonomy): domain Bacteria; phylum Gemmatimonadota; class Gemmatimonadetes; order Gemmatimonadales; family Gemmatimonadaceae; genus Pseudogemmatithrix. The sequence goes on along the minus strand of CAZHAG010000141.1, from coordinate 1,998 downwards.
GCCTGGAGCGTCTCCGCGAACCCGCCGATCACGGTCAGCGGCGTGCGCAGTTCGTGCGAGACGTTGGCGACGAAGTCGCGGCGGACGGCCTCGAGGCGCCGCACCGTGGTGAGGTCGAAGAGCGCGAGCACGGCGCCGCCGTCTACGAGGGGCCGGGCGGTGACGGTGAGCGTGCGGCCCCCAATCTCCACTTCGGCGCTCTCCGTGAGGCCGCCCGCGAAGGCCGTGAGGAGTGCGTCGCGGAGCGCCACGTCACGCGGGAGGAGGTCCACCGGGAAGGGGAGGGGTTCGCGGACGTCGAGCAGGCGCCGCGCCGTCTCGTTCATGCGTACCACCTGCTGCGACGTGTCCACCGCGATCACGGCCTCGTTGCGCGACTCGATCAGCTGCGAGAGCAGCGCCTCCTCCGCCTCGAGCGCGCGGAGGCGGGCGGAGAGCTGCTCCGCGAGCGAGCGGAGCGCAGCGGCGAGCTCCCCCACCTCCCCCGGCGCGTGGAGGACCGGCCGGCGCGCGAGGTCGCCGTCGGCCAGCGCCTGCGCGACGTCACGGAGCTCCTCCACCGGTCGAGAGACCGCGCGGGAGAAGAGGAGCGCGAGGAGGAGTGCGAGGGCGAGGGCCACGGCGACGCCGAGGAGCACCTCGCGACGCGCTTCGCGGATCGTCTCGTCGAGGCCGGCGGTCGGCAGGGAGACGCGTGCCACACCGAGCCCGCGGACGGGGACCGCGACATAGAGCTCCGAGGCTCCCGTGGAGGTCGAGGCCCGGCGCGCCGTGCCGACCCGTCCGGCGAGCGCCTCGGCGACCTCCGGCCGCGTGGCGTGGTTCTGCAGTCCGGCGAGCGCCGCGCCGTCGAACGCCGCGTCCCCGACGACGACACCGTCCGCGCCGATGAGCGTGACGCGGCGTCCGAGCGCCGCGCCCGCGCGGTCCGCCAGGGAGTCGGGGGGCAGGGTGTCGCGCTGCCACTCGGTACCGACCAGCGCCGCCTCGCGCCCCAGGAAGGCGACCGCGTCGTCGCGGAGCCGCGTGCCGAGCTGCCGGTCCACGAGCGCGACGATGAAGACGGCGAGGAATCCGACGACGAGGAACGCGCCGAGCAGCAGCCGCTGCGTGAGCCTCACGCGGCGCCGGCGTCCGCGGCCTTCAACCGGTAGCCGAAGCCGCGGACCGTCTCGATCAGGTCGCCCGCCGGGTGCAGCTTGGTCCGCAGGCGCTGGATGTGCATGTCGACCGTGCGCGTCTGGATGTCCGGGGCCGCCTCCCACACGGTCTCGAGCAGGTGGGCCCGGGCCTGCACGCGCCCGCGCCGCTCGGCGAGGATGAGCAGCAGCTTGAACTCGGTGGGCGTGAGCTCGACCTCGTGGTCGTTCACCGTCACCTGGTGTGCCGTGCGGTCGATCGCGAGCGGGCCGATGCGCACCACGTCCGAGGTCTGGTCCGCGCTCGCGACGCGCCGGAGGATCGCGCCCACGCGCAGCACGAGCTCCTGCGGGCTGAACGGCTTGGTGAGGTAGTCGTCCGCCCCGAGCTGGAGGCCCTTGATGCGGTCGGGCTCGTCCTTGCGCGCGGTGAGCATGAGCACCGCGACCTGCGCCGTCCGCGCGTCCTCGCGCAGCTGGGCGAGGACGTCGAACCCAGAGAGGCCGGGGAGCATCAGGTCCAGCACGATCAGTGCGGGCCTGTCTCGCCGGGCCAGCTGGAGCGCATCGGACCCGGAGGTCGCCGACGCGACGCGGTAGCCCGCCTTCGCCAGGTGGTAGACCACGAGCGCCACGATGTCCGGCTCGTCGTCCACGACGAGGATCCGCGCGCCGTCGCTCGCCGGCTTCATGGTGCGCCCGTCATGGTGCGCCCGTCATGGCGTACCGACATGCAGGCGCCGCGCGATCGACGCCAGGAGGAGGTCGATCGCGACCGTGTTCTCTCCCCCGCGCGGGATGACGAGGTCCGCGTACCGCTTGCTCGGCTCGACGAACTGCAGGTGCATCGGCTGCACCG
>CAZHAG010000140.1:4448-7107 GCA_964529705.1 uncultured Gemmatimonas sp. | reverse complement strand
ACGAGCACGCCGACGACCATCTTGAGCTCGAAGAGCGCCACGCTCCCCACCTCGGCGGGCGGGAGGAAGGAGAAGCCGATGCCGACCAACGTCGTCACGAGTCCGAGCCCGCCGGCGGCGCGTGCCCAGACGCCCACCCCCGAGAGCTTCATCAGGGCGACGAACAGGTAGACGAACGGCACGAGCTGGATCACCACCGAGGCCTTCAGCAGCACCTGGTACGCCTCGGCCACGCTCGATCCGACGAGTGAGAGCGTGGTGAAGATGCCGGCGACCACCGCGCAGACGCCGAGCGCGACGTGGGGCGATTTCCACTCCGGATGGATGCGTCCGAGCGCCTTGGGGAGCGCCGAGGTGAGTCCGGCCACGAACGGCACGCGGGTGGAGCCCGCGAACCATGCGGAGGCGGAGCCGCCGATCGAGAGTCCCATGAGGATCGCGACGGGGCCGATGAGCCAGGCGGCGCCCGCGGTGTTCGCACCGGAGCTCACCGCCTGCATGATCCCCTGGATCACGCCGAGCTCGCCGATGGGCACGAGCGCGAGCACTGCGCCGGTGACGAGCACGTAGGACGCGAGCGCGATGGCGCCGGCAGTGAAGAGCGCCGGACGCAGGTCGCGCGCGGGATCGCGGATCTCGTCCCCCATCGTGGAGGCGAGCTCGATGCCGATGAACGCCATGCACATCACGCTGAAGCTCGCGGCCATCCCCGCACCGTCCTGCGCGGGAGCGAGCACGGGCGCATCCTGCGCCACGCCCTTGCTCCAGGCGATCGCCGCGGCCACCAGCACGAGGAGCACGCTGAGCGCGGTGCCCACCCCGCCGATGTTCTGGATCCACTTCCCCACGCGGAGCCCGCGGATGTTGAGCACGGCCATCAGCGCCAGCCACCCGAGTGCGAACGCGCCGACGAAGAGGCGATTGTCCACGAGTCCCGCGGAGCCCTCGCCACCGGCGAATGCGAAGATGCCGGCCATGTAGACGAGCACCACGGGGATGTAGAAGAGGTTGCAGGTCCAGTAGCACCAGCCGGCCAGGAATCCGTGGCCCTCGCTGAACTCCTTGCGGATCCAGAGGTAGATGCCTCCCTCGCCCGGGTAGCGCTTGCTCAGCACGAGCACCGCGATCGCCTCGGGCACGAAGAAGGCGATGAACGCGAGCGCCCACAGCAGCATCGAGATCCGGCCGAAGACGGCGGTCGGCGGGATGTTGTTGATGTTGACGATGGCGACGATCTTGAGCAGCACGAGGTCCATCCGTCCGAGCGTCCTGGGGACGTCGACGTGGTCGACCGACTGAGGCGCCGTCGCGAGGGACGCCATCTAGCGCGGCCCGAGGAGTTCCTGCACCGCACGATGGGCGTGGTCGATCGCCGCGTCGGTGTAGGAGTAGGCCCCCGCGTCCGCGTTCGCGATCGCGATCCGCCCGAGGGGCCGGCGCGCCACCGCGCAGGGCTGTTCGCCCCCCTCCAGCCAGAAGTCGTCGGCGAGCGAGTTGTACTGGTAGGCGTATCCGTGCGGCCACCGGTTCACGGTGATGCCGAGGATGTCGCGTGCGGGGTCGAAGCCGCCGGGGCCGAGCACGCGGGCGAGATCGGACCGGATACTGCGCTCGATTGTCTCGAACGAGGTCGTCAGGAGTTCGCCACGCCCGGCGAGGTGCTGCGCGCGGATCGGGAGCCCAGGGCGGCAGACCGACTTGGCGAGGTGCAGCACGATCGGCTCGCCGGGACGCCGCGGATGGCGGTACTCGCCCATGCTCACCGGGAAGTCGAGCGCGATGGAGTCGTGCCAGAGCCCCGGCGTCGCGATGCTGCGCACGCCGAGCTTCACGAACGCGCTCCAGTCGCGGATGAGGACGTTGGTGTAGACGAGCGGGACCTTGGTCGCCGACGTCATGGCCTCCCGCTGCGCCGTGGGGAACTCCGAGCAGAGGTGCGGGATCACCTGGTGCCAGCAGGCGAGCACCACGCTCCCGCCGCGGGCGGTGCGAAGCGAGCCGTTCTTGAGCCAGGTGACCTCCGTGGTGCGCGCGCTTGCGGGATCGCCGAGGTGCCGCACGCGCATCACGGGGCTGCCCAGTCGGATCCGCACCGGCGCGCCCTCGCGGTCGAGCTGCGCGTAGTCGGCGCGCGCCGTCACGACGTCCGTGGCGGAGGAGCCGGGGATCGCAGCCGGGATGAGCCGGCGCACGAGCAGCCGTGCGATGGCGGCGTTCCCGTCTGGGAAGTGGAAGTAGTAGCCCTCGGTTCCCGGCGCGATGATCGAGTCGTAGTTCTGTCCGGGTCCCGCGGCGGCGTCGAGCCGCATCCCCTGGAAGCCCGGGAGCCGGAGTCCATGCGCGTCCTGCGCCGGCACCACGTCGATGCCCGCGCCGAAGAGCGGGTGCGTGATGTTCTGAAGGATCGCCACCACCCCCACGTCCACCTTCCAGAGGTCGGTGAGGAACGCGGCGTAGCTGATGCGCGCGAGCCGGGCCTTCTTTTGCGACGAGGTGAGTCCGGGGTAGGGATCGAACATCTCGGTGCGTAGCCGCCGGAGGTCGCGCTTGGTGGCGGCGGAGACCGGCGCCGCCGCGATGAACGCGTCGCTCGGCCGGCGGCGGTCGACCTTGAGCAGGCGGTCGGCGCCGTAGCGTTCGCGGTCGAAGAAGAAGCCGG
>CAZHAG010000140.1:0-4348 GCA_964529705.1 uncultured Gemmatimonas sp. | reverse complement strand
CCTGGAGCGGGGCGGCCGCGTGCAGCAGGGTGGGGGAGAGGTGCGGGCCGACGATCGCCCCACCGACCGCGAGCGCGACCCCGTCGAGGAAGTCGCGGCGCGTGATGGCGCGATCGAGCCCGAGTCTACTGTCGTCGTCCGTCATAGGTCACCCATCGATACGAGTTTGGTCTCGAGGTACTCCTCGAGTCCTTCGGCGCCGCTCTCGTGGCCGAGCCCGCTCTGCTTCCAGCCCCCGAACGGCGCCTCGGTGGCCTGCGGGGTCCATTCGTTCACGCCGATCATCCCGAACTCCAGCCCCTCGGAGGCCCGGATCGCGGCGCGCAGGTCGTTGGTCCAAACGTACGCCGCGAGTCCGTAGGGCGTCGAGTTCGCAAGATGGATGGCCTCGTCGAGCTCGTCGAACGTGGTGAGGGGGAGCACCGGGCCGAAGATCTCCTCGTGGTACACCGGCATCTCGGGACGCACGTTGGCGAGCACGGTGGGCTCGTAGAAGAACCCCTTCGCGAGCGACGCCGGTCGCCGCCCGCCCGTCCGAACCTCCACGCCGGCCGCGCTCGCGCCGGCGACGAGCGCCTCCACGCGGTCCCGCTGCCGGGCATTGATCAGCGGTCCGACCTGCGAGTCCTTCTCGAGTCCATTCCCCACGCGCAGCGTGCGCGCACGTTCCGTCACCCGCTCGGCGAACTCCTCCGCTACCCGCCGGTGCACGATGAAGCGCTGTGGCGACACGCAGACCTGCCCGTTGTTCCGGAACTTGGAAGCCACCGAGCCCTTGGCGACGGACTCCACGTCCACGTCGGGGAGCACGAGCACCGGTGCGTTGCCCCCAAGCTCGAGGGAGAGTCGCGTCACGGTGCGGGAGGCCCCGTCCATCAGGAGCTTCCCCACCCGGACGCTCCCCGTGAAGCTGATCTTCCGGCAGGCGGGATGGTCGAGCATCTCCTGCCCCATCGACTCCGGGTCGCCATTCACGAGGTTGAACACCCCGGGCGGGATCCCCGCGTCCACCAGCGCCTCGGCGATCAACATCGCCGTGAGGGGCGTGAACTCCGACGGCCGCCCGACCACCGTGCACCCCGCGGCGAGCGCGGCGGCCCACGCGCGTGAGGGGTTGTAGGCCGGGAAGTTCCACGCGGTGATCACTCCGACCACGCCGAGCGGCTGTCGGAGCACCGTCATCCGCTTGCCGGGTGCGCGTGAGGGGATGGTGCGGCCGTAGGCGCGCTTCCCCTCCTCCGCGAACCAGTCGAAGAGGTCGGCCGCGACGAGACACTCGCCCTTGCCCTGCGGATACGGCTTCCCGCTCTCCATCACCGTGACCCGGCCGATCTGGTCGGCGCGATCGCGGAGGAGCAGCGCGGTGCGGGCGAGGATCACACCGCGATCGTACGGTGTGCGCGAGGCCCACGCCGGGAAGGCGCGCGCGGCCGCCTCGATCGCCGCGTGGCAGTCCGCGCCCGCGCCGAAGGGCACGGAGCGGATCGTCTCCTCGGTGGCGGGGTTCATCACCTCCCATCGGCCGCCGTCCATCGCGTCGGTCCAGGCGCCATCGATCAGCTGCTGGAAATGCGGTGTCATCGTCTCATCTCTCATGTGCCAGGTTTCCCGCGACCCAGGTCTGATCGACGCGGATCGCGCTCAAGGCCTCGGTCGCGCAGGTGAGCGGGTCGGCCGAGAGGACGGCGAAGTCCGCCCACTTGCCCTCTTCGATGCTGCCGCGGTCCGCGTCATCGCCGGAAGCGATCGCACCGCCCATGGTGTACGCGTGGAGCGCCGCGCGCGCCGTGATTGCCTGCTCCGACGCGATGGGATCGCCGGCCGCGTCGCGCCGGTCGACCGCGGACTGGATGCCGCGGAACACGGAGTCGTCCTCCACCACAGGCGCGTCGGAGGAGAGTGCCACCGTGAGTCCCGCGTCGATCATGTCACGCACGGGATAGGCGCGGGCGAGAAGCGCATCCGGCAGGCAGCTGCGGAAGTTGCGGCCGAGCGCGTGCAGGAACACGGTCTGCGGCGCGGCGATCACCCCGAGTGTTGCGAGACGCCGGAGCTGCGCGACGCTCGGGAGTCCCAGGTGCTCCACGCGGTGCCGCTTCGCTCCTGGTCCGAGCGACTCGTAGATCCGGAGCACCTGCTCGATCGCGACGTCGCCGATGGCGTGCGACGCGATCCGGAGACCGGCTTCGTGTGCCTCGCGCGCGAGCGCGAGCAGCTCGTCGTATTCGAAGCGCAACACGCCGGTCGACGCCGAGTCGCGGTAGGGGATGCTCAGCGCGGCCGTCGCACCCGAGAGGCCGCCGTCCGCGAGGAACTTCACGGTGTCGATCCGGAGGCGATCGCCCGCGGAGGCGCTCGGGAGTGCGACGGTGCCCGAGCCATCCACCTTGCGGAGCGCCATGACGTTCACGTGGATCGGCAGTTCGTGCGCCGCCGCCAGCCCGCGGTACACATCAAGCAGCGCCGGCGCGACCCCGGCGTCGCTGGTGCTGGTGATCCCGAGCGAGCGTTGGTGCCTGAGCGCGGCCCCGATCATCTCGCCGTGCTCGCGCGCGGTGGGAGCGGGGATGTGCGGCAGCGCGAGTCCCATCGCGGTCTCGCGGAGCACCCCGGTCGGCTCGCCGTCGGGGGTGCGGTCGATCTCCCCGCCGCTCGGTGGGCGCGTCTCGCGGGTGATCCCGCAGCGCGCGAGGGCCGGTCCGTTGAGCGCCACGATGTGGCCGCAGGTGCGGGTCAGCATCACCGGACGGTCCGGCACCGCGGCGTCGAGGTCGTGTCGCGTGGGTCCGCGCCCCTCGGCAAGTGCCGCCTCGTTGTAGCCGCGCCCCAGCAGCCAGGCGCTCGCGGGCAGCCGCGCGTCCGCCTCGCGGAGCCTCGCGCCGAGCTCCGCCAGGGAGCGGACGGCACGCAGGTCCACCAGCGACGTGAGCAGGTGCCCGATCTTCCAGACGTGCGCGTGTGCGTCGATCAGGCCGGGCACGACGCTCGCGCCGCCGAGCGAGACGCGCCTGGTCCGCGCGTCGCCCAGCGCGCCGACGTCGTCGTTCGAGCCGACGGCCACGATCCGCCCGCTTCTGACGGCGAACGCGTCCGCGACCGGCATCGCCGCGGACTGGGTGAGCACGCGCGCGTCGCGCACCACGAGGTCGATCATCGCTGCCCGCCGGCGGAGTGGCGCACCGCCCCTTCGATCGGCGTTGCGGCATCCAGCACGATCAGCACGCCGTGGTCATCGCAGACGGGATCGTGCACGTGCCCCGGCAGGAGCTGGCGCAGGGTGAATCCCAGCCGGCGTTGCATCGAGAGCGTCGGGTCGTTGATCGTGCCGTCGCGCAGCCGCTGGAGGTACTCCTCCGCTGACATCTCGTCCCGGTGCGCGCCATACCCGCTCATCATCCCGACGGCGATCTGGCCGCGGAGGCCGAGGCTCCAGACGAGCTCCTGGCGCGCGGCGTAGAGGGCGCGTGCGATCCCGCGTCCGCGATGGGCGGGGTGGACGCCGAGGTCGGCGCCGTAGAGCCAGTCGCCATCCGATTCGTGCGAGGTGAGCCACCCGCCCTGGATGATGGCGTCGAAGTCGTGGTCCGCGTGGGCGAAGTCGAAGTGGCGACGGATGGTGCTCGTGGCGCCGACGACCTCGTCGCCCAGGACCGCGACGAACTGCCCCGCGGCGAACAGCTCGAGGTGCTTGCGGTAGTGGTCGGCCTTGAAGCGCTGCGCGTCGTCGAGCGTGGGGAAGACGTCGAACTGCAGGCGCTCCAAGGCCTCCGCGTGGCGCGCCTGCGTGTTCATCACCGTGAGGCCCGAAGCGAGCGTGCGGTGGTAGCCGGGAGCGGCGTCGGGTGCTGGGACGGGCGGCGTCGGTGGTTGCAGAGGCGACCGGGGTGCGGGAAGCGGAGTGGAGCGGCGGATGCTTCGATGTTACGGAACCGGACATGATTCGGTAAGCGAACGGCGTCGTTTGACGCCGAAGCGCGCCGCACGCACCTTCGGGGTCGTGGGTCCACGCGCTACGCGGGAGTGTGTATGCGTGCCAATCGCCTGATCCGCTCGGTCTCGCTCCTCCTCTCATTCGCGTACGCCGGAGCGGCGACAGGCCAGACTGCCGCCGCGCCTTCCTTCGATGCCTGGAACATCGCGTACAGCGTGCCGCCGGGATGGCAGCTGGCGCAGCAGCAGGGGCGCGTCCACGGGCTCACGCCCGCGGCGCCCGGCTCGGTCGTGTACGTCGCGCCCGGTCCGTACCAGGGCTTCAACGACGTCGCGGCGGAGCTCCCCAAGGCCTTTACCGCACTCGGGCTCACCGGGATGCCGACGAGCCAGCCGTCGAGCGCGACGATGAATGGCA
>CAZHAG010000139.1:0-7109 GCA_964529705.1 uncultured Gemmatimonas sp. | reverse complement strand
GGCGGCGGCGAAGGCGCAAGCGGTGATCTACCTGGTCGAGGGGTCGCGCGCGCTCGCCGCCTTCGCGGTGGCCGATGCGGTACGACCGGAATCGCTGGACGCGGTGCGGCGGCTGCACGAGATGAAGGTCGAGGTGGTGATGCTCACCGGCGACGCGCAGGCCGTCGCGGACGGCGTGGCCCGCGAGCTCGGGATCGACCGGGTGTTCGCGCAGGTCCTGCCCGACCAGAAGGTGGAGAAGGTGCGGGAGCTGCAGGCCGCCGGACACCGCGTCGCGATGATCGGCGACGGCGTGAACGACGCGCCCGCCCTGCTCACCTCGGATGTCGGGGTCGCCATCGGTGCCGGCACCGACGTGGCCGTCGAGGCGGGCGACATCGTGCTGGTGCGGAGCGATCCGCGCGACGTGCCGCGCATCATCGCGCTGAGCAAGGCGACCTACCGGAAGATGGTCCAGAACCTCTGGTGGGCGGCGGGCTACAACATCGTCGCGATCCCGCTGGCCGCGGGGGTGATGCAGCGTTGGGGTTTGGTGCTGAGTCCGGCCGTGGGCGCGGTGCTGATGTCGCTCAGTACGATCATCGTGGCGATCAACGCGCAGTTGCTGCGGCGGGCGCGCCTCTAGTGGCGCTCGCTCCGGCACGTCCGGGCCGGTCGCTTGAATCGGGATGCACCGCTGCATAGCTTGCGGCGTCATGCACCATCCGCGCCGAACACTCCGCTGGGCACTCGACGAGACGTTCCGTCGCTCGATGCGAGCGCCGGTGCGCCGGTTCGTCGGAGCGTTGCTCATGCTGGCGGTGGCGCTCTCGCTCGCGGAACCGCTGCTCGCAGACACCTGCGACGGTGACGGGGAGGCGCTCCAGGTGATGTCGGCGTCGCCCGTTGGGTCGCCGTCGGCGCCCGACTCCGGATCTCCCGGCGCGCCCGTGCATGGTGCACATCTCTGTCACTGCACGCATGTGCATGGCGGATTGCCGGGGATCGCGTTCGCCACACCCGACGCAGACTCGGTGTTCCAGCGCCCACCGCGCATGAAGACGTCCGCGCCCCTCGCGCCCGCCGTCGAGCCCCGGCTCCGGCCCCCGCTGACGGCGTAGCCCGCCGCGCCTCGCGGCGCGCGCCGACGTGGATTCCCACGTCCCTGGTTCCTGCTGACCGGCCGCCATCGAGCCGGCAGCGCCCTTCCATCCGTTCCGACACCACTTCGGCCAGCGCGCGTCCGTCCCTGTGGACGGCGTGCGCGGCCCCGAGGGATCATTGATGACCGTTCGAGATTCGTTCACCCGTTGGACGTGGGTCACGCTCGTCCTCGCCCTGTCCGCTGCCACGCGAGCGGGGGCACAGTCGCCACCGCCACCATTGGAGCAGGTGCTGGCGCGGGTCACGGCCGCGGCCCGCGTCGGCGACCCCGGACTGCGTGCCTTGCACGCCGCGCTGGATGCCGCCACCTCGCGGCACGCTGCCGCGGGATTCACCGCCCCGGCGGCGCTCTCTGCCGGGTTCTCCGACGGACCGAGAGGGGACCTGCTCGCAGGGAACGCCGCGCTGGAGATCGGGCGCGAGGTATTCCGTGGCCGACTGAACGCGGCCGATCGTGCGCGGGAATCCGTCGAGGTGGATGCCGCGCGCGCGGAAGTCGCGGCGGCCGAGCGTCGGCTCGACCTGCGGGTGGAAGTGGCGCTGGCGCGCGCCGCCGGAGCGGCACGCAACGCCACGAGGCTCGACCGGAGTGATCGCTGGCTCGGCGACGCCGAGGCGTCGCTCCGTGCGCGATTCGCCGTCGGTGAGGCGCGGTACGTGGATGTCCTGCGGGTGCGCACCGAACGCTTGCAGGCGAGTGCAGAGCGCAGTCGGATGCTGGCCGACCTGGCGGCGGCGACGGAGAGCCTCGCCGCGCTCGTCGGGGATGCCCTCGGGCGGGACTCGCTCGTCGCGCTCGTCGCCGCGGCGAGCGTGGATGCCGCGACGGTCGCCTGGCGCGACGTGCTCACGGACGCGCCGACCGAGGAAGAAGTGATCGCACTCTTTCCGTCGGTGCGAGCCGCCGAGGCAGAGGGGGGGCGCGCGCGTGCGATGCGCGGACTGACGGTGGCAGCGAGCCGTCCACAGTTCGCGGCGTCGGTCGGCGTGCAGCGTATCTGCGAGGCCAACGGGGGGCCGACCGCGGGACTGCTCCTCGGCGTGAGCGGCACGCTGCCGTTCACCGCCCTCACGGCGCAGCGTCGAGGCCTCACCGCCGCGGATGCCGAGATCGCGGCGGCGCAGGCGACCCTGTTCTCCGCGCGCGCCCTGGCGCGCGCGCAGGTGCGGGCGGCGCAGGCGCGCTACGCCGCGGCGCGGGAGCGGCTCGACACCTTCGACGCCGCGCTGCTGCTCGCCGCCGACGCGGAGCGCGAGGCGGCCCTCTCCGAGTATCGCGGAGGGAATCTCACACTGGTCGAGCTGCTCGACTTCGAGCGCGCGCTCCTGCGCGTGGAAGTCGAGCGCACGCGCGCGCTGATCGAGGCGGTCGAGTCGCGTGGAGCCCTCTATGGCATCGACACCCCTGACACTGGAGCCGGATCATGAGTGGCATCAACGGATGGCGCGTCGTCGCGCTCGCGCTGGTGGTGGGCGCCTGCTCGCCGGAGGGCGGTGCAGGAGCGGGTGACGCCGCGGAGACCACGATGCACGAGGACTCCGTCGTCGTACTCACCGCCGAGGCGGCCACGAGCGCCGGCATCACCTCGATCGTCGTCGCGGCGGACGATCCCCGCGACGCGATGGATGAGCGCGTCCTGGAGGTCCCCGGCCACGTGGAGCTCGATCCCCGGCGCGTCGAGGTCCTCTCCGCCCGTGTCTCGGGACGTCTCGAGGATCTCGACGTGGTGCAGGGGGACCAGGTCGCGGCGGGCGAGACGGTCGGGTCGGTCTTCAGCACGGCGTATCTCACTGCCCAGACCGACCTCCAGCAAGCCGCGCGTCGCGCGAGCCTCCTCGCCCCGTCCGCCGACTCGGCGGGGGCGCGCGCCCTCGCCGATGCGGCGGCCCGCCGGTTGCGGCTGATCGGCGAGTCCGAGCCGGCGATCGAGGCGTTGCGCGGCGGCGGGATGCCGCTCGACCTGCTCGCGCTCCGCGCACCGCGCGCCGGCAGCGTCCTGGAATCCCATGTGCTCCCTGGGCGGAGCATCGCCGTCGGCGATCCGATCCTGACGATCGCCGACCTCACCGAGGTGGACGTGGTGGCGGAGGTCCCCGAGGTCTCACTGCCATCGGTGCGCGTCGGGCAGTCAGCCTCTGTCGCGGTCGCCGCATTCCCGGGCCGGGAGTTCCGCGGAACCGTGGAGCGCCTGCACGACGTGCTCGACCCGCAGACGCGCACGGTGCAGGCGGTCCTGCACGTGCCGAACTCCACGCGGATCCTCAGGCCCGGCATGTACGCCACCGTGCGCTTGAGCGTCGCATCCGACGTGCGGCGCGCTGCGGGCGGCACTCGCGCCGAGGATCCGGGCGTCCTGATCCCGCGGAGCGCGCTCGTGGTCGATGGCGACGAGACCATCATCTTCGTCGAGACGGCGGAGCGGAGCTACGTCCGGCGCGTGGTCCGTCCGGAGTCGCTGGCGCCGGCCGGCTCGATGCGCGTGGACGCCACCCGCGTGCTCGTCCGCGCAGGCGTGCGCGTGGGCGAGCGCGTCGTCGTGCGCGGCGCCTTCACGCTCAAGTCGGAACTCGGCAAGTCGGCGCTCGAGGAGCACGAATGAGCGCCCCGATGCGGTCGGAAGATCGCGGCGACCGGGGACTCGAGGCCGGCCCGACGCTCGTCGACCGCCTGATCGCGTGGGGCCTACGCAGCCGCGGCCTCGTGGTCGCGGGGCTCGCGGCGCTGCTGGTCGGCGGCTACTGGGCGGCGTCGACCATGCGCATGGACGCGTTCCCCGACCTCACCGACGCGCAGGTCTCCGTGCTCGTCGAGGTGCCCGGCCTCTCGCCCGTGGAGGTGGAGCGGCTGGTCACCTTCCCCATCGAAGTCTCGATGAACGGGATGCCCGATGTCGAGCAGGTGCGGTCGATCAGCAAGTACGGCTTCGCCGCGATCACGGTGGTGTTCACCGACGGCGTGGACCTCGTGCGCATGCGCACGCTGGTCAATGAGCGCCTCCAGTCCGTGCGTGGCCAGTTCCCCGCCGGGACCGATGCCCAGCTCGGGCCGCTCGCCTCGGCGAGTTCCGAGATGTTCATGTACATCCTTGAGGCGCCCGGCCTCGACCTGATGGAGCGGCGCACGTTGCATGACCGCGTCGTGCGTCCCCAGATGCGGTCGGTGGAGGGCGTCACGGAGATCAATTCCTTCGGTGGCCTCGTGCGCCAGGCTCAGGTCGTGGTGCGGCCCGAACGCCTGGTCAGCTTCGGGCTCACGCTCCACGACATCGTCACGGCGGTGCAGTCGAACAGTGCGATCGCCGCGGGCGGCTACCTCGAGCACCAGGACCAGCAGTACATCCTGCGCGGGCTGGGACAGGCGACGACGCTCGACGACCTGCGACGGACGGTGATCCGGTCGAGCCCCGGCGGCGTCCCCGTGCTGATCGGTGACGTGGCCGACGTCCGATTCGGCGCGGAGATCCGGCAGGGCGCCGTCTCGGCGGATGGGGAAGGGGAGGTGGTGAGCGGGATCGTGATGATGATGCGGGGCGAGAACGGGCGAGAGGTCGCGCAGCGTGTTCGCGCCCGCGTCGAGGCGATCAACGCGGCGCTGCCTCCGGGCGCGCGCGTCGTGAGCTACTACGACCAGACCACGCTCGTCGACGCGACCATCCGCACCGTCCGCCGGAACCTGGTCGAGGGGGGCTTGCTCGTCGTCGCGGTGCTGCTGCTCTTCCTCGGGAACGTGCGGGCCGCGCTGCTCGTGGCGGCGACGATCCCGTTCTCGCTCCTCTGCGCCTTCCTGGGGATGCGGTGGCTCGGCCTCTCCGCCAACCTCATGAGCCTTGGTGCGATCGACTTCGGGATGATCGTGGACGGGTCGGTGGTGATGGCCGAGCAGTTCGTGCGCACCCTGCACGACGACGAGCGCGCGGGGCGCCTCCCCACCGAGCCCGGGGCCATGCGCCGCCGCCTGCTCGGCGCGGCGCGGGAGGTGGGACGTCCCATCGCGTTCGGCGTCCTGATCATCATGATCGTGTACCTGCCCATCATGAGCCTGCAGGGCCTCGAGGCGCGGATGTTCCGGCCCATGGCGCTGACGGTCACGATGGCGCTCTTCGGCAGCCTGATCCTGGCACTCGTCGCCGTGCCGGCGGTGGGGACCTGGGTGTTCCGTCGCGGCGCCCGCGAGTCGGCGTTCGCGGAGCGGCTCGCGCACCGATTGGAGCGGGCCTACAGCGCCGCCCTCGCGGTGGTGATGCCGAATCCCCGTCGCACGGTCGCGGCCGCGGTCCTCATCTTCGGCGCCACGATGCTGCTCGTCCCGCGGCTCGGCACCGAGTTCGTGCCCGAGCTCGATGAGGGGTCGCTCCTCATCGAGGTCGTGCGGGACCCGTCCATCTCGCTCTCGGCGTCGCTGGCCATGCAGCAAGCTGTGGAGATGGCGGTACGGGAGACGCCGGAGGTGCGGATCGCCGTCAGTCGCGTCGGGCGCCCGGAGATCGGCAGCGATGCGATGGGGGTCCACCAGGCCGACGTCTTCATCATGCTCGAGCCGATGAACGAGTGGCGGCGAGGAGTGAACAAGGACAGTCTCTCCGCGGAGATCGCCGCGCGTGTCGCCGCGCGGGTGCCGGGGGCCGCGATCGCGATGACCCAACCGATGAAGATGCGACTGGACGAACTCATCTCCGGCGTGCGCGCCGACCTGGCGGTGAAGGTGTTCGGCGACGATCCGGCAGTGAATCTCGATGTCGCGGAACGGATCGAGCGGGTGCTGCGCGGCGTCCCGGGGGCTTCCGAGGTCCGGATCGACGCGACGGACGGCCAGGGCTACCTGAACGTCCACCTCGACCGGGCCGCGATGGCGCGGTTCGGCATTCCGGTCGCCGAGGTGCAGGAGGCGCTCGAGACGGCGGTCGGGGGCAAGCCGGTCGCCACGCTGGTCGAGGGCAACTATTCCGTCGACGTCGCGGTCTACTATCCGGACGACATGCGAGCGTCGGCCGAGGCGATCGGTGCGATCGTCGTCCCCACACCCTCGGGTGCGCGCATCCCGCTGCGCCAGCTCGCGCGCATCGGGCAGGAGCCCGGCCCCGTGCAGGTGAGTCGCGAGCGCGCGCAGCGCTTCGTGCCCGTGCAGGCGAACGTCGTCGGGCGGGACCTCGGGAGCTTCGTGGAGGACGTGAAGGCGGCGATCGCGCGCGACGTGCGGCCTCCGCCGGGGGTCTTCGTGGTGTATGGCGGGCAGTTCGAGAACCAGGAGCGTGCAATGGCGCGCCTCCGCGTCGTGGTCCCCGTCGCGATCGCCCTGATCGCCCTGCTCCTCTACGCATCGCTCCAGTCGTGGAGCCTCGCCGCCCTGGTGCTGGTGAACCTGCCCTTCGCCGCCGTGGGCGGAGTCCTCGCTCTCTGGGTCCGCGGTCTGCATCTCTCGGTCTCTGCGTCGGTCGGCTTCATCGCGCTCTTCGGCGTCGCGGTGCTGAACGGACTGGTGCTCCTCTCGACCGTGCAGCGACTGCGCCAAGAGGGGGCCGACGCCGAGACAGCGGCACGGACGGGGGCGCTGTTGCGACTCCGTCCCGTGTTGATGACGGCGCTCGTCGCCAGCATCGGGTTCATTCCCGTGGCACTCTCGCACGGGACCGGGGCCGAGGTGCAGCGTCCCCTCGCCACGGTCGTGATCGGCGGGCTCATCACCTCGACCCTGCTCACCCTGTTGGTGCTCCCCACGCTGTACCGGTGGATCTCGGACCGGGGCGCCGGCAGGCGCGAGGTGGAGCCATGAATCGGGGCGCGGCTTGGCGGTCGAGCGCGGCCTGGCGCACCTACGTCGGCGGCGCGATCTGGGCGGGTGCGCTGGCATTGTCGGGAGGCGTGGAGCCGCGGCCGATCGACGCGGTGCTGGCCGTCCGCACGGACGTCGTCGGTGTGCTCGCGGTCCTCGCGGCGCTCATCGGCGGCATGAACTTCTTCCCCGCCGC
>CAZHAG010000138.1:0-7119 GCA_964529705.1 uncultured Gemmatimonas sp. | reverse complement strand
CGCCCACCCTGCTCCCCGTGTGGAACTGCGAAGCGCCGAGGTCCAGCGCCCTGAGCCCGTAGTGCGCGGTGTCGTCCGGCGCCCCCGCCGTGGACGCGCGGCGCGTCGAGACCTGCGCGTCCCGGACCGCGAGGGTGTCGAGCACGATGCGCCACCCGGCGCCCGTGGTCCCGCTCGGAGCGCCGCTCTCGGAAGCGAAGAGCGCCGCGACGTTCCAAGCGCCGGTGCTGTCCGCCACGAGATGCGCCACCGGTCGGTCGACCTCGACCTCGCGCAGCTGCACCACGCGATCGGCCAGCGGGAGGAGTTCGAATCGCGCGCGGACGGGTCCGCTGCCGAGCACGAGCGCGCCCTCCGCGTCGCGCACGGTGATCGAGTCGAGCGCGAGCGTGCCGAAGGGCGCCAGGCGCAGCGTGCCGATTGCGACGCGCCCGCGGTCGCCGATGGCGTCCTGCAGCGCGCGCTCCACCCGGTCGCGCACCCAGGCGTTGCCGCGATCGGTGTGCACCACGTAGAGCCCGGCGCCGAGCACGCCGAGCCCGACCGCCCCGACGAGCCCGAGGGCGACGAGGAGCGCGACGCGGAGTCGCCGCACCTAGAAGGCCTCGCCGATGCTGAAGTGGAACGCGAGCCGGGGGAAGATCCCGCGGCGCAGTGGCGGGCGGAACGTGGTGGGGCAGGCGTACGGACCCGACGCGGCGTTGATGTCCGCGTCGTTGAACGGCTCGACCGTGCCCGGCGAGACGCAGATCGCGCGTCCGGGCGTCCCGGCGGTGCGGTCCGCGGCGCGCACGAGATACGCCGGGCCGAACTCCAGCGGATACGGGTTGTAGCCCACGTCCACGCGGAAGGGCCCGAGGTCCGTCAGGAGGCGCACCCCGAAGCCGGGAGTCAGGCGAAGCCCACTCACGGAGTAGTTGCCCGTGTTGTTCCAGACGCGCCCGGCGTCCACGAACACCACCCAGTGGAGGAGGTTGGCGGGCCACCCGATGCGCGTGCGGAGTTCGAGGTTGAGCAGCGCCATCGCCGTGCCCCCCGCCGGGGCGAGGCGCAGGTAGCCGGAGTCCGGTTCCGCGATCCCCACGGTGAACGTGTCCACCGTGGCCGTGGTGGTGATCGCGTCCACGATGTAGACCGCAGGCCCCAGCTGGTTCTGCCCGTAGCCACGGACGGTGTTCTGCCCGCCGGCATAGAAGCGCTCCTGCGGCGGCACGAGGGGCTCGAGCGCGCGCTTGGTGATCACCGCGCCGGCGGAGACGCGCGCGGCGCCGATGATGTGCCGCGAGAGCGGGCGGTAGAGCGCGTACTCCAGCTGCGTGCGGTTGAAGTTCACCGTCTTCGCCGGCGCGCCCACGTGGATGGTCCCGATGCGCGACTCGACGGCCCACCGCTCGTCGTTCACCGCCGGGGTGCCGAGTGCCGGCGCCGAGCGGGAGAGCGTCACTCCCGCCGCGTGCAGCCGGCTCGGAGTGAGGAGCAGGGCACGGTCATTGAAGCGGCAGAGGCCAAAGGTCGCGCAGGCCACGGCCTGGTCGGAGGTCGTGCGCCCGCCGTCGAATCGGTAGGTGAAGGTGTTGTTCACCCGCGGGATGATCGGCCGCTCGAAGGCGGCGAGCACGCCCAGCGTCGTCTCGCGGACGTAACTCTGGAACTCGGTGCGGCGCTCGCTGAAGAGGGTGAGCTGCGGGTGCCACTGCTCGCCGATCAGGCCGCGCAGCTGTACGGAGCTTCCCACGTAGTAGTTCAGCTTCTGGCTGAAGTCGTCGGCGCGGACGCCGGGGGCACAGAGCCCGGGCGCGACAGCGAGCGGCGCGCCGACGCCGATCTTCGCGAGGCGCGCGTCGAGCTGCAGCCGGTGCGCGCGCCCAAGGAAGTTCTGCTCCACGAAGCGCGTCTGCGTGCGGAAGCAGTCGAGCGTGCCCCAGCCACCGCCGGCGCGCAGGCGGCGGCTCGGCCCCTCCACCAGTCGCACGCGCATCAGGAGCGAGTCGCGCGCGCTCCCCAGGGGGAAGGTGTCGATCGCGACGTTGCGGTAGAGGTCGTACGAGTAGAGGAGCTGCTGGCTCTGGCCGACCGTCCGTGCGCGGTAGGGGTCACCCGGCGCGACCTTCAGGAGCTGCCGGACCTCGGGTTCGTCGAGCGCGGGCGCGTCGGCGCGCTGCGGGGTGAGGTCCACGTCGATCCGGCCGACGTGGACCAGCGGTCCCGGATGGAAGACGACGCGCACGCCGGCACGCCGCGCCGCGCTGTCCACGTAGAGCCGGCGGTACTCGGGGGCACGGGCGCGTGCGTACCCCGACTGGCGCACGAGGAGCTGCACCGAGTCCACCTGACGGAGGAGCAGGGTGTCGTCGAGCGGCGCGCCGAGGATCGCGGCTCGCAGGGCACGCACCGCCACCACGTCGGGCGGCAGGGAATCGACGATCAGCGAGTCCACGAGGATCGGGGGCGCCTCGCGCACCGAGAATGCGACGTTGGCCGTGCGTGCGCCCTTGCGCTCCACGCGCACCGACGCGGTCGTGCCCGGGAAACCGCGCATCTCATACCAGCGTGCGATCCGGAGCGTGTCGCGGCGGACCTCGAGCGAGTCGAGGCAGGCGGCTGGACCGACCTTCCAACCGAACCAGCGCCGCAGGCGGCGGGCGCGCTCGGTGAAGAGGATCGTCCCGAGCTCGGCGTCCGGCACCGAGCGGTTGCCGTCGATCTTCAGTGCCTCGACACGCGGGCGGCGCGTCGTGCACTCCGCGTCCTGCGCCCGCGCCGGGCCCGCGAGCGCTGCCGCGAGCGCCAGCAGTAGCGCGAGTCGCGGCGCAAGCCGCGGCACCGGCGCGCCGAACACACTCGGCTCGACGGGAGGACGAAGGGGCATCTCGCGGGGAATGAGGATCGGGGGTCGACGGCGTCTCGCGCACGGCGTCCCGGCGAATTCTATATTGAGGGACACCGCCCCAGCCAATCCGTTCCGGGAGTGCCCATGCGTCGTTCCGTCCTAGCCACCCTGCTGGTCCTCCTCCCCGCCTGCGCCGCCGAGGAGCGTGCGCCCGAGGTCGCCGTCGACCGGAGTTGCTTCGGCGGACGCGTCCTCTCGTTCCGGGACCTGGTGGCGGAAGTGGTGATCCCTGCGGGCGAGACCTGCGATGCAGGCACCTTCCAAGTGGTCTTCACGCGGGGCGCGGACACCCTCGCGACGCTCACGGAGACGCGCGTCGGGACCGTGGGGTTCATCGGCACGGCGGACGTGAATGGCGACGGCCGCGGGGAGTTCTTCGTCTCCACGCGCTCCATCGATGCGGATGCCCGTGGTGCGCTCTTCGCGTACACCGAGGGCGCGACCGAGATCGGCCGCATGCAGATCGCCGCGCTCGACTCGGCGCAGCTCGAGGGGTACGCCGGCCACGACCGCTTCGGCTTCGGCGGCGCCGACCAGCTCGTGCGCGCCTTCCCGCGTGCGTCCGGCGACACCGCCTGGTTCGGGTACGCGCACGGGACCCAGGCGTGGAACAGCATCCAGCGCCCCGCCTGGGTGCGGTAGCGCGCCGCGGGGTGTTCAGCGCGGGCGCGGCTTCGCGCGACGCGTCGCGGGGGCCGTGAGCGGATCGTCGGGCCAGGGGTGTCGCGGGTAGCGCCCCTTGAGGTCGCGGCGCACGTCGAAGTAGCCGGTGCGCCAGAAGCTCGCGAGGTCGCGCGTCACCTGCACCGGGCGGTGCGCGGGGGAGAGCAGGTGCAGCGTGAGCGCGACCCTGCCGTCGCCGACGCGCGGCGTCTCGGTCATCCCGAAGACCTCCTGCAGCCGCACCGCGAGCACCGGCTCCGCGGGATTCGAATAGTCCACCGCGATCCGCGAGCCACTCGGTACCTCGAGGTGCGTGGGGGCGATGCGGTCGAGGCGCGCGCGCGCCTCCCAGTGGAGCCAGGCGAGCAGGGCGCCGGCGAGGTCAGCGCGCGCCAAGTCCGCGAGGCGGCGCACGCCCGCGAGCGCCGGGGTGAGCCAGGCCTCGAGGGACGACAGCAGCGCCGCGTCGGAGACGTCCGGGAAGCGGTCGGGTTCCACGCCGTGGGCGAAGGCGAGCCGTTCGCGGAGCGCGCGCGCCGCGGGGCTCCAGGTCAGGAGCGAGAGCCCGGCGTCGCGCACCGCGTCCAGGAGCGCGCCCGCGACCTCCTCGGGCGCGACCTCGCGCAGCTCGCGCTCGCGGAGCACGAGGGCGCCGAGTCGCTCGCGCTCCACCGCGCGGACCCGCTCGCTCCGCGCGTCCCAGCGCACGACGCGTTCCGTGCCGATGGCACCCGCTGCGGCCGCGCGCACCGCCTCTTCGTCCAGCGGCGCCGCGAGCCAGATCCGGCTCTCCGCGGGATCGCCGTCGAGGTCCGCGACGACGAGGAACGGCTCGCGTCCCAGCGGGTCGCCATCGCGCAGCCGTGCGCCGCGTCCATTGCGGAGCAGGTAGCGCGGCTCCGCACCGCTGCGGCGCATGGCGATGCGGTCGGGGAAGGCGTGTGCGAGCAGTGCGCCCACGAGGATCGGATCGGACGCCGTGGGCGGCGCGGATTGCGCGCCATCTCCGCTCCCCCGCGAGCGGCGCCCGGAGGCGCCGCTGCGGCCGAGCGCTCGGTGCAGCGCCTGCGCGTCCTGCCGCACGCGCTCGAGCCTGCCACGGTCCGCCTCGGGGTGCGCGCGCGGGTCGTGCAACGCCGCGAGCCGTGAGCGGAGGTCGGCGTCGAGTTCCGTGGCCTCCCGCCGCAGCACGTCGCGCTCGGCCAGCAGCGCCGCGAGCTCGCACGCGACGCGCCCGTCGCCCTGCGCGTCGCCCGCGAGCACGAGATGCGCGAGGCGGGGAGCGACGCCGAGCGCGGCCATCTCTTTCCCGTGCGCCGTGACGCGCCCATCGGCGCCGAGCGCGCCGAGCTCGGTGAGGAGCGCACGGCCTGCGGCGAGTGCGCCGGCCGGTGGTGCATCCATCCAGCGGAGCTGCGTGGCGTCCGCGATGCCGGCGCAGGCCAGCTCGAGCGCGAGCGGGGCGAGGTCGGCGTCGAGGATCTCGGGCACCGCGCGTTCGAGCAGCTGGGCATGCGTGCCCTCGTCCCAGAGGCGGATGCAGATCCCCGGGGCCGTGCGTCCCGCGCGGCCCCGGCGCTGGTCGGCCGAGGCGCGGGAGACGCGCGTGGTCTCGAGCCGCGTCATCCCGCTCCGAGCGGCGAAGCGGGGCACGCGCGCCAGGCCGGCATCCACCACCACGCGCACGTCGGGGAGCGTCACCGAGGTCTCGGCGATCGCGGTGCTCAGCACCACGCGTCGCCTGCCGCCGGTGCGCCGGAGCACGCGGTCCTGCTCGGGGAGCGAGAGGGAGCCGTGCAGCGCGAGCACCTCCGCCCCCGCGAGCTCGGCACTCCCCTCGAGCGCCGCACGCGCCCGATCGATCTCGGCGAGGCCGGGGAGGAAGACGAGGACGTCGCCTTCCGTGTCGTTCCAGGCCTCCCGCACCGCGTGCGCGACGCCGGCGGCGAGCGGCACGCGCTCCCGCTGCGGTCGCCAGCGCGTCTCCACGGGGAACGCCTGTCCGGCACTCTCGATCACCGGCGCGTCCCCGAGCAGCCGCGCCACACCGGACGCCTCCAGCGTGGCGGACATCACGAGGAGGCGGAGGTCGGGCCGGAGCGCCGCGCGCGCGTCGAGCGTGAGCGCGAGTCCGAGGTCGGCCGTGAGGTGGCGCTCGTGGAACTCGTCGAAGAGCACCGCCGCCACTCCTTCGAGCGAGGGGTCGTCCTGCACGAGCCGGGTGAGGATGCCCTCGGTGATCACCTCGATGCGCGTGTGCGCTCCGACGCGGGACTCGTGGCGCACGCGGTAGCCGACCGTGCGGCCCACGTCCTCGCCGAGCAGCCGCGACATCTGCTGCGCGGCGGCGCGTGCGGCGATGCGGCGCGGCTCGAGCACGAGGATCCGTCCGTCCGTGCGCCAGGGGGCGACGAGGAGGTCGAGTGGCACGCGCGTGGTCTTCCCCGCGCCAGGCGGAGCCACGAGCACGGCGGCGCCCGCATCGGCGAGGGCGACGCGCAGTGCCGGCAACACCTCGTCGATCGGGAGGGGTGGTGCGTCTCGCATCGCGGGGAAGGGGGGAACGCCGAAACGGTGACCGCGTACCACTCGTACGGTACGCTCGATAAACTTAGGCGCTTCGTCCCTCCCGACCCCGTCCGATGTCCGACGCTCCACCTGCCGCGCGCTCCTCGACCAACCCCCGCGACCTCACCTTCTGGTCGCTGCTGCTGAGCGTGGCCGTCGCCGACGTGGCGACCAAGCGCTGGGCGGAGCAGGCGCTCGGGCTGCATGCGCCGGAGGAGGTCATCGGGCACTGGCTGCGCTGGACGCTCACGTACAACACGGGCGCGGCCATGAACCTCTCGCTGGGCTCCGCCTCGCGGGTGGTGTTCAGCTTGATCGCCCTCGCGATGATCGCCTACCTCTTCCGGCTCTACCGGCAGTCGCCGCCCGACGCGCGGGCCACCCCAGCGGCGATCGCGCTCATCTCGGCCGGCGCACTCGGCAACCTCCTCGACCGCCTCCGCCACACCAAGGGCGTCGTGGACTTCATCGACGTGGGCACCGCGGACTGGCGTTTCTGGACGTTCAACGTGGCCGACATGGGCGTCACAACGGGCGCGCTCCTGCTCGCGTTATTGCTCTGGCGCGAGGACGCCGCTGCCGCCAGGACCCGCCCCGCCCCCTCCCCGGACCAGGACCCATCGACATGACGCAACGCCGTGAGT
The DNA here is from genome assembly GCA_964529705.1 of uncultured Gemmatimonas sp. Taxonomy (GTDB): domain Bacteria; phylum Gemmatimonadota; class Gemmatimonadetes; order Gemmatimonadales; family Gemmatimonadaceae; genus Pseudogemmatithrix. The sequence continues at coordinate 354 of CAZHAG010000138.1, read as the reverse complement.
TCCTTCGCCAGGCTTCCGTCCTCGCCGCGGGTTCGCTCGCGGCGGGCACCCTCCACGCGCAGGGCGCGGCCGGGGCGGCACCGCAGGCCGCCGCGTCCTACGACATGTCCTGGGTGGACCGGATCACCGGTCGCTACCGGATGGCGTTCGACGTGCCGGAGATCAGCGAAGGGACGGCGCTCCACCAGGTGCGCTCGTTCCTCTCGGGCTACAGCACCGTCTACGGACTGGCCGACACCGACCTCTCGGCGGTGCTCGTCATCCGGCACGCGGCGGTCCCGATGGTGCTCGGGGACGAGCTCTGGTCCGACGGCAAGTTCGGCGAACCGGACAAGCTCAAGGACCCGGCGACGG
>CAZHAG010000137.1:2597-7170 GCA_964529705.1 uncultured Gemmatimonas sp. | reverse complement strand
CGAGCGGCAACGAGCACCGGCTCGGCGCCAACGAGGCGCCCCCCGCGATCATCTCGGTCTTCATGGGCGCCGCGCTCACGAAGATGATCGAGGACATCATCGCCGGCCGCGCGGGCACCTCGGCCGAGCAGGCGATGCTCAAGCTCGGCGTGGCCAAGCTCCCCGAGATCGAGCAGGACAACACCGACCGCAACCGCACCTCGCCCTTCGCGTTCACGGGCTCGAAGTTCGAGTTCCGCGCGGTGGGCAGCTCGCAGAGCATCGCCTTCCCGGTGATGCTGCTGAACGCGGTGGTGGCCGAGGCGATCGGTGAACTCACCACGGCGCTCAAGTCCGAGCTCAAGAAGACGCCCTCGGTGGACGACGCGGCGCTCAAGGTGGTGCGCGCGGCGTTCAAGGAGACGAGCGCGATCCGCTTCGAGGGGAACGGGTACAGCGAGGCCTGGGTGAAGGAGGCCAAGAAGCGCGGCCTGCTCAACCTGCGCCGCGCCCCCGAGGCGCTCGCCCAGCTCGAGACGCCGCACGCGAAGAAGCTCTTCACCACCACGAAGATCCTCACCGCGGCCGAGCTCGAGAGCCGGTACCACATCCGCGTGGAGCGCTACCTGAAGGACGTGCTGATCGAGATGGAGACGATGGCCGAGATGCTCGACACGCAGATCCTCCCGGCGGCGTACCGCTACCTCGGGGTGCTGGCCGAGGGCGCGGCCAAGTCGAAGCAGGCGGGGATCAAGGTGATCCCGCAGGTGGCGGCGGCGGAGGCGGTGGGCAAGCTCGTCACGCAGCTGCAGGCGAAGTCGGCGGCGCTCAAGGCGGCGATCACCAAGGCGGGCACCCTGCACGACGCGCCGGCCAAGTGCGCGCAGTTCCTCACGAGCACCGGCGCCGGAGCGATGGACGCCGCGCGCGCGGTCTCCGACAAGCTCGAACTCTCGATGGGCGACGAGTTCTGGCCGCTGCCGCGCTACCGGGAGATCCTCTTCCCGGTCTGACCCGCGAAGGTCGCCGCGGCATCGCAGGTAGTAGCGCACCAGCAGCGGGGCGGTCCGGCGACGGGCCGCCCCGCTCGTGCGTCTGCCGAACGCACCGCTGGCGCTCGGCGCTGCGGGAGGCATCTTAGGGCGCAACCGGACGACGCACTGCAACGCCGGGAACGATCCGCGCCGCCCCAACCGCCGAGGAGACCATGGGAACCCCACGCCGCTTCACGAGCGCACTCCGCGCCCTGCCTCGGGTGATCGCGCTCGCCGCGCTCACCCTCCTGCTGCCCGCGACGCTCCACGCGCAGGCACAGGCCACCACCGGCATCATCCGCGGGATGGTGACGGACGAGGCGGGCGCGCCTGTCGCCGACGCGACCGTCGTCATGCGCAACGCCGAGACGAACGTGACGCGCACGGTGCGCACCACGGCCACCGGGTTGTACGTGGGGACGCTGCTCCCCCTCGGACGCTATGAGGTGACGGTGCGGGCGCTCGGCTACGAGGGCGCCTCCCAGCGCGACATCATCGTGCGCGTCGGCCAGGTGTTCGAGGCCGCGCCCTTCGCGCTCAGGCGGACCGCGCAGCAGCTCGACGCGGTGCGCATCGACCAGACCGTGACGACCCCGGTGGACGCGTCCAAGACCGTGAACTCGACGACCGTGTCCGAGGCGGCCGTGGCCGGGATCCCCAACAACGGGCGCAACTACCTCGCACTCACGCTGGTGACGCCGAACGTCGCGGTCACGCAGGGCCCCGACGGCGACGTGCTCTCGGTGGCCGGCCAGCGCGGGATCTTCAACAACGTCAGCGTCGACGGCGCCGACTACAACAACCCCTTCTTCGGCGAGCAGCGCGGCGGCCAGCGTCCGGCCTTCACCTTCAACCTCGACGCGGTGCAGGAGCTGGTCGTGACGAGCCAGGGTGCGAACGCGGAGTTCGGGCGCTCGGCGGGCGGGTTCGTGAACGTGATCACCAAGAGCGGCACGAACACGCTCAAGGGCACGCTGCACTACTTCGGCAAGGACGGCGCGCTCTCCAGCGACCTGAAGGGGAACGGACTCAGCCTCACCCCCGACTTCAGCCAGCACCAGTTCGGCTTCACCCTCGGCGGGCCGATCATCAAGGACAAGGTCTTCTTCTTCACCGCCTACGACCAGCAGGCGTTCAAGGAGACCAAGCAGAAGAGCCGGCCGGCGAGCGCGGAGTTCACCGCGCTCACCAACTACCTCTCCACCGCGTTCGGCGGCGCGCTCGCCAACGACTTCGGGCCGATCGCCCGCACCAACGATGCGCAGGTCTTCCTCGCCAAGGTCGACTGGCGCCTGAACGACCGGCACCTCGCCTCGTTCAAGTACAACTACACGAACAACCAGCAGACCAACGGCACCTTCGACGTCGACACCTGGGGGCGCAGCGCGAACGCGATCGAGAAGGGCTCGAGCAACGCGCTCAGCGGCCAGCTCACGAGCCAGCTCTCCAACACCGTCGCCAACGAGTTCCGCTTCCAGGTGGCCCGTGAGGACCGCCCGCGCGACTACGACGCGCCCACGCTCCCGAGCGGCCGCGACTTCCCGGACATCGCGATGGACTTCGGGAACGCGTTCCGCATCGGGCGTCCCTTCTTCATCCCGGTGAAGTACTACGACACCCGCCTCCAGCTGCTCAACAACGTGAGCATCGTGAAGGGGAACCACCTCATCAAGGTGGGCGCTGAGGTGAACATGGTGAACTCGGTGCAGACCTTCATCGGGTTCGCGAACGGCCGGTTCATCTTCTCGAGCGTGAACGGCTTCATCAACTACGCCAACAACGGGAACGGGTACGTCGAGTGCTCCGGGCTCCCGGGGAGCAGCCTCACCGGCTCATGCCCCGGCGGACAGACCATCACCGGCCCCGTGCTCCTCTACCTCCAGCAGGCCGGCGTCGGCGGGCTCACCGTCGAGCAGTCGGGTACGCAGGAGCTCAAGCAGATGGACCTCGGCGTCTTCATCCAGGACACCTGGAAGCCGACCGCGAACCTGACGCTCAACTACGGCGTCCGGCTCGAGGGGCAGAAGCAGCCCGGCATGATCACGCCGCCGTCGACGGTGTTCTTCTCACCGTTCATCGGCCAGAGCGTGACGAACGGGACGGGGACGTACGAGTTCCCCTCGGACGGCAAGATCCCGTCGGACATGGCGATGATCCAGCCGCGCCTGGGCCTGGCGTGGGACCGCTCGGGGAACGGCACGGAGGTGGTGCGCCTGAGCGCCGGCGTCTACAACGCGCGCATCGCGGCACTCAACTTCGCGTCCGTGCGCAACAACAACGGCTCGGTCGGACAGACGATGTTCCGGAACTCGGCGCTCACCGGCGTGCTCGGCGCGCCGCCGAACATCGACCAGCTGCTCCCGGCCCCTGCGGGCGTGCCATTCCTGCCCGACATCTTCATCGTGGACAAGGATTTCCGGAACCCGCGCACGATGAGCGCGACGGCCGCCTATGAGCGGGCGCTCGGCGGCACCGGGCTCACGGGCTCGATCGCCGTGACCTTTGCGAACACGGACCGGCTCACGCGCTTCGTGAACCGGAACGACGGCGTGTTCGGCAATCCGTGGGGGAGCGGCCTCCCGGGCGGCAACGGCATCTCGACGCTCACCACGGTGGAGAGCAGCGCCAGCAGCCAGTACCGCGGCGTGACGATCGGCCTCGCGCGGAAGGCGAGCGCGAACAACCAGTTCGAGATCAACTACACCTACGCCACGGACAAGTCCGACGACGACAACGAGCGCGACCCCTTCACCTTCCGCTATGCACGCGCGGACCGGCTCGACGCCGAGTGGGGGTACAGCGACCGCGACCAGCGGCACCGGCTGAACGGGTACCTGCTCTCGCGGCTGCCGTACGGGTTCCTCCTCAACAACCGGTTCTCCTACGCCTCGGCGCAGCCGATGAGCGAGTCGTGCGTGGCGAACGCCCCGTCAGGGATGCGCGCCGCGACCGCCGGGGACCGCGTCTGCGCGAACGGCACGATCCTCGAGCGCAACACGCTGCGCCGGGCCAACGAGTACGCGAGCTGGGACCTCCGGCTCGGCCGCCCCTTCATGATGGGGAACGGGCAGACGATCGAGGCGATCGTCGAGGTGTTCAACGTCCTCGGCCGGAACAACTTCCGCGACCCGGCGTTCGGGTCGCTCCTGTTCAACTTCGACGGGACGATCCGCAGTGGGCTCGGCGACCCGCGCCAGATCCAGGCGGGGCTGCGGTACGCGTTCTGACCTGAGGCGGCAGGCGCCGGTGCCGTGAGAGCGGGGCGGTCCGAGTCGGACCGCCCCGCTCTGCGTTCACGGGTCCCTGCCTCCGCGAGTGTCCACTTCGGTCGTGCAATCATTTGCACGGTCGGCAGGCGGTTGCACGGATCTGCGCGGCGCGGCCGGCGACACGTGCGCGCGCAAGTCGCGAAGACGCCGGAAGTTACCAAGCGAAGCGGCCCACCCCGAGGCCGCGGCATCATCGATGCCATGGAAGAGGTCAGCGCGTGGTCACCGCGTGGTCCACGCGTCGTCCCGATCCCGGAGTCGAGGTGCCGATCCGATCCGTCAGCCTCACCG
>CAZHAG010000137.1:0-2497 GCA_964529705.1 uncultured Gemmatimonas sp. | reverse complement strand
ACGCGTCGTCCCGATCCCGGAGTCGAGGTGCCGATCCGATCCGTCAGCCTCACCGTCCTCTGGTTGGCCTTCCACCTGCTCGTCGGGAGCCAACTCGGAGCACAGGAGGTCTCTTCCCCTGAGGTCGCCGGGCCGTATGCCTCGGCGCTCACATCGGGGGTCCGACTTCCCGTCGGAGCGGACACGGTTCGTCGGCGACCGAAGGCCGTGGAATACACCGACTGGTATGAGCGCCGCGCGACGATCCACCGTGTCGCGAGCTGGGCCACGCTGCCGCTCTTCGCCGCCGAGGTCGTGACCGGACAGGAGCTGTTCAAGAACGGGCCGGAGGCGGCACAGTGGGCGAAGGACTCCCATGGCATCGTGGCGGGATCGCTCGGCGGGCTCTTCGCACTCAACACGCTCACCGGTGGCTGGAACCTGATCGCCGCCCGGCATGATCCCGCCGGTCGCAAGTGGCGCACGGTGCACGCGCTCCTGATGCTGACCGCCGACGCCGGGTTCGCCTACGCCGGTTCCCTCGCCGACGCCGCCGAGGAGTCCTCCGTGATGCGCGACCGCCATCGGATGGTGGCCATCACCTCGAGCTCCGTCGCGCTGGCGAGCTACCTCATGATGCTTCCACCTCTCAGGAGGGACTGACATGTCCTCGTTCATCGCCGTGATCGCCGGCGTCGTCCGGCCGTTCGCCGACATCTATGCGGCGTCCCTGCCCATGCAGACGGGAACGTCGTTCCTGCACTTCGCCGGCCTTCTCACGGCCGGCGGATTCGCGATCGCGACCGATCGCGCAGTCTGGCGCACGGCGCGTTCGGTGGACGTGCAGCGCCGCCGGCAGCTGCTGGCCGAGCTCGACGCCATCCACCGCCCCGTGCTCGCGGGTCTCACCGTCGTATTCGTCACGGGACTCCTGCTCACGGCCGCGGACACGCAGACCTACCTCGTCTCGGCGGTCTTCTGGACGAAGATGGGATTGATCGCCCTGCTGCTCGCGAACGGCTGGTGGCTCGGGCGGATCTCGCGCGGCCTGGTCCGGGATTTCGACCGGAGGAATCGGGGGTGGCAGCTCCTCCTCGCGAGCTCCGCGGTGAGCGTGACGCTCTGGCTCGCCGTGACCTTCGCGGGCGTCCTCCTGACCAACCGGGCCTGAGGCCATCCATGCACACCAACGACGAGTGCCGGCCTTCGGGTGACTGTGGTCGGCGGGCGTTCATCCGCGAGGGCGCGGCCGCGCTGGCCCTGGCGACACTTCTCGGACGGGATCTCTTCGCCCTTCCGGTGGAGGTCGGCGTCGCGCTGCGGCGCGACGGCAGCGAGGCGCGCTACCCGATCCCCGCGGCGGACGGCGTCATGATCGATCGCACGGAAGATGTCATCCTCGTGCGGTCGACCGGCCGCGTGATGGCGTTCGCCCTCTCCTGTCCGCACCAGAACACGGCACTGCGCTGGCAGGAGAAGGCCGGCGAGTTCCAGTGCACCAAGCACAAGTCACGCTACAAGCCGGACGGGCAGTTCATCGCCGGGCGCGCGACGCGCGCCATGGACCGGTTCGCCATCCGGCGCGACGGGGACGCCGTGCTCGTCGACCTCGACCGGCTCTTCAAGCAGGACGAACAGGCCGCGGAGTGGGATGCCGCCCTGGTCCGCCTGTAGCCACCCTCACCATCAGGAGTGACCGATGACGACCCCCACCGCACTGCCCTGCGCCGGCGGATGTCCGGCGCGCTCGGGCGCGATCGACCGGCGCCAGTTCCTCTCGGCGGCCGCGCTGGCCTCCGTCACACTCGCCCTCGCCGCCTGCGGGGACCACCAGATCGGCGGCGTGGTCGCGCCGGGCGACCCCACGCTCGGCACGGGGACCGCCGGCCTGACCATCCGGGTCGCGGACTTCGCGGCGCTCGGTGCCGTCGGCGGCGTCGCTCGCGTGACGCAGACGGGGGCGCCGATCGCCGTGTATCGCAGCGCGGCGTCGACCTACCTCGCCTTCGCGATGCGCTGCCCGCACTCCGGCACCACGGTGAACATCACCGCGAGCGGCTTCACCTGCCCGAACCACAACGCCCGGTTCGCCAAGGACGGCGCATGGCTCGGCGGGAAGGCGACGACCAGCCTCGTATCCATCCCCGCGACCTTCGATGCGACGACGGGGATCCTCACCCTCGCGAGCTCGGGGCCCGCCACGCCCCCGGGCGGCGGAGACGACGACGATCTGCGCGCGATCCCCTAGGGGGTGGGCTCATCCGCTCCGGCGAGCCCGAGTCGCCGGAGCTTGTACCAGAGCGTCCGGACGCTGATGCCGAGACGCTCGGCGGCGCGCGTCTTGTTGTCCCCCGTGGCGGCGAGGGCCTCGCGGATCGCCGCGCGTTCGGCGGCGCTCACGACGTCAGCGAGGATGGGGACTTCGCGCACCGCGGGGACGAACCGCGGGGTCGCGAGCGGTGGGGCGAGCAGCTCGGCGAGTGACTGGCCGTCGATCACGCCGTCGTCGCTCAGCAGC
>CAZHAG010000136.1:0-7267 GCA_964529705.1 uncultured Gemmatimonas sp. | reverse complement strand
CAACCCGACCGGCGCCGTCTACTCGCGCGAGGAGTTGCGCGCGATCCTGGACCTCGCGGCGTCGCGGGGCTGGTGGGTGATCAGCGACGAGATCTACGTCCGCATCGCCTATGACGGCACCGCGGCGGGCGCGCTGGACGTCGCGGAGCGCCGGGACAATCTCGTGGTGGTGAACGGGGTCGCCAAGGCGTACGCGATGACCGGGTGGCGCATCGGGTGGACCATCTCCCCGGCGCCGGTCGCCAAGGCGATGACGGCACTGCAGTCGCACACGACCTCCAACGCGACGACCGTCGCGCAGCATGCGGCGCTCGCGGCGCTGACGCTGGGGGACCCGGTGGAGCGCGCCGTGCGGGCGATGGTGGACGAGTTCCGCGCGCGCCGTGATGCGGCGCTCCCGATCCTCCGCGCCGCGGAAGGACTGACGGTGCTGCCGCCGGAGGGGGCGTTCTACCTCTACGTGCGGGCGCCGGGCGCGGGCTCGGTGCCGGATGCGGGGAGCGCGTTCGCCACCCTTCTCCTGGAGGAGGAGGGGGTCGCGGTGGTGCCGGGGCTCGCGTTCCGCACGCCGGACTGGTTCCGGATCTCGTACGCGGCGGAGCGATCGCAGGTGCTCGACGCCTGCCGCCGCGTGGTCCGCGCGACGGAGGCGATGGTCGCGCGGTGAGGTCGCCCGGAGGGTCGCCGCGCGCTTCCGCTGTGGCGCGGGCGATTCGGCTGCCGTCGCGGCCGGCGTCCGGACGCACGCTGTCGCATCGCTGACCCGGGGGATTCGTGTCGATCGAGGTCCGACTGGAGGAGATCGAGGAGCAGGACCTGCCGCCGGTGGACTACCGGTGGGATGCGGACACGGACATCCTCACCGCCGCGCTCCGGCCCGTCGGCGTGGCGGAGGGGCTCTCGGGCTCCGTCGACATCCAGGGCCCGGACGGCGCGTGGATCATGCTCGAGGTCACCGGCGGGCGCGTGGCGTCGGTGGAGATCGCGGTCTGGCCCGACGTGAAGACGGTGGAAGCGCTCCCGCTGCCGAAGGAGAACGGAGCGGTGCGGTTGCGGGTCCCGTCCCGCCCCTCGCAGCCTGGGCTGGCGGCGGTCGAGGTGGACACGGCCATCCGGGCGGTAGCCGACAGGGCCGAGCGGACGATACACTTCCGCATCGGTCCGCAGCGTTCGTCGCGGGCGCTGCGCATCGCCCGCGACCTGTTGGTGGAAGTGGACGCGCGTTCCCGCGTCGCGGGCCTCTGGCTCCTCAACGTCCCCCCGTTCCCCGCCACGACATGATCACGACCATCGTCCTCATCCAAGCCGAGCCCCGTCTGATCCCCAAGTGCGCGGTGGCACTCGCGGGGATCGAGGGGGTGACGGACGTCTATTCGGTCTCGGGGGAGTGGGACCTGGTGGTGCTCGTGAAGGTGCGCGAGTACGAGCAGATCGCGCAGATCGTGACGGAGCAGTTCCCCAAGGTGCCGGGCCTCGTGAAGACGACGACGCTCACGGCGTTCCGCGCCTACTCCAAGGCCGACCTGGAGCAGGCCTGGGACATGGGCGTCGACTGATCAGCGTCCGGCGTCCGCCTTCCGCACGCACCAGCTGAGTCCCATCCGGAACACCTCGGACCACTTGCCCGCGCCGTACTTGAGCACGATGAGGTCCGGCGTGGCTGCGTAGCGCCACTGCTCCACGATGATCTCGTCCACGCCGTCACCGTCGAGGTCGACGTGGTTGGCCACGCGCTGGAAGTCCACCGCGCGGGCCTCACCGTTGGCGAGGTGCGAATAGCTCGTGTTCTGCGTCCCCGCGGAATCCTCCGCGAGCGCAAGGATCATCGTCGTGTGGCCAGCGCCCGGTCCCGCATCGCCAGCGTTGGGATCGATGTAGCTGCCCAGGAGGGTGCGCCCGCTGGGACCCGCGCCCGTGGAGAGCCAGCGCGCGATGAAGTCGAGGGACTGCAGTTCCTCCCGCCCGACGCCGCCGGCGGTGGCGACGGCGTTCGCGATCGTGCGCCCCGCGGCGGACGCGTCCCGCGGCAGTGGACTCGACTGCTTCTTCTGCGGCAGTGGCACGCTCGAGGCGAGGAACTCGACGCTCTCCTCCGGCGTGATGGTCGCCTGCAGGCGCACCTCGGCCTGCGGCACCACCTCGCGGCAGGCCGGGAGGGCGTAGAGGGCGTCGACGCCGTCCATCCACATCCCGCGGCTCACCTCGACGGCCCCGACGTCGGCGCCGTCGCGGTAGATCGGGAGGCGGGCACCCGCCCCGAAGTACGTGGAGTCGAAGGTGCGCCACCCGTCGTTGTCGAGCACGATCGACTGGAGCGCGCCGTTCGCGATGATCGCGATCGGGGCGGCGCGGGGTTCGTCGCGTGCGCCGTATACGGTGAAGAGCACGGCGCTCGCCGTGCGCATGTCGGTCAGCGGAACGGGCGGTGGCAGCTCGGCTTCGTTCGGCTTGTCGCAGGCGAGCGCCAGGAGTAGGATGCTCGCGATGATCACGGGACGGCGCATCTGGCCAAGCTATGGCCCGTCCAAGGGAGCGGCAAGCATCCGCGACGCCCTCCGGGCGCTCCGCCAGGCCGGCGTGCACGCCTCCGCCGGCGCCGCACCGCTGGAGGCGCTGGCGCGCCCGGAAGAACCGCCCCGTCTCGAGTCGGCAGAGCCGCTGGAAGGGCCCCACGTCGGCGTGCGGAGCGTGGACCGCGACGGTACGACGGCGTTCGTCGCCTTCCTCGACGGGATCCAGCGGTCGCGCGTGCTCGCGCACGCCGGCGCGGTGCCGATCGTCCACGGCGCCGTCGCGGCGGCCGTGCGGCGGCGGGAGCGCCGGCGCCTCGCCACTTGGCGGGAGCCGATCGTGGCTGAGGCGCTCTATGCCCCCGTGCGCGCACTTCCCGCAGCGCTCGCGGATGCGCTGCGGGAGCTCTGTCCGATCATGGACACCTCCGCGGTCGAGGCGGCCGACGACGCACGCCACCCGCAGGAGCACAGCGCGCGGGCCCTGACGGCCGTGCAGCGCGCGCGCGAAGGCGCCGAGCAGGAGCTCCTCACGCGCTGGGTGCGCGACGTCGCGGAGCCGGTGCTGGTGGACGGCGGGATCAGTGCGAACGCGGACGCGGCGCGGGCCGACTGCGCGGTGGGCGTGGTGAAGTCGCACCGCACGCTCTACGTCAGCGGCGACACGCTCGGCCTCGTGCTCGGCCTCCGCGAAGGGGAGCGGACGACGGCGATCGGGCTCTCGACGCCGCGCCGCACGCCGGTGGCGAGCTGGTACCTGCGGCTCCGGGCGCACGAGGGGCGCTCCCCCCTGCACGGGCTCGTGCGCGTGGAGGCCGCCCGCGGCGACGACATCACCGAGCGCGCCGACCGCATCTCGCGCTGGCTCCTCGCGGAGCGCACCCCCGTCGCGCTCCCGGACCAGCGCTGGGACGTGATGGTCTACGGCATCCGCGAGTGCGAACAGTACCTTTCGGCCATCCTGTGAGCACTCCTCAGAACCCGCCGTCCGCTCTCCCGGTGCTCGGGCGAGTCGTCGCGACCGAGCGCCGTCCCAACACGCCGCACGAGTTCCACTTCTGGACGGCGCTCGACGCGCCGGTCGGGATCGGCACCATCGTGCGCGTGGAAAGCGCGCGCGCCGTGAACGGCGTGCTCCCGCGCATCTACGGCGTGGTGACGGAGGCGTTCGGATACACGGACCTGCAGACGCCGCTGCACGATGTCCTCGGCGCCGACGGCGAGCCGGGGGCCAGCGCCTTCGCGCCGACGGACCGCACCGAGATCCGCCTCTACACGGCGGCCGTGCTCCGGCACGTGCCGGAGGAGCCGCTCCAGCCCGTACCGATGGGCACCGTGCACCTCGCGAGCGAGGCGGACGTGCAGGTGGCGCTGCGGATGGACGCCTACGTCACCGGCGATGCGCCACAGGGGATCCCGGTGGGGCTCTACCGCGCGGGGGGCACGGAGGCCGCCGTGCAGCTCGACGCCGACTTCCTCCTCGGGCCGGAGGCGGCGCACCTCTCGATCTCCGGCGTCTCGGGGCTCGCCACCAAGACGAGCGCGGTGGAGTGGCTGCTCGCGAGCATCTTCGCGCACTTCCCGGCGTCCAAGGGGGGCGTGGCGGCCGTCTGCTTCAACGTGAAGGGCCCCGACCTCTGCTTCCTCGACCAGCCGGCCGTTGCGCTCGGAGAGGAGGACCGCGCGATGTATGCCGCGCTCGGGGTGCCCGCGGAGCCATTCACGAACGTCCGCTACTACGCGCCCTGGACGGCCCGCGGCACCCAGCTCGCGACCCTCCGCTCGAACGACGCGCTGCAGGAGAACGTGCATCCGCTCACCTGGGGGCTGCGCGAGACGCTGCAGTACGCCGAGGTCCTGCTCAACAAGGACGACATCGACGCGAAGGCGGACGCGCTGATCGACTTCATCAAGGAGCGGGTGCTCGACCAGCCCTTCAGCGACCCCGCCTTCGAGCGCGCGCACGAGGTGCGCTCGTTCGCGGACCTGGAGCAGTGGTTCCGCGAGCTGCTGCGCGCGATGGAGCAGCGGAACGCCGACCAGTGGCGCACGCATCATGTGGCCACCATCCGCAAGGTCCGGAACCGGCTCTCGAACATCTCCACGCGCTGCCGCGGCCTCGTCACCGACGACGGTTCGATGAGCGACCTGCCGTTCGGCGCGTTCGAGGACCGGGGCGTCTACGTGGTGGATGTCGCGAACCTCGAGGAGGATGCGCAGGACCTGGTCTTCGCGCGGATCGTCTCGCAGCTGCGCGAGCACCTCGAGCGGCGCCAGCTCGGCGTGGAGCACGTGGTGGTCTTCGTCGACGAGCTCAACAAGTACGCGCCCGCGGACGGGCCGGAGACGTACGTGCGCAAGATGCTCCTCGACATCGCCGAGCGCGGCCGCTACCTGGGGCTCGTGCTCTTCGGCGCGCAGCAGTTCCGGTCGCAGGTGCACCGGCGCGTGGTCGGGAACAGCGGCACGGCGCTCTACGGCCGGATGGACCCCGACGAGCTCGCGACCCCCGGCTACCAGACCATCACGCCGGCGATCAAGGCGCGGCTCGCCACCCTCGAGAAAGGTCAGCTGATGGTGCGGCACCCGCACTTCGGCCAGCCGATCTTCGTCCGCTTCCCGCGGCCCGCGGTGCTCGGCGGGCGCGAGGGCGTGGCGCGGTTCCCGCAGGCGGAGGAGCTCACGCTCGAGGCCGCGGTCACGAAGGGGCTGCGGCGTCTCGATCCCGCGATCACGCTCGGGTGGGTGCAGGACGCGCTCGCTCTCGCGGGGGAGGACGAGGACGGCATCCTGCGCGCGCGGAACCGCACGCTGCAGGCGCGCCCCGACGACGTGAAGGCGTACTTCAAGGCGCAGCTCCGGAAGCGCGTCGCCGCCGAGCGCACGGTGCCGCGCGGGCCCACGCCGCTCCGCGTGCCGCCCCCCGACGATCCCTACGGCTGACCGGTGCGGCGGCGCGGTTTGCGGGCGTAGATTCCCGCAGCGTGCGCCTCGTCCATCTCTCTGACCTCCATCTCGGGTTCCGCCAGTTCCAGCGGCAGACCTCGGCCGGGATCAATCAGCGTGAAGCTGACGTCGCGGCGGCCTTCGCGCGCGCGGTGGACAAGCTCATCGGCCTCGCCCCCGACGTGATCCTCATCGGGGGCGACGTGTTCCACACGGTGCGCCCCACGAACACGTCGATCCTCCACGCGTTCCAGCAGTTCTCGCGTCTCGTCGACGCCCTCCCGAGGACCGAGGTGGTGATCGTCGCCGGGAATCACGACATGCCGCGGTCGACGGAGACGATCTGCATCCTGCGGCTCTTCGCCGCACCGCTCGGGATCCACGTGGCGGACCGGGAGCCGCGCCGACTGCTCTTCGACGCGCTCGGCCTCGCGGTGCTCGCGGTGCCCGACCTCCCGCCGGGGAGCGTCGAGCTCACGCCAGACCCGACTGCCCGCTACAACGTCCTCCTCCTGCACGGGGAGATCCAGGGCGCGCTCCCCAACGCCGATACGCCGGACCGCGCCACCGCGCAGATCCCCGTGGCCGAGGTCACCCGCGAAGGATGGGACTACGTCGCGCTCGGCCACTACCACGTGTACAAGCGCGTCGCCGACCACGTGTACTACTCGGGCTCGCTCGAGTACACGAGCACCAACCCCTGGGGGGAGCTCGCCGAGGAGAAGGCGGCGAAGCTGCCGGGGAAGGGGATGATCGAGCGCGACCTCGCCACCGGGAAGCAGACCTTCCACCCGCTGCCGGTGACGCGCGCCTACGTCGACCTCCCCCCCATCGAGGGGCGCGGGATGTCGGCCGAGGACCTCGACAAGGCCATCCAGGCGGCGGTCGCCCGGGTGAGCGGCGGGGTGGAGGGGAAGGTGGTGCGCCTCGTCGCGCGCAACGTGCCCCGCCACATCGCGCGCGAGATCGACCACAAGGCCCTCCGCGAGCTGCAGCGGAGCGCACTGCACTTCCATTTCGACACGCGCCGTCCGGAACTGGTGAAGCGGCAGGAGGGCGGCGGGTCGCCGGGCCGACGCCCCTCGCTCGCCGAGACGCTGCGCGAGGCGCTGCGGAGCAGGTCGCTCCCCGCCGGGGTGGATGGTGAGGCGCTCATCGCGCTCGGGCTCCACTACCTGCAGGAGGCCGAGGTCTCCGAGCCCGCCCCCGAGTTGCCGGGCGAGGGCGCATGAGGCTCGCCCGGCTCCGACTCCTGAACTTCCGCCAGCATGCGGAGAGCGAGATCGAGTTCGATTCAGGTCTCACGGGGATCATCGGCCCCAACGGGGCGGGGAAGTCCACCATCCTCGAGGCGATCGCGTGGGCGCTCTATGGCGGGAACACGGTGCGCGGCGGGAACGAGTCGCTCCGGTTCCATCGCGCGAGTGCGCGCGCCCCCGTGCGGGTGGAGCTCGACTTCGACCTCGGTGGGCACCGCTACCGCGTGGTGCGGGGGCTCACCACGGCGGAGCTCTTCCTGGACGGCGGAGAGCAGCCGATCGCCAACTCGGTGACGGCCGTGGCCGAGATGCTCCAGCGGCGCATCGGGATGACGCGCACGGAGTTCTTCAACACGTACTTCACCGGCCAGAAGGAACTCGCGGTGATGCAGTCGCTCACCGCCGGCGAGCGCGCGCAGTTCCTCTCGCGGGTGCTGGGGTACGAGCGGCTCCGCGCCGCGCGGGCGCGCGGCGCAGCGCGGAGGAAGGAGCTGGCGAGCGAGATACAGGGGCTCCGCACCGGCATTCCCGAGGGCGAGGCCGTGGCGCGCG
>CAZHAG010000135.1:0-7303 GCA_964529705.1 uncultured Gemmatimonas sp. | reverse complement strand
CGTCTCCCACGCCGCCTGCCGATGTCCACCTCCGCCGCCCGCCGCTTCCTGCTCCACCTCGCGATCCTGATCACGGTCGCCGCCATCCCGGCGGCTGCTCAGACGGCCACCGATCAGGTCTACGGCCCCAGCGAACTCGACGAGCTGCCAAGGTTCGCCTCGAAGGAGCGTACCGCCCGCCTGCTCGCGGAGTCCTATCCGTCGAACATGCGGCGGATGGGGATCACCGGGATGGTGCAGCTGCAGTTCGTGGTGGACGCGAAGGGGCGTGTGGAGTCGTCGTCGATCAAGGTGATGAGCGCGAGCGCCCCGCAGCTCGCGCAGGCCGCCGAGCGCGTCGCGGCCGATATCGAGTTCACGCCGGCGCTGATCCAGGGCAAGCCCGTCCGCACGCTGGTGCTGCTTCCGATCGTCTACAAGTAGGCGAGGCCGCATGACGGTCCAGCGACGGCTCCTCACGGCACTCATCCTGGCTGCCATCGTGCCGCTGGCGGTCTCGATGACGCTCGCGGTGAACAGCGCGCGCTCCACGGTCGTCCGTCAGGTCGGCGACGCCCGGGCGCACATGGCGCAGCAGGTCGCCCGCTGGCTCGACCGGGTGCTGTTCGAGCGGACGCTGGAGATCCGCGCCGCCGCCGTCACGGGCGAACTCGTCGCCGGCGCGATGGGGTTCGCTGACAGCGCGGACACGCGGCGCGCACTCGACGCCTTCCGCCGACGTTCGGGCCTCGCGCACGCGGCTCGCGTGTACGACGTCGCCGGCGCGCTGATGGGCGAGAGTGGTGCGAGCGACCGGACCCCCGTGCGCGGCACGGCCTGGTTCGCCGCGGCGCTCGCCCCGAACACCCCCGTGTACGTGGGGCCCGTGACCCGCGCGCCGGACGGCGCGCTCATCGTTCGTGTCGCGGACGCCGTCGAGTCGGCCACGGGCGTCGTCGGCGTGATGGTGGTGGACCTCGACTGGACCATCCTGAGTGGTGCGGCCCTCGGCGCGGTCGCGCGCACCGCGGCGGACGGCACCACCACGGTGAGCGCATGGGTCCTCGACGAGCAGGCCCGGATCATCGCCGGAAGCGACCCAGCCGCGATCTTCACGCGGGGCACCGACGACCCTGAGCTCCGCGCCGCCATCGACGGACGCGAGCGCGGGTCCGTGGTGGCTCCCTTCCGTGGCTCGCAGGTCCTCGCCGGGTTCGCGCCAGTGGAATCGGGCGCCGCGGACCCATTGGTCTACCGCGGGTTCACCGAGGGGCGCGCGAGCGTCCTCCTCGCGGAGCCGACCGCGTCCGCCTTCGCGAGCGCGACGGCGTTGCGCACCCAGTTGATCCTCGTCGCCCTCGCGGTGGCCGCCCTGGCCTGGTGGGGCGCGATCCGCTTCTCCGCGCGCCTCGCATCCCCCCTGGTCGCCGCCACCGAACTGGCGGAGCGGCTCGCGATCGGCGACACGCGACACGACATCGCGCCGGTCACCGGCGAGGACGAGACGGCGAAGCTCAACGCCTCGCTCCGCAACCTGCTTGGCTACCTGCGGGGCCTGACGTCGGCCGCGGAACACGTGGCCCGCGGTGAGATGCACATCGTGGTGGAGCCCAAGTCCGCCCACGACGAGCTCTCCCGCGCCTTCGCCACCGTCGTGCGCGTCAACGCGGACCTGACCGCGGCCCTCGGCTCCACCACTGAGCAGGCGGCCGCCGGCCAGCTGAACGCACGCACGGACGCCTCGCGATTCGAGGGGGACTTCCGCACGGTCGCCGAGGGCGTGAACAGCACCCTCGAGGCGATGATCGCCCCGATCAACGAGGCCTCCCACGTGCTCGAGCGGCTCGCGCGACGCGACCTGCGCGCGCGCGTGACGGGCGAGTACCGCGGGGATCACGCGCGCATCAAGGACATGGTCAATCGCGCGGCGGAGAACCTCGACCGGGCGCT
The DNA here is from genome assembly GCA_964529705.1 of uncultured Gemmatimonas sp. Taxonomy (GTDB): domain Bacteria; phylum Gemmatimonadota; class Gemmatimonadetes; order Gemmatimonadales; family Gemmatimonadaceae; genus Pseudogemmatithrix. The sequence continues at coordinate 5,374 of CAZHAG010000135.1, read as the reverse complement.
GGGTGCCGTGGCGACGACCGCGAAGGAGGTCGCCGCCGCGTCCGGACAGATCGGGACGGGAAGCGAGGTGCTCGCCTCGCGCGCCGCCCAGCAGGCGTCGGCGCTCGATGACGTGGTGGTCTCCCTGCAGGAGCTCGGCCGCGTCACCCACCAGACGGCGGACAACGCCGAGCAGGTGCGCACCCTGGCGGGCGCGGCACGCGGCAGCGCCGCGGCCGGCGCGGCGTCGATGGAGCGGCTCTCCGTGGCGGTGGCGAAGATCAAGGTGTCGAGCGATGCCACCGCGAAGATCGTGAAGACGATCGACGAACTGGCCTCGCAGACCAACCTCCTCGCGCTCAATGCGGCCGTCGAGGCCGCACGCGCCGGGGACGCGGGCAAGGGATTCGCGGTGGTCGCCGACGAGGTGCGCAACCTCGCGATCCGCAGTGCGGAGGCCGCGCGGACCACGGCGAGCCTGATCGAGGATTCCGTGCTGAACGCGGACGGCGGCGTCCGTCTCAACGAGGAGGTCTCGCGCCAGCTGGCCGAGATCAACGAGCGGGTGAGCAAGGTGGGCGAGGTGATCGCGCTCATCGCCGATGCGGCGGTCCGCCAGCGCCAGGGCGTCGCCGACATCAATGGCGCGGTGGACCGGATGAACGTCGCCACCCAGGAGGTCGCGGCGAACGCGGACCAGTCCGCGAGCGCCGCGGTGGAGATGTCGGCCCAGGCGGAGCAGCTGGCCGAGCTCGTGGGCGACTTCGAACTGAGCGGGGGTGCCGGGGCACGCCGGCCGGCCCGCGGTGTCACGCCTCCCTCGACGGCCACCGCTCGCGGCAACGGACGGATCACCGCCCTGCGCTGACGCGCCGCAGCCGGTGGGTCGCCCGGCTCAGTGCGGCAGCCGAGGTCGCAAGTGCGCGTAGACGAATGTCCCGAGGAGCGCCCCCGCGATCGCGAGCAGGAAGGAATGCACCCCTGCCCCGACGACGGCGAAGAGCGGTCCAGGGCACGCGCCGGACGTCGCCCAGCCGAGCCCGAAGACCGTGCCGCCGGCCCAGTACCGCGTCCCGCGCCCGAGTTCCTTGCGCGGTACGTGGAAATCCGCGCCCGAGACCGTCTTCAGGCCCACGGCCCTGAGGAGCCGCGTGAGGACGACGGCGGTGAGGACCGCGCTGCCGAGCACGCCGTACATGTGGAACGCCTGGAACCGGAACATCTCCTGGATCCGCCACCAGGAGACGATCTCCGCCTTCACGAGCACGATCCCGAATCCGACGCCGAGCAGCAGGAAGAGCGCGACCTCGGCGACGCGCGGACGTCCGGCGCGGGCGGTCACGCGCCACCTCCGAGCACGAGCGGCAGGAGCAGGTGCGTGCCGATGAGTCCGCCGGCGAAGAACCCGCAGACGGCGATCAGGGAGGCGAGCTCGAAGTTCGCCAGCCCGGCCACGCCGTGCCCGGAGCTGCACCCTCCGGCCCACTGCGTGCCGAACCCGACGAGGAAGCCGCCGATGAGCAGGATCAGGAATGAGCGCGCCCCGAACATCACCGAGGTGTCGAAGAGCTGGGCGGGCACGAGGCCGCTGACGTCCGTGATCCCCAGGCTGGCGAGCGCGTCGCGCGTGGCCGCGGCGATGGCCACATCCCCTGAGCCGAGGTACTGCGCCGCGATGAACCCGCCGAGCATCGTGCCGACCAGGAAGGCGAGGTTCCAGCCGCCGGAGGCACGCCAATCGTAGCGGAGGAAGGCGGCGCGCGAGGTCGGAAGCGCCGCCGCGCAGAGGTTCCGCAGGTTGCTGGAGAACCCGAACTGCTTGTTGCCGAGGATGAGCAGCACCGGGACCATCGCGCCGATCATGGGTCCGGCGACGTACCAGGGCCACGGAGCGAGGATCCGGTCGAGCAAGGACTGGAACAGCGACATCGTCTGGCTCAGCGTGTTGTCAGGGAGGAGGAGAGCCGGAGGAAGTTCTGGAGGAGCCTGCGGCCATGAGGAGTCCCGATCGACTCGGGGTGGAACTGCACCCCGAAGACCGGATGCGTGCGATGCCGGAGCGCGTGGATCTCGGCCGGCGCGTCCGCCGCGTGCGCGGTCACCACGAGGTCGCCGGGGAGCGAGTCGTGTTCGACGACCAGCGAGTGGTAGCGCATGACCTCGAGCGGGTCCGGCGCACCGTCGAAGAGGCCGGTGCCGTCGTGGCGGACCTGCGAAGTCTTGCCGTGCATCACGCCGCGCGGCGCGCGAATCACGCGTCCGCCGTACGCCTCACCGATCGCCTGGTGCCCCAGGCAGACCCCGAGGATGGGAATGGTGGCGCCGAGGCGCCTTATGAGCGCCACGGTGATGCCCGCATCCGCCGGCGTCCCCGGGCCGGGGCCGAGCACGATCGCGGCGGGACCGAGGGCCGCCACCGCGTCCACCGTGGTCGCGTCGTTCCGCACGACCAGCGGATCCTCGCCCAGTTCACCGAAGTACTGGACGAGGTTGTACGTGAACGAATCGTAGTTGTCGACGACGAGCAGCATCCTTCAATCTAACCGCGCGGGTGGAACTGCCTGTGCACCTGCCGCAGGTGTTCGCGGTCCACGTGCGTGTAGATCTGTGTGGTGGAGATGTCGGCGTGCCCGAGCATCTCCTGCACGGCCCGGAGGTCGGCGCCTCCCTCCAGGAGGTGCGTGGCGAAACTGTGCCGGAGCGTGTGCGGCGTCACCGGCTTGGTGACCCCGGCCAGCTCGACATACTTGCGCAGGATACGCCAGGCGCCCATCCGCGTGAGCGGCCGGCCCCGGGCGTTCAGGAAGAGCGTGCCCTCCCCCTCCCCGCGCTCGAGGACGGGCCGCAGTTCCCGGAGGTACATCGCGAGCGCTCCGGCCGCCTTCCGGCCGATCGGCACGAGACGCTCCTTCCCCCCCTTGCCGAAGACGCGCACCACGAGCTCGTCGAGGAGCACGTCGCGCACCGCGATCCCGATCCACTCACTCACGCGGAGTCCCGCGCCGTAGGCGAGCTCGAGCATCGCGCGGTCACGGAAGGCGAATCGCTCATCCAGCGAGACGGCGCCGATGATCCGGTCCACCTCGGCGGCGCTGAGCACCTCGGGGAGCACGCGCCACTTCTTCGGCGTCTCGAGCCGTTCGCTCGGGTCCCTGGTGACCACGCCCTCGGCGAGGAGGAACCGGTACCAGGTGCGGATCGCGGAGATGCCGCGGCGGATGCTCGAGGGGGAGAGCCCGAGATCCTTCAGGTGGTACACGAACTCGCGCAGGTGGGCGGGATGGAGCCCAGCGGGCTCCCGGACGCCCTGGGAGGCGGCCCACGCCGCGAGGCGCGCAAGGTCCCGCCCGTACGCCTCGTTCGTGCGAGCGCTGGCCCCCTGCTCGAGCGTCAGGAACTCATCGAACCGCTCGAGGAGGAAGTGCCGCGCCAGGTCGTGCGCGCCGGCCCCGGTCACGCGTCGCCGGTCCCTTCGGTGGATGCCGCCCGCCGACGCTTCCGCCAGAGCCGCCAGCCGACGAGCAGGAGGACCGCGGCCGCGGCGATCGCGCCCAGGCCCACGTCCCGCGCCACGACCTCCAGCGTGGCCCGCACGCTGGCCCAGTCACGCCCCACGTGGAAGGCGATGTAGGAGATGCCGCCGTACCAGAGGAGCGACGCAAGCGTGAAGATCGCGGTGACCTCCCAGAACGGCAGTCCGATCGCGCCAGCGGCGGCGGGCACCACGGCGCGCACGCCGGGCAGGAAGCGGCTGACGAAGAGCGCCACCCACCCGTACTCGCGGTACGCGTGCTCGATCCGCTGCTCCGCCGCCTCGACCTTCTGCTCCGTCTTGGCGAACCCGAACCGCCCGAGCTGCTGCGCGAGCCACTCGGCACCGAAGCGTCGTCCCACCCACCACATGATGAGCGCCCCGCCAACGCTCCCGGCGGTCACCACGCCGATGGTCGGGAAGAGCGTGCCGCCCGCGCGCGCCGCGAGGAACGCGAGCAGCGCCGCCGCCAGGTCGCCGGGCATGATCGGGAGCACCCCCTCGATGAGGGAGGCGGCGAAGATCAGCGCATAGAGGGCGAGGATCGGCACGCCGCCGAGCCACCCCAGGAACGCGTCCATGCTACGGACGGGGCGCGGGCGTGAGGGTCGCGACCGCGATGCAGGCGAGCCCCTCCCCGCGCCCGATCCATCCCATCCCCTCGTTCGTCTTCCCCTTCACCATCACTTCCGACGGCGCGATCCCGAGCGCGGCGGCGAGGCGTTCACGGATCGCGGGCCGGTGCGGCCCGAGTCTCGGGGTCTCGGCGATCACGGTGATGTCCGCCTGGGCCGGCGCCCAGCCGGCCGCCCGCACGCGCGCCACGGCCAGGCGCAGCATCTCGACGCTGTCCCGCCCCGCGTTCTCGGCGCTCGTATCCGGGAACATCTCACCGATGTCGCCGAGCCCGCTGCCCCCGAGCAGGGCGTCGGTGAGCGCGTGGCAGATCGCGTCCGCATCGCTGTGGCCGGTGCACCGCACGGCGGCAGGGATGAGCACGCCCCCCAGGAGCACGCCGTGCCCTTCCGCGAAGCGGTGGGAGTCGTACCCGATGCCGACGCGCACCTTGGGGGTCACCGGCCGCTCAGGCGGCGGCCGTGGAGGGTGCGGGCTCGATCAGCTGGTAATCCTGCCGCCGCCGCCGCGGCGTGAACCCCGCCTCGCGGATCAGCTGCTCCATCTCCTCGATGCTCGTCCGGTGCGTGGTGTTCGCCGCCGAGACGACGTTCTCCTCGAGCATGAGCGAGCCGAAGTCGTTGCAGCCGTAATGGAGCGCCGTCTGCCCGACCTTCATCCCCATCGTCACCCAGCTCGCCTGGATGTTGGGGATGTTCTCGAGCACCGTGCGGGCGAACGCGGTCGTGCGGAGGTACTCCACCGCGTCCGTCTTGGGCATGTGGCTCATCGTGGGCGTGTTCTCCGGCTGGAGCGGCCAGCAGATGAAGGCGGTGAAGCCCTTGGTGCGGTCCTGGACCGCCTTGAGCCGCAGCAGGTGCTCGATCCGCTCGGCCTTCGTCTCCCCGATGCCGTACATCATCGTGCACGAGGTCTTGAGCCCCTCCTCGTGCGCGATCTCCATCACCTCGAGCCAGCGGTCCGCGCCGGCCTTCTTCTTCGCGACCTCGTCGCGCACGCGCTGCACGAGGATCTCGCCGCCCCCGCCCGGGATCGAGTCGAGCCCCGCCTTCACGAGCTCCTGGATCACCGTGCGCGCGTCCATCCGGTAGAGCGTGCTCCAGAAGTCCACCTCGCTCGGGGAGAACCCGTGGATGTGGATCGGATGGTTCCGCTTGATGTACTTGAGCAGCTCGAGGTACCACTCGAACGGGATGTACGGGTTGTGGCCGCCCTGGATGAGGATCT
>CAZHAG010000134.1:0-7378 GCA_964529705.1 uncultured Gemmatimonas sp. | reverse complement strand
CGATCACCGCCGGGCTGATGTGGATCGCCACGCTCGCCATCGCGGGCATCCCGCCGTTCGCGGGGTTCTTCTCGAAGGATGAGATCCTCACTTCCGTCTTCGCCCGCACGCACGGCTCGACGCTCGCGGACGCCAGCTGGCTCGGCATCCCCGGCGGCATCGTCCTCTACGGCGTGTACGCGCTCGGTCTCGCGGCGGCCCTCATGACCGCGATCTACATGACGCGCATGATGCTCTACACCTTCCACGGGCCGAACCGGACCGGGGAGAAGGAGCGGGGCCACCTGAAGGAGGCGCCCTGGATCATGACGGGTCCCCTCCTCGTGCTGGGGGTGCTCTCGCTGGCGGGCGGGTGGTTCAACCTCCCGGCGATCACCGGCGGGGCGATCGGTCCCTCCGAGGTGCTGCACCACTGGCTCGAGCCGGTCGTCGGCGCGGGGACCATGATCGTGACGCACGGCGAGGCGACGCACCTCTCCCACGCCACGGAGTATGCGCTGATCGGCACCGCGATCCTGATCGCGGTCGCGGGCATCGCCCTCGCGGCGTTCCGCCTCAAGCCGGCCGAGCTCAAGCCGGCGAAGGACGCGCCGGCGGAGCAGGGGATCGAGAAGACCCTGCTGAACAAGTGGTACGTCGACGAGGCGTACGACAAGACGGTCGTCCGCCCCACGGTCGGGCTCTCCCGGCTCGTGCTCTGGAAGGGCATGGACACCGGGCTGATCGACGGGCTGCTCGTGAACGGGAGCGCGCTCCTGATGCGCGCCTTCGGCTGGCTGGGCTCGCAGTGGCAGACGGGCCGGGTCGGCACCTATGCGTGGGCGCTCGTGTTCGGGGCGTTCCTCGTGCTCTCCGCCTTCACTCTCCGCTAGGAACAGGCCGATCCCATGACCCAGTTCCTCGACGGAATCGGATACAACGGCTGGATCCTCCCCACGCTGCTCGCCCTGCCCCTGCTCGGCGCGCTCCTGCTCTTCGCGCAGGGCGTCACGCAGAAGCACACCGGCGAGGCCGCGATGCGCGCCGCTCGCTCCCTCGCGCTCTGGGTCTTCCTGGCCGAGGCGGTGCTCTCGCTCGGGCTCTGGTGGTCGGTCGACGTCAGCAGCCTCGACTGGCAGGCGTACGTGGACGCGGCCTGGATCCCGCAGTGGGGCGCCCGTTTCACGGTGGGCGTGGACGGCGTCGCCCTGATGCTGGTGCTCCTCACGACGATCCTGATGCCGCTCGCGGTGCTCGGGAGCTGGACGTCGATCCGGGAGAAGGTCCACAGCTACTACGCGCTCCTCCTGATCCTCACGACGGGCATGCTCGGCGTCTTCATGGCGCTGGACCTGGTGCTCTTCTACGTGATGTGGGAGGTGATGCTCGTGCCGATGTACCTGATCATCGGCATCTGGGGCGGGCAGCGCCGCCTCTACGCGAGCCTCAAGTTCTTCCTCTACACGATGGTCGGGTCGCTGCTCATGCTGGTCGCGATCCTCTGGCTCGGCATCGCGGCGGGGCAGGGCGGGACGCCGGTCTTCAGCTACGACGCGATCCTCGCCATGACGCGCGGCGGCGTGCCAGGGCAGTTCTGGCTCTTCCTGGCCTTCGCACTCGCCTTCGCCGTGAAGGTGCCGATGTGGCCCTTCCACACCTGGCTCCCGGACGCGCACGTCGAGGCGCCGACCGCCGGCTCGGTGATCCTCGCCGCGATCATGCTCAAGATGGGCACCTTCGGCTTCATCCGGTTCGCGGTGCCGCTCTTCCCGGCGGTCGCGATGCACCCGACGGTCCGCACGGTGATGCTCGTCCTCGCGGTCATCGGCATCGTGTACGGCGCCCTCGTGGCGCTCGTGCAGCCAGATTTCAAGAAGCTGGTCGCCTACTCGTCCGTCAGCCACCTGGGCTTCGTGATGCTCGGCATCTTCGCGATGACGGTGGAGTCGGTGCAGGGGGCGCTGATGGTGACCATCAGCCACGGCATCTCGACGGGGGCGCTCTTCCTCCTGATCGGGATGATCTACGAGCGGCGCCACACGCGCATGATCGAGGACTTCGGCGGGATCGCGAAGGTGATGCCCGTCTTCGCCCTCATCCTGACGGTGGTCGCCTTCAGCTCCATCGGCGTGCCCGGCACCAACGGGTTCGTCGGCGAGTTCCTGGTGCTCGTCGGCTCCTTCCCGACGCAGCCGTACTATGCGCTCATCGCGGCCACGAGCGTGATCTTCGCCGCGGCGTACCTCCTCTGGGCCGTCCAGCGGATCATCTACAATCCTCTCGTGAAGCCTGAGAACCAGGCGCTCAAGGGCATGGACCTCAACTGGCGGGAGATCGGGCTGCTCACGCCGCTCGTGATCGGCATCCTCTGGCTCGGCGTCTACCCCAAGCCGGTGCTGCACAAGACGGAGGCGGTGGCCGAGCGGATGGTCCGGCAGGCCGAGCAGGCGCGCCTGAGCTCGCGCAGCCTCACGGTGGGGGAGCGCTGAGATGACCCTCGACCTCCTCGTCCCCTCGCAGCTCGCGCACGCGCTCCTCCCCGACCTCCTCGTGATGGCGGGCGCGATGGTGCTCATGCTGGTCGCCGCGTGGGACCGCGAGTCGGCCGCGCGCCAGCGGCGCGTGGGCTTCGGCGCCATGCTCGTGGTCGTGGTCGCCATCGCCGCCACGGTGCACATGGCGGTCGGCGGGTACACGGCGGCGGCCGGCGGCGTCATCGCCGTCGACGGGTACCGGTGGGCGCTCGACCTGATCATCCTGCTCTCGGCGCTCGCGACCATCGCGCTCTCGATCGAGCAGAACGCGCGCGACGGCATCCAGACGGCGGAGACGCACGTGCTCGTGCTCTTCGCGGCCGCGGGCATGATGATGCTGGCTGCCGGGCGCGACCTGATGGTGATCTTCCTCGGGATCGAGATCATGTCGATCGCGATCTACGTCCTCGCGGGCATCGACCGTAGGCGCGCCCGCGCGGCGGAGGCCTCGCTCAAGTACTTCCTGCTGGGAGCCTTCGCGACCGGCTTCCTGCTCTACGGCATCGCCCTCATCTACGGCGCCACCGGCTCCACGCAGCTGAACGAGATCGGTGCGAAGATCGTGCACTTCAAGCTCTACACGCACCCGATGCTCCTCGTGGGCACGGGGCTCCTCCTCATCGGCATGGGGTTCAAGGTCGCGGCCGCCCCGTTCCACATGTGGGCGCCGGACGTGTACGAGGGATCGCCGACGCCGGTGACGGCGTTCATGGCGGCGGCGGTGAAGGCGGCGGCGTTCGCCACCTTCCTGCGCATCTGGTACGAGGGACTCTACTTCCTCACCGCCTCGTGGGTGGTGCCGGTGAGCGCGCTCGCGCTGCTCACGATGTTCCTCGGCAACGTGGTGGCGCTCTCGCAGCGCAACATCAAGCGCATGCTGGCGTACTCGAGCGTCGTGCACACGGGGTACCTCCTCGTGGCCATCGCCTCCAGCACGGCGCTCGCCTCCACGGCGATGATCTTCTACCTCTTCGCCTACGGCCTCGCCACCTTCGGCGCCTTCGCGATCGTGATGACGCTGCAGCCGGAGGGCGACGCGCCGGCGCTCGTCTCGGACTATGAAGGGCTCTGGCAGACGCGCCCCTGGCTCGCGAGCGCGATGGCGGTCTACCTGCTCGCGCTGCTCGGGTTCCCGATCTTCGGCGGCATCGGCTTCTTCGCCAAGTGGTACCTGCTGCAGGCCGCGCTCGACTCCATCACCGGCCTCGTGCCGCTGGCGGTCGCGATCGTGCTCACCTCCGTGATCTCCGCGGGCTACTACCTCCAGGTGGTGCGCGCGATGTTCATGTCCCCGCGGCCGGAAGGGGCGCGCGAGCCGGCCCCGATGGGGGGCATGACCCGGGCCGTGATCGGCGTGACCGCGGTGCTCATCCTGGCCCTCGGGCTCTTCCCGTCGCAGCTCGTGCGCTTCAGCAGCGAGAACGGACTCCATCAGCATCCCTACTCGCCCACCACCGGCATGGGGCTGCCCCCGGGCATCCGACCCTAGGCACTTCGGCGGCCGTGGCGCCGCACGGCGACCGACCACAGGTTCCGCGGGGCGCTCTCGGGCGCCCCGCGTCACATCCAGACCCCGAGATCCCCCAATGATCGCTCCCGGCATCTTCCGCACCTACGACATCCGCGGCATCTATGGCAAGGACCTCACCCTGGAGGCCGCCGAGGCGATCGGCCGCGGCTATGCCGTCATCCTGGCGGAACGCGGCCTGAAGGGCGCGGTGGCCGTCGGGCGCGACAACCGGCCGAGCGGGCAGGCGCTGCGGGATGCGCTGGTGCGGGGCCTCACCGGCGCCGGACTCGACGTGGTGGACATCGGGATCGTCCCCACGCCGCTCCTCTACTGGAGCCTGCACCACCTCGGGGTCGTGGCCGGCATCCAGATCACCGGGTCGCACAACCCACCGGAGTACAACGGCTTCAAGTGCTGCGTCGGCACCGGGTCGCTCCACGGCGCGGCGATCGTCCACCTGCGCGACATCATCGCCACGGGCGCGTTCCCGAAGGGCGCGGGCACCGTGCGCACCGAGGCGGTGATCGACCGCTACGTGGCCGACATGCAGGCGCGCATCGGCACGCTGCCGGCGCGCATGAAGGTCGTGATCGACTGCGGCAACGGCGCGGGCGCGGTGGCGGCGCCGCAGCTCTTCGCCGCACTCGGACTCTCGCCCACGATGCTCTTCGCCGAGAGCGACGGCACCTTCCCCAACCACCACCCCGACCCGACGGTCGTCGAGAACCTCCAGGACCTGATCCGCAGCGTGCGCGAGACCGGGAGCGAGGTCGGCATCGGGTTCGACGGCGACGCGGACCGGATCGGGATCGTGGACGGCGAGGGCACCATCATCTGGGGCGACTACCTCCTGCTCCTCTACGCGCGCGACGTGCTCGCGCGGACGGGGAAGGGGCAGGCGATCATCTTCGACGTGAAGTGCTCGCAGGCACTCCCGGACGGGATCGCGAAGGCGGGCGGGAAGGCCGTCATGTGGAAGACGGGGCACTCGCTGATCAAGGACAAGATGAAGGAGATGCACGCCCCCCTCGCCGGTGAGATGTCGGGGCACATGTTCTTCTCCGAGGGGTTCTACGGCCATGACGACGCCCTCTATGCGGCCGCGCGCCTGCTCCGCATCATCGCGGATTCGGGGCGCACGGTGAAGGAGCTCCTCGCGGACGTGCCGCGCTTCGTCTCCACGCCGGAGCTCCGCGTCGACTGCCCCGACGACCTGAAGGAGGGGATCGTGCGCGACGCGCTCGCGCACTTCTCGGCCAAGTACCGCGTCTCCGACGTCGACGGCGTCCGCATCCTGTTCGAAGGTGGCTGGGGCTTGATCCGGAGCTCGAACACGCAGCCGATCCTCGTGCTCCGCTTCGAGGCCGACTCGGAGCACCGGCTGGGCGAACTCCGCGCCGAGGTCGAGGCATGGCTCGCGACGAAGGGCGTGACCGTGGGCTCCGGAGCCGGACACTGAGATGACGCCGAGGCGCGGCGCCCTCTGGCTGCTCGCCGGCCTCGCGCTCGCGCTGCTCGGCGGGCGATGGCTCGCGTCGCTCTACGGGGACTGGGCCTTCCACCGCGCGCTCGGCACCGAGGCCGTCTGGCGGTCCAAGGTGATGACCGTGGCGCTGTTGCGCTCGGCGGTCTTCCTCGTGACCTTCGGGTTCGTCTTCGCGAACCTCTACGCCGTGCGGCAGTCGATCGTCTCGCTCGTGCTCCCGCGCCAGGTGGGGAACCTCGAGATCGGGGAGGCGATCCCCACGCGACGGCTCACGCTGCTCGCCCTCGGCGGCGCCGCCGTGATCGCGCTCCTCCTGATGCTCGTGGACCTGGACTGGACCGTGGCGCGCCTCGCGTTCGCCGGCGTGCCATTCACGGAGTTCGACCCCTACCTCGAACGCGACCTCGGCTTCTACGCGTATGCCCTGCCGTTCGAGATGGTGCTCAACCAGCTGGTGAGCGCCCTCGTGCTCCTGACGGTGGTGCTCGTCGTCGCCCTGTACGCGCTGACGCCGAGTATCCGGTGGGACCAGGGAGGGCTCTACGTGTCCACGTGGGTGCGCCGACACCTCGGGCTGCTCGGGAGCGGGGTGATCCTCCTCGTCGCGTGGAACTGGCGCCTCGACCGCTTCTTCCTCCTCACCGAGGGAAGTCGCCCCACGAGCTGGGTCGAGGCGCCGAGCTACTTCTCGGCGTACGACCACCGGGTGCTGATGCCGTACCTCGTCATCCTGGCGTTCGCTGCGCTCCCGGCCGCCGTCGTTTTCGCCTGGTCGGTCTGGCGGGGGCACCTGCGCATCGCGTTCGGCCTCGTGACCGCGCTGATCATCGCCGGGCCGATGATGCGCCTCGTGCTCCCCGCGGTCGCGGGGCGCGAGGGGACCGACCGTGAGGTGGCCGTCCGCGAACGCCCCTATCTCGCGACGCGTGCCCTCTACTCGAGGCGCGCCTTCGGCGTGGACGAGATCGTGCGCGCCGACACGGCGGCGCGCAGCCTCGTGGACACGGGAGACCTCGCCCGCTTCGTCAGCACGTGGGACCCCGCGGCGCTGGTGCGCCACATCGAGCGCGAGCGCCGTGGGACGGACGTGTCGGCCTTCACCTGGAAGGGAGGGAGCGAGGGGCTCGAGGCGGTGCTCCTGCGCGGGGCGCCTCCCGACGGCCCGGTGGGAGCACCCTGGCCGGTCGATCGCCTCCGGACGGCCGCTGCGGCGCCCAGCGGCGGCCCCGTCGCGGCAGCGGGACCGATGGAGCGAGGCGTCGCCGGCGTGCTCGTGACACCGGACGCCTCGCGGTACCTGATCGTCGCCGACACCGCGGGTCGCCTCGCGGCCCCGGGCTTCAGCTCGGGCCTCGAGCGGTTCGCCCATGCGTGGGACCAGCAGAACCCCCGGCTCCTCTTCGCCGATCCTCCCGCGCTGCGCCCCCGGATCGTGGTGCACCGCGCGGTGCGGGAGCGGCTCGCGCAGGTCGTGCCCTTCTTCCGCATCGGGGAGACGATCACGCCGGTCGTCCACGGCGACTCGCTGTACTGGGTGGCGGAGATCTTCGCCGTCGCGCGGCAGTACCCGCTCGCCGAGCGCCTCACGGTCGGGGGCGTCGTCGCGCACTACGTGCGGCCCGCGGCCACCGCGGTCGTGCAGGCACAGACGGGACGGGTCACGCTGCTGAGCCCATCCGACCCGGACCCGATCACGCGCAGCTGGATGCGGCTCCACCCCGACATCTTCACTGCGCCGGCCGTCGCGCCAGAGTGGATGCGGCGTGCGATCCCGCCGGCGATCGAATGGGCCGCCATCCAGGGCACCATCCTCGGGCGCACCGGGTTCTTCGCCGACACGATCGCGGCGCGCTCGCTGGCGCGCGTCGA
>CAZHAG010000133.1:0-7536 GCA_964529705.1 uncultured Gemmatimonas sp. | reverse complement strand
CTTGGGACCAAGAGGCGGTATGCGCGTCGGTGAAGAAGACCGGGCGCGTGATCGTCGCGCTCGAGGACTCGCTCTCGTGGGGCTACGGCGCCGAGATCGCCGCGCGCATCGCGGACGACTGCTTCGCCTGGCTCGACGCGCCGGTCAAGCGGGTGGCGAGCACCGACACCTTCGTCGGGTACGCGCCCTCCCTCGAGGACGCGACGCTGCCGCAGATCTCGACCTTCGTGCAGGCGTACGAGGAGATCGCGGCGTTCTGACGGCGACGCCCTGACTGCGGCGTCCTGACCGCGGCTAGGGCTTCGCCTCGAACACCACGCTCCCGCCGACCATCGTGAGCAGGACCTTCGCGTCACGGATGGTCTCGGGCGGCACGCGGGTGAGGTCGCGGTCGATCATCACGAGGTCGGCGAGCATCCCGCTCCTGAGCACGCCGCGGTCCCCTTCGGCGAACCCCGCGAAGGCGGCACCGGTGGTGTAGGCGCGGAGCGCCTGCTCCACCGTGATCCGCTGCTCGGGTACCCAGCCCCCCGGATTCGCGTCATCGAGGGTGCGTCGCGTGACCGCCGCGTAGATCCCCTCGAGCGGCGTCGGCGGCGCGACGAACCAGTCGGAGCCGAACGCGACCCGGGCGCCCGCATCGAGCAGTGATTTGAAGGCGTAGGTCCCCTTCACCCGCTCGGGGCCGATGAGCTTCTCCGCCCAGCGTCCGTCGTCGATCGCGTGGTAGGGCTGCATCGAAGCGATGACGCCAAGCGCCGCGAAGCGTGGCAGGTCCGCGGGGTCGATGTGCTGTGCGTGCTCGATCCGGAAACGGCGGTCTCTCGGGCCGTTCTCCGTCGCGACCCGCGCGAAGACGTCGAGTTGCTCACGGATCGCGCGGTCACCGATCGCGTGCACCATGAGCTGCAGGCCGAGCGCGTCGGCGCCCTTGATGGCGGCGTAGCGCTCCTCGTTGCTGGTGACGAAGAGGCCGCGGTCGGCCGGCGCGTCCGTGAAGGGCTCGAGGAAGGCTGCGGTGTGCGAGCCGAGCGACCCGTCCACGAACGACTTGAGTCCGCCCCAGCGAAGCCACTGGTCGCCGAACCCTCGGTCCTTCACGTGCGCGCCAAGGCGCTCCCAGCTGTCGAGCGGGACCGCAGCGTAGATGCGCGTGCGGAGCCGTCCGGCGCGTGCGGCGCGCTCGAACGTCGCGAGCTCCTCCCACGTCCCCATGTTGTGCACGCCGGTCACGCCCTGCGCGGTGACGTACGCCATCGCGGCGTCGAGCGCACGGTCGTCGAGCGCCTCGCCACGCGGCGGGGTCACGCGCCAGACCGCGTCGGTCGCGTTGTCCTTGAGCAGCCCGGTCGGCTCTCCCGCTGCGTCGCGCACGATCTCGCCGCCGGGCACGTCGGCGGTCGCGCGCCCGATCCCCGCAGCGCGCATCGCGAGCGAGTTGCCCACCGACATGTGGCCGTCGAGGCGCGTGACGAACACCGGGTGCTGCGGCGTGACCGAGTCGATCCAGGCGCGCGTGGGGAGCGCGCCCCCCCAGTTCTGGTGGTCCCAGTCGCCGCCGAGGATCCAGGTGCCCGCGGGGACCGTGGCCGCGAACGCCTTGATGCGCGCGGTGAACTCCTCGGGCGTCCACGCGTCTCGGAGCTGGACCGAGCTGAGCCGTGCGCCGCCTTCCACGAAGTGCACGTGCGAATCGATGAAGCCGGGGACGACCATCGCGCCCTTCGCGTCGATCACCCGTGCCGCGCCGGCGAGCTTGCGGATCTCCGCGCTCGACCCGACCGCCGCGATGCGGTCCCCCTCGATGGCGATCGCGTCCGCCCAGGGCCGTCGGGGATCGCCCGTCCAGACGCGGGCGTTCACGATCACGAACGAGATGGCCATGGAAGCGATCGCGAGCTGGCGGAGCATCGGCGCGCTTGGGCGGGCGCTAGCCGCGCCGTTCGACGGCGTCGCGGACGTCGAGCAGGATCTCGAGGTAGAGCTGTTCGCGCCGGTAGGCGAAGTCGAGTGTCGCCATCTGCGTCTCGTCCTCGTCCGCCTTCGCCTTCTTGAAGGCCTCGGAGTACATCTCCTCGAGGTTGGCGAGGATGCGTTCGCGCGAGCGTGACATCGGGATCTTCTCCAGGGCGGCGAGGTTCAGCCGAGGGGGCTCGACGGGCGCGACGGCGGGCGCCTTCGGGGCCTCGAGCAGGTATTTCCGGGCGGCGCCGAAGAGTTGCCGGCGCGCATCGAAGGGGGAGGACATCGTGAGCGAATCGTAGTCGCCCCCCGGGGACGCGGCAACTTGGCGCGCGCTCAAGAGCGCGCGCGGGCGTTCGTTCAGGGCCGCGCCGGCGGCTGCAGGCGGTGGAACACGGCCTCGCGCACCTCACGCCCGTCGCGCAGGTGCTCGCAGACGATCCGCTCGAGCAGTTCGGGCGTGACGCCGCCGTACCAGGTGCCCTCCGGGTACACGGCGACGATCGGGCCGCCTCCGCAGACGCCGAGGCAGGGTGCCTCGGACCGCTTCACCCGCTGCGGCCCGAACAGGAGGTCCTCCCGCTGGAGCAGCTCGGCGAGCCGCGCGTAGAGCGCGCGCCCCTTCCGGTCGGTGGAGCAGAAGCCGCCCGTGCAGATGAGCACGTGCCGCGCGTACGGCTCCATCTGCGGCGCGAGCGACTCCGGCGTGGGCATCTCCGCCACTACTCCTTCGGCAGCTTGTTGTCCCCCGGCGGCGCCACGTAGCGCAGCGCCTCCACCGGCGCCCCGGCCACGAGGTGTTCATCGAGGATGCGCTTTGCGCCGGCCGCGTCCACCCCGGCGTACCAGACGTCCTGCGGGTACACCACGACCATCACGCCGTGCCCGCACTGGCTCATGCACCCGCTCGCATTGATGCGGACGCGTCCCTGCAGCCCGGCCTCCTTCACGCCCTCGCGAAGGCACTGGAAGACGCCTGCCGAGTCCTGCGTGACGCAGGTCTTGCCGGTGGTGCACACGAAGACGTGCTGCTCGTACTGACCCATGGTATGGAAGCGGAGGAGGAGGGGGAGGAGCACCGCACACGAGCGGCGATGTGCCGTACATTAGCGGCTCGCGCCCCCCCAACCTACGGGACCATGCCCTCTTCTCCCATGCGCTCCGCCCTGCTCGCGATCGTCGCGGTCCTCCCGTTCGTGGCACCACCGGTGCACGGACAGTCAGCTGCGGTCACCGTCCTCACGCACGCGACCGTGGTCGATGGCGTCAGCGCCACCCTCGTGCGGGACGCGACGATCATGATTCGCGACGGACGGATCGAGAGCGTGCGCACGGCGGGAGCGGTCCCGTCGGTTCCCTCGGGCGCGACGGTGATCGACCTCGGCGGCCGCTTCGTCGCGCCGGGACTGATCGACGCGCACACGCACATCGCGACGCTGGCGAACGCGCGCCGCGCGCTCTTCTCCGGCGTCACCACCGTGCGCTCCGCGAGCGTGCCGGCGTTCCAGGACGTCGCGATGCGGGCGGAAGCACGCGCCGGACAGCTCGTCGCTCCCGACGTGCTCGCCACGGGCGTCTTCGTCACGCCGAACCTCGGCGAGACGGTGCTCGCGGATGCACGCCTCGGCGCGCTCGCCGGCGGGGTGAACACCACCGCCGAGCTGCAGGCGCTCGTGCGCGTGAACCTCGACCGGGGTGTGGACTGGATCAAGACGCGCGGGACGGAGCGCGCGGGGCTGCCGGACACTGATCCGCGGAAGCAGGTCTACGACGAGGCGCAGCTGCGGACGATCGTCGAGACCGCGGCCGAGCGCGGGATCCCCGTGATGGCGCATGCGCATGGCGACGAGGGCGCATATGCCGCCGTCGCTGCGGGCGCGCGCAGCATCGAGCACGGCACCTATCTGTCGGACTCCACGCTCCGCCTGATGCGTGCGAAGGGCGCCTGGCTCGTGCCCACGCTCTCCACGGTGGTGGACCTCACGCAGCCGGGTGGCGACTATGACGATCCGGTACTCGTGCTCCGCGGCCAGCACATGGCTCCGCGTCTCGAGGAGACGATCCGCCGCGCGCACGCGCTCGGCGTCCGGCTCGTGACGGGCGCCGACACCGACTACGGTCCCGAGAGCGTGACGCGGATCGCGCACGAGGTGATGCGCTTCGCCGCTCTGGGGCTGACGCCCATGGAGGCGCTCGCCACCGCCACCAGCGGCGCGGCAGAGCTGCTCGGCATCGGCGCACGAACGGGACGCGTCGCGGCGGGATTGGAGGCCGACCTGATCGTCCTCGAGCGGAACCCGCTGGAGGACCCCGGGGCGCTGCAGGACGTGCTGGTGGTCATCACCGATGGCCGGGTGGTGCTCAACCGCCTGCCGTTCGGCCGCGCGGCGCGCTGACGGGCATCGCGCAGCGCCCGGCTAGATTGCGCGCAGGCATCGTTCGCACCTCACCCGGAGTGGATCGTGACGGGAGCAGCACCCAGGAAGGAGAACCGCGTGGTGGTCCGCTGGGACGGCGACCACCGCTTCGACGCCAGCCGGCTCGGCAGCCAGCACACCATCCGCATCGACGCCGACGCGACGACGGGGCCGGGTCCGGTGGACACCCTGCTCAGCTCGCTCGCCGCCTGCACTGCGGTGGACGTCGTGGACATCCTCGAGAAGCGGCGCACGCCGGTGGAGGGACTGACGATCGACGTGCACGGCGAGCGCGCGACGTCGACGCCGGCGCGACTCACGCGGATCGTGCTCACCTTCCGGATGCGCGGCAACGGCATCGAGCGCGCCCACGCCGAGCGGGCGATCGAGCTCTCGGTGACGAAGTACTGCTCGGTGCGCGACTCGCTCGACCCGGCGATGCCCGTGGAGTGGACGCTCGAGCTCGAGACCTGAGCGCTGCTCAGTAGCCGTCGCGCGTCCAGACGGCGATCAGGCCGCAGCGCCGGTCCAGCCCCGAGAATTGCTGGGGGGTGGTGGCGGGCCCCGAGTAGACTTCGATGCCGGCGATCTCGCGCGGCGTCGGCAGGAGCTCCAGGGGGAATCTCGGCGGCATCGGGATGCCGTCGATCACCACCGCCATCGCGCAGGCGTTCGCGCCGTCGCCGAACACCGACCCTCCCTCGCGCTTGCTGATGGCCACGAGCTCCGGGATGCCGCTCGCGTTGTGGCTCGGCGTGAGGGTTATCGAGGGCGCGTAGCGGAGGTAGTCCGCCGAGACGGGGAGGTTCCGCCGCTCGATCTCGGCCTGGGTGAGGAAGAACCCGACTCCTTCCTTCCGGCGCCGCTCGAACTCGAGCATCCGCTGCGAGGCCGGCGCCTCGCGGACCTCGACGCCCGCGAGGAGCTGCACCGCGGGTTCCATGGTGAAGCTGAGCCGCAGGGTATCGCGCGCGTTCACGCCGATGATGGCGGACACGGGACGGAATCCGAGGCGTCGCACGATCAGCAGGTACTGGCCGGCCGGCACGTCCACGAACTGGAACCGCCCGCTGGCGTTGGTCTGCAGCTTGATGTCGGTGCGGAGGATCGCGACCTCCGCGAAGGCGACCGGCCGCAACGCCGTGTCCGAGACGAATCCGTCGATGACACCGTTCGCGGAGGCGGGCCGCGCCGGCGCGCCCCGGCGCACCGGGTCGATGTACTGCCCGGCGACGACGCTCGGCACGACTCCGAACGAGGTCGCGAGCAACAGGGCGGCGAGGCGGTTCATGCGCATCCTTTGAGCCTACACCCGGCTCCTCCATCCGGTCCAGTCACCCGGGCCAACCGAATGGATGCCGAACATGTCCTTTTTCCCGGAAACCCGCAATCTCGACGTTCGACGCCTTGCGTCCGTCAGGGGGAGCATGACATATCACTCGCGCAGCGGGGCGCGCGGGCCGGTGGACCGGCCGACGAGGCGCCGCTGATGTTCTCGCAGTGAACCCCTATCAACAGTTGTTCGGAGGAGACTTGGGTATGCGACGGCTCGTGTCGGCGGCGATCGCGCTGTGCCTGGCGATCGGCGGCGTTTCCCTTGAGGCCCAGGGCACGCGAGAGATCACAGGCAAGGTGACGCAGGTGGGAGGCGCTCCCCTCGTCGAGGTGAGCGTGAGCGTGCTGGGCGCCTCGCTCGGTGCGCGCTCCAACGAGAATGGCGAGTACCGACTGCGCGTGCCGCAGGGCGAGGTCACGCTCCTCGTGCGCGCCATCGGCTACAAGCGGCAGACGATGAAGGTGGACGCGAACACCAGCACGCAGGACTTCGTGATGGAGAAGGACGTCCTCCAGCTCGAGGGCGTGACGGTGACCGGCCAGGCCACGACGATCGACCGGCGCAACTCCACGACCGCGGTGGCGGGCGTGAACGCCGAGGAGCTGATGCGCGTCCCCGCGCGCTCGATCGAGAACCAGCTCTCGGGCAAGGTGCTCGGCGCGCGGATCCTCGAGAACAACGGCGCCCCGGGCGGCGGCGCGCAGATCCAGATCCGCGGTTCGACCTCCGTGCTCGGCCAGGGTGACCCGCTCTACGTGATCGACGGCATCATCGTCTCCAACGCGACGATCCCGAACGGCCTCAACTCGATCTCGCGCGCGGGCGGCGGCATCGGCGGCGTGCAGGACAACGCGGTCAACCGCCTGGCGGACATCAGCCCGTCGGACATCGAGAACGTCGAGGTGCTGAAGTCGGCGGCGGCGTCGGCGATCTACGGATCGCGCGCCACGAACGGCGTGGTGGTGATCACCACCAAGCGCGGGCGCAGCGGCCAGCCGAGCTGGAACCTCACGCAGCGCGTGGGCACCGCGGCGCTCTCGCGGAAGATCGGGTTCCGCCACTGGGCGACGATCAACGACCTCGTCCCCGCGTCGGACACGACGCTCTGGGTCGGCAACGCGGCGGCGGTGGGCGTGGCCCGCACGCTCTGCAACCCGAACTGCACCAACTACGATTACGAGCAGCAGCTCTATGGGCGCACGGATCCGACCTTCGAGACGATCCTGAGCACGCGGGGCGGCGCCGGCAACACCAAGTACTTCGGCTCCATCTCCGACAAGCAGGAAGCGGGGATCATGCTCCGCACCGGCGCGCGTCGCACCTCGGGGCGCATCAACCTCGACCAGGCGATCGGCGAGAACTTCAACCTGTCCGGCGGCGTGGGCGTGACGCGCAACTTCCTGCAGCGCGGCGTCTCGAACAACAACAACGCGGGCATCTCGCCGACGTACGACCTCGGGTACATCCCACACGTCATCGACATGCGGCAGCGGCCGGACGGCAGCTGGCCGGTGAATCCGTTCTACGCCGGCGGCTCGTCGGTGTCGAACCCGTTCGCGAATGCCGAGTACATCAAGAACAACGAGGAGACCTGGCGGCAGACCGGCAACGTGCGGGCGGCCTGGCAGGCGCTCTCCACCGCCGAGCACAACATCAACGTCTCGTATCTCGGCGGCCTCGACCGGTTCCAGCAGGAAGGGCTCGCGTACTCCCCGAACTTCCTGCAGTTCGAGCCGAACGACGGCCAGGCCGGCACCTCGGCGACCTCAACGTCGCAGGTGTTCCAGATGAACCAGAGCCTCAACGTCATCTGGACCTACA
>CAZHAG010000132.1:3679-7541 GCA_964529705.1 uncultured Gemmatimonas sp. | reverse complement strand
ACGGGCCGCCCCTTCTTCCTTCCCGGGGTATGTTGGGCGAGGCCACCACATGCGAGGGGGCGATGATCGTGACCGGAGCGAAGGGGATCCTGGTGGCGGCGGTGCTGGGGCTGGCGCCCGCGCTGGCGCCAGCGTCCACGCTTCGGGCGCAGGGTGCCGGGGACGCGCCGGGTGCGCCGGTGGCGGACCCGATCGCGAGTGCGGCCTGGCTGGCGGGGTGCTGGGAGCTCCGCACCGATCGGCGATCGGTGCTCGAGATGTGGATGCCGGCCGAGGGCGGGATGATGCTCGGGTCGAGCCGAACGGTCGCGGGGGGCGTGGCGCGGCAGTACGAGCACCTCCGCCTCCACGCGGACGGGGAGCGCCTCGTCTACACCGCGATCCCCTCGGGGCAGCGCGAAGCGGCGTTCACCTCACCCGCCGGGAGTCCCGTGCGCGCGGACTCGCTGGTGTTCGAGAATCCCGCGCACGACTTCCCGCAGCGGCTGGTCTACCGGCGTCTCGGGCCGGACTCGCTGACGGTCCGCGTGGAGGGACCGGGGCCGGGCGGCTCCGTCCGCGGGTTCGACCAGCCGATGCGTCGCGTACGCTGCGAGCCGCCGGCGTAGGAGTTCTCCCCACGATGCGTGCAGGCGCTCCCCGATGGACCGGTGCGGCCGCGCAGGGCGAGTGTCCGGGATGACGCGCACACCGCTCCTCGCCGCCGTCGCCTTCGCGACCCTCGCCACGCGGGCGGCGGGCGCGCAGGGAAGCGTTGACGCGCGGCCGCTCCCCTTCGGCCTCGGCGAGTCCCTCGAGTACGAGGTGCGGACCTCTCGCCTCGGCAGTGTGGGCACCTCACGGATGTGGATCGAGGGACCGGTCCTCGAGCGCGGGGTCGCCACCTGGCAGTTGCGGTCGGAGATGGAGGGCGGGAAGGGGCCCGTACGCGCGTCCGACCGGACCGCCTCCTGGCTCGACCCGCGTACCTTCCGCACGCTGCGGTTCGAGAAGCGCGAGCGCCACCTCCTCTCGCGCAGCGACGAGCGGGTGACGGTCGACCTTGCGGCGCGGCGGTGGACGGACGCGGAGGGACCCTCGGGCGCGCTCGCGCACGACGCCCCCCTCGACGAACTCTCCTTCCTCTACTTCCTCCGCACGCTCCCGCTCGACCGCGACACGACGATGCAGTTCGCACGCCACTTCGACGCTGAGCGGAACCCGACGATCGTGCGCGTCGTGGGGCACGACACCCTGACCACCCCCGCCGGGATCTTCCGCACCGCGATCGTGGAGATGGAGGTGCGCGATCCCAAGCGGTACAAGGGGACTGGCGTGATCCGTCTCCACATCAGCGTGGGGGACTGCCAGATGCCGGTGCGCATCGAAAGCCGGATGCCGCTGCTCGGCACCACGACCATCACCCTCACGGGCTGGTCGCACCCACCGGGGTACCCCGGCGCCACCGCCTGCGGCGAGTAGGGGTTCACCCTACCCACGTCCGTCGGAACGCCCGACCAAAGTTCCGGCCTCTCACTACTGAAGCGCCCGCCGCCGGAGGAGAAGTTGCGTCCACACGATGCGCGTGGCGCGCATCGGTGGACCGCTTCACCAGGAGAGTTCCCATGCGCAGCGGCATTCGTCGAGTCACGGCGGCCCTGCTCGTCCTCACCGTCCTCGGCGCTTGGCGTCCGCTCGGGCAGCCGCTCTCGATCGGCGCCGAGAGCACGCTTCGCTTCGACGGCAAGTCCACGGTGCGCGACTGGTCGTGCAAGGCGACCGCGATCGAGGGCCTGATCGACGCCTCCGGCACCGACGTCGTGGCCGGCGTCCTCGCGGGCCAGAAGGCGGTGAAGGGTGCGACGCTCACCTTCCCGGCCGCGAAGCTGGACTGCGACAACGGCACGATGAACAAGCACATGCTGAACGCGCTCAACGCGTCGAAGCATGCCGCGATCACCTTCGCGCTCACTGACTACGACCTGACGGCCGCGGTCCCGGTGACGGGGACGCTCCGCGGTGTGCTCACGATCAACGGCGTCGCCAGGCCGGTCACGATCCCGTCCACGTTCGAGGCGGCGCCTTCCGGCGCGCTCCGCGTGACGGGGACCTACGTCCTCAACATGACGGAATGGGAAGTCGAGCCCCCCAAGCTCATGCTCGGCACCCTGAAGGTGCGGGACATGGTGACCGTGACGTTCAACCTCTTGCTCCAACACTGACCGGCGCCGCCGGTCCCTTACCCCCGAGGCTATCCACATGAGACTCCACCGTACACTCCTCGTCGCCGCTGCGGTCGCCACCATGGCGCCCCTCGCGGCCACCCTGCCGGCCCAGACCGTGGACACCGCGCAGGCCAGGTTCCAGCAGCCCGTGACCATCCAGTACCTCCGCGCGCAGGACAAGCGCGGGATGAACGTGTTCGAGACCACGAAGGAGCCCGGCGTCGCCTACACGGGATTCCAGCTCGCGTGGGGCGCGGCGTTCACCCAGCAGTTCCAGGGACTCCGGCACGAGAATACCGCCGACTCCGTGCCCACGAGCGGCACGAACCTCGTGAACCGCAACCGGCTGATGGAGATCGGCAACGGTTTCAACAACGCGACCGCGAACATGTACCTGCACGCGCAGCTCGCCCCCGGCATCCGGGTGCAGCTCACGAGCTACCTCTCGGCGCGGCACCACAACGAGACCTGGGTCAAGGACGGCTACCTCCAGATCGACGAGTCGCCGCTCGACGTGCCCTTCCTCAATGACCTGATGAAGTACACCACCGTGAAGATCGGCCAGTACGAGGTGAACTACGGCGACATGCACTTCCGTCGCTCGGACAACGGGCAGGCGCTCTACAACCCGTTCGTCGGCAACACCATCATGGACGCGTTCTCGACCGAGGTCGGCGCCGAGGTCTTCGTCCAGAAGAACGGGATCCTCGGCATGGTCGGCGCGACCAACGGCGAGAGCCGCGGCCGTGTGGACCGCGCCTCGGAGCGCGCACCCGCGATCATGGCGAAGCTCGGCTTCGACAAGCAGATGAACGACGACCTGCGCGTCCGCCTTACCGGCTCGTACCGCACGCAGAAGAGCGCCATCGGCAACGTGATCTTCGGCGGTGACCGCGCCGGGAGCCGGTACTACTTCGTCATGGAGAACTCGGCGGCGACCGAGTCGGCGAACTTCACCTCGGGCCGGATCAACCCCGGCATGCGCGACAACAGCACCGAGTGGGTGATCAACCCGTTCGTGAAGTACCAGGGCCTCGAGCTCTTCGGCCTGTACGAGAACGCGAAGGGGAAGGCTTCCACGGAGACCGTGGACCGCGAGGTGAAGCAGTCGATGATCGAGGCGGTCTACCGCTTCCTCCCCGGCGAGAAGCTCTTCGTCGGCGCGCGGTGGAACACCCTCACCGGCGACCTGGGCGGCGGCAACAGCGACATCGAGGTGACCCGCACGAACCTCGGCGGCGGCTGGTTCATCACCCCGAGCCTCCTGCTCAAGGCCGAGTACGTGACGCAGGACTACAAGAACTTCATCACCACCGACATCCGGAACGGCGGGAAGTTCAAGGGATTCATGATCGAGGCCGTGACGGCCTTCTGACCGGGGCACCGCGCGAGCGGTGACACCTTGGGGGCGGAGCGGGGTAGGGCGTGGACGATGCGACGCCTTGCCCCGCTCCTGCGTGCCCCCCTCTTCGCGCTCCTGATCGCCGTGGCCGGCTGCGGCGGACCCACCGAGGTCGTCGGCTCCGTGGCCATCGGTGAGCCGTTCGAATTGCGCCTCGGGGAGACGGCGGTGGTGCGCGACCGCCAGCTCAGCCTGGTGGTGCTCGCCGTGCTCGAGGACTCGCGCTGTCCCACGGACTCGCGCGTCGTGTGCGTAT
>CAZHAG010000132.1:0-3579 GCA_964529705.1 uncultured Gemmatimonas sp. | reverse complement strand
CTCGCCGTGCTCGAGGACTCGCGCTGTCCCACGGACTCGCGCGTCGTGTGCGTATGGGAAGGGCGCGTCCGCCTGCGGCTCGGGTCAGCCCCGCTCATGGGCGACCAGGCGTTCCTCGAGATCCACCTCGGCGACGAGCCGAACGTCGTCACCCTCGGCGACCTGCGACTCCGGCTCCTCGAGGTGCTGCCCGCCGCACGCCTCGACCGGATCCCGGATCGCGAGTACCGCGCCCGCTTCGAGCTGACCGTCGCACCCTGAGCCGCGATCTGGCAGATTGCAGGCATGATGACTATCGCGACCCGCCGCACGAGCATCCTCGCCGCCCTCCTGCTCGCCGCCTGCGCGGGCGCCGCCGGCGTGTCCACCGACACCTCCTCCGCCGGCCCGGCGCCGCGCGCGCCACTCCCCGTGCTCGACTCGGCGCGGCTGATCGGCGACCTGTACCGGCTGGCGGACGATTCCATGGCCGGCCGCGCGGCGGGCACGCCGGAGAACGCCAAGGCCCGCGCCTGGCTGGTGTCGGAGTTCCGGCGGATCGGCCTCGCGCCGGTCGGGAACGGGTTCGAGCAGCCCTTCGCCTTCGTGCGTCGCGGGGCCTCCGACTCCACGCGCGCGGCGAACGTGCTCGGCCAGCTGCGGGGCACGCGTGTCCCCGGGCGCGTGCTCGTGGTGAGCGCCCACTTCGACCATGTCGGCACCCGGAATGGCGAGATCTACAACGGCGCCGACGACAACGCGTCGGGGACCGCGGCGGTGCTGGCGATGGCGGCCTGGTTCAAGGCGCACCCTCCCGAGCACACGATCATCTTCGCGCTCTGGGATGCGGAGGAGATGGGGCTGGTCGGTGCGCGGCACTTCGTGGCGCACCCACCGGTGCCGCTCGCCAGCATCGCCGCGAACGTGAACCTCGACATGGTGTCGCGGAACGACCGCGGTGAGCTCTACGCGGCGGGGGCGACCCCCTATCCGCAGATGCGCCCGATCCTCGAGGCGCTCCGGCCGCGCGCGGCGGTCACCCTCCTGCTCGGCCACGACAGCGGCACTGGGAGCGAGAACTGGACGAACCAGTCCGACCAGGGCGCCTTCCATGCGGTACAGATCCCCTTCGTCTACTTCGGCGTGGAGGACCACCCGGACTACCACCGGCCGACCGACGACCCCTCGCGCATCCAGCCCGGGTTCTACTACGGCGTGGTGCGCACGGTCGCGGCGTTCGTCGAGTCGCTGGACCGCGCCTTCAGCGTCCCGGCGCCGTAGCGGAGCGGTCGAGGAAGGCGCGTACCGCGGCGATCGCCAGCAGGGTGCGCGCCTCGCCGGAGCCGCGGACGACCGCGACCCTGGCGCCCAGCGAGTCGAGCACCCGCGCGAACTCGGCGTGCAGTTCGTGGCGCTGTTCCGGGCGGTCGCGCACGCCGTCGGCGCTCCAGGGCAGGTCGGGCTCGCAGAGCAGGTAGAGGTCGGCGAGCCGCTCCTTGGCCTTCGCCTCGATCCAGGGCGCCACCGTGCCGTAGTAGTGGCGGGCGTAGACCACGGTGCTCACCAGGTCCGTGTCGCGCACCAGGAGGGAGGGTCCGTCGGCGAGCGCCTCGTCCTCGAGCTGCATCGAGAGCCGGGCGATCGGTGCGACCGTGTCCGCCGAGAGCGGCACGGCCGAGCGCTCGGCCACGATGCGGGCGGCCTCCGGTGTCCAGGGTGCCGCGAAGGACTCGGCGAGCGCGCGCGCGAGGGTCGTCTTCCCGGAGCATTCCGGCCCGGTGAGCACCACCGTGCGTGTGGGGCGGCCTGCGTTCCCGGCCGCGCTCGGGGTCGTCACGCGGGGCTCGGCGCCACGTCGATCCCCGCCGACGTGCGCGCGTGGGAGCGGCGCCAGTCGAGGAAACCCTTCACCGCGAGCACGAGGAGGATCCCGTAGAGCGCCGTCGTGAAGCGGAGCCCCTGCGAGAGGTACATCGGGATCGACACCACGTTCACGCCGATCCAGACGAGCCAGTTCTCCAGCAGCTTGCGCGTCATCATGTACTGCGCGAGGAGGCTGGCGGACGCGACCGCGGCATCGACCCACGGGATCGCCGCGTCGGTCATGCGGGCGAGGCCGAGGCCGAGGAGTCCCGCGCCGAGGACGCCGAGGGGAAGGAGCCAGAGGGCGTCGCGCGCGGTCGTGCGCGAGACGCGCAACTCGGTGCGGCCCGTGCCGCCGAACTTCCACTGGTACCAGCCGTAGCAGGAGAAGCTGAAGTAGAAGAGCTGGAGCCCCATCGCCGCGTAGAGCCGGGCCTGTTGGTAGACCACGAAGTAGAGCAGGACACTGACGATCGCGATCGGCCAGCTCGCGATCCGTTCCCGGGTGCTGAGCCAGACGCTGAGGACTGTCAACAGCGAGGCGATGAGTTCGAGGCGGTTCACGGAGGGAGGCTAACGGTTCCGTCGGCCGGTGGACAAGGCGCGCGGCGCACCGCCATCTTCCGTGCGTCCCTTGCCCAGGCCCGTCCGTGATCACTCCCCTCCTGCTCCTCGCCCTGCACGTCGGGCCCGCGCCCACGTGCGACCTCGCGCCGACGGCGTCGCCGCAGGTGTCGGCGACGGCCACACCACCGGCTGCGGCCGCCCCGCGCGACTCATCGCTGCTGGCGCTCTACGAGAGCGGTGTGCCCTACGAGACCTTCCTGGCGAAGGCGGAGGCGCGCCGGGCGATGTGGGTGCGGAACTCGGAGCAGGCGGTGGTGGCGCCGGACGCGCTCGCGAGTGCGCAGGCGATCCCCGGGCGCTGGCGGATCCTGGTCTCCGCGGTGGACGGCTGCAGCGACTCCGTGAACACCATCCCCTACCTCGCGAGACTCGTGGCGCTCGTGCCTTCCCTGGAGATGCGCATCGTGCTGCCGGGCCCGGGGCGCGTGATCATGGAGGCCCACCGCACGCCGGACGGGCGTCCCGCGACGCCGACGGTGGTGATTCTCGATCGAGAGGGGCGGGACGTCGGTTGCTGGGTGGAGCGTCCCGCGGCGCTGCAGGAGATGGCGCTCAAGGCCCGGGAGGCCGGCACGCTGGACGACTTCCAGCGGAACAAGCAGCAGTGGTATGACGCCGACGCGGGCGCCTCGACCGTGCGGGAGGTCGTGGCGGTGATTGCCGCCGCCGCCGCGGGGTCGCCCCTCTGCCTGCAGGGGCGCTGACCCCTGCCGTCGATCCGGACAGGGCGCTAGCTTTCCGGTTTACCGCTCATCAGGACCTATGGCGAAAGAAGAAGCGATCGAACTCGAAGGGACCGTCTCCGAAGTGCTCCCCAGCGCGACGTTCCGCGTGCTCCTTTCCAACGGGCATGACGTGCTCGCCACCATGGCCGGCAAGATGCGGCGGTTCCGCATCCGCGTGCTGCAGGGCGACCGGGTGACCGTCGAGGTCTCGCCGTACGACTTGAGCCGCGGGCGCATCACCTTCCGCCACAAGAACTGACGACGCGCGCCTCGCCGGGTGCCGCGGGAACGAGAGAGGGGCGGGGGACGCCCGGGGGGGGCGCCCCCCCGGGGGGGGGGGGACCGGGGGGGGGGGGGGGGGGCGGCCCCGCCCCCCGGCGCGGCC
>CAZHAG010000131.1:0-7564 GCA_964529705.1 uncultured Gemmatimonas sp. | reverse complement strand
CTCTTCAAGGCGTCGGGCACGGTCTCCACCCCCACCCTGCTCGTGACGTACGGCGGCCCCTGGGCCGAGAACTACTACTACACGCGCGAGAACCCGCACGACGACGCGAAGCTCCGCCACTTCACCCCCTCCGACGACCTCGACTCGCGCACGCGGCGCCGCGGCACGGGCGCCGGCGGCTCACCGGGCCCCGCGGGCTGGGTGCTCGACGACGAGTTCCACTTCCGCGACCACGCGGGGTTCATCAAGGACCTCGTCGCGGCCGGGGGCAAGGCGGGGATCGGCAGCCACGGCCAGCTCCAGGGACTCGGCTACCACTGGGAGCTCTGGACCGTGCAGTCGGGCGGGATGTCGAACCACGACGCGCTCCGCGTGGCCACGCTGATGGGCGCCGAGGCGCTCGGGCTCGACGGCGACCTCGGCAGCCTCGAGCCGGGGAAGCTGGCCGACGTCGTGGTGCTCGACGGGGACCCGCTGCAGGACATCCGGAACACCAACACGGTGCGCCTCGTGATGCGGAACGGCCGGCTCTACGAGGGGAGCACGCTCAACGAGGTGTGGCCGCGCCAGCGGACGCTCCCGCCGCAGCCCTGGCGGCACGAAACGCCCAGCCCCAACGCGGGCATCCGGCCGTAACGGGGAGGACGACGGCGCGCCGTGTCGGTCGGCTGACGGGTCAGGTGCGGGCGCAGTAGCTTCCGCGCATGGCAAAGATCACCGAATCCGACTGGATCTGGCGCGACGGCGAGTTCATCCCGTGGAAGGACGCCACGGTCCACCTGCTCGCCCACTCGGTCCAGTTCGGCAGCGCCGTCTTCGAAGGGATCCGCTGTTACTCCACGCCCAAGGGGCCCGCCGTCTTCCGGCTGCGGGAGCATCTGAAGCGGATGTACGACTCGTGCAAGATCTACCGGATGGATGTGCGGTGGACGATGGATGAGCTGGTGGCGGCGACGCGGGAGCTCATCGCGAAGAACAAGCTCGACGCCTGCTACATCCGCCCGATGGTTCTCCGTGGGTACGGGGCGGCCGGCATGGTGCCGCACGACAGCCCGGTGGAGACCTACCTCCCCTGCTGGCCCTGGGGTGCGTACCTCGGGGATGAGGCGCT
This sequence comes from uncultured Gemmatimonas sp., assembly GCA_964529705.1. Lineage (GTDB taxonomy): Bacteria > Gemmatimonadota > Gemmatimonadetes > Gemmatimonadales > Gemmatimonadaceae > Pseudogemmatithrix. The sequence continues at coordinate 6,453 of CAZHAG010000131.1, read as the reverse complement.
CGAGAAGGGCGTCGACGCCTGCGTCTCGAGCTGGCATCGCGTGGCGCCCAACACCATCCCCGCCGCGGCGAAGATCGCGGGGAACTACCTGAGTGGCCAGTTGATCAAGATGGAAGCGCTCCGCAACGGCTTCCAGGAGGCGATCGCGCTCGGTCCCGACGGGATGCTGAGCGAGGGCTCCGGCCAGAACGTGTTCGTGGTGGATGGCAGCGCGCTCTACACCCCGCCGATCGACGGCACGCTCCTGCCGGGCATCACGCGCGACACGGTGATCACGCTCGCGAAGGACGCGGGGATCCGCGTGCACGTGCAGCCCCTCACGCGCGAGGTGCTCTACACGTCGGACGAGGTCTTCGTCTGCGGCACCGCGAGCGAGGTCACGCCCGTGAGGAGCGTGGACCGGTTGCCGGTCGGGGACGGCAAGGTCGGTCCCATCACGCGCACGTTGCAGCAGCAGTTCCTCGACATCGTGAACGGACGGGCACGCGACGTGCATGGTTGGCTGACGCCGGTGCGCTGAGCGAAGGGGGAACGTCCTCCTGGCAGGTCACTCCAGCGTGTCGGGTGTGTCACTCCGATGCAGGCAGTGCCCGTGTCGTGCTGGTGAGGGCCGGTGGCGGGAAAGTTCCCGGAACATCGTCCCCGAGCCGATGTACGACCCTTCAGGACCACGTCGACGTCCCCGTGATCCCTGAGGTCATTCCGCACCCCGAGCGCGCACGTCGAGACGCGAGCGGGAACGCAGGAGAGCAGATGATGCGCACCTCCGTGGGATTCCGCCTCGCGATGGCCGCCGGCGCGCTCGCGCTCGTCGCGCCCGACCGGCCCCTCGCCGCGCAGTACCCGGTGCCGTCCGACCAGTCCGTGCAGCAGGCGCCGGACCTCTTCACCGTCGACGAACTCGACAACCTCCTCGCGCCGGTCGCGCTCTACCCGGACCCGATCCTCGCCCAGCTGCTGGTGGCGGCGACCTATCCGGACCAGATCGCGCTGGCCGCGCGCTACGTGCGCACCTACGGCGACCGGGACATCGACCGCCAGGGGTGGGACGTGAGCGTGAAGGCGGTGGCGCGCTACCTCCCCGTGCTCAACATGCTCGCCGAGCGCGAGGACTGGACCGTCGCGCTCGGCCAGGCGTACGCGCTGCAGCCGGGGGACGTGATGGCCTCCGTGCAGGGCCTGCGCGAGATGGCCTACCAGCAGGGGAACCTGGTCTCCACCGCGGAGCACCGCGTGGAGTACGCCCCGCGCGCCATCCGCATCGTGCCCGCGCAGCCGCGCGTGATCTACGTGCCGACCTACGACCCGACCTACATCTACTTCCAGCCGGTCCACTACGCGCGCGTCCGCACCTCGCACTGGTCGTTCGGCATCGCGTTCCCGATCGGCGTCTGGCTGAACTATGACGTCGACTGGGGCCACCACCGCGTCTACTACCACGGCTGGGAGGGCTACCACGCGGGCGGGCACAGCTGGTACCACGTGTCGCGGCCCTTCATCTCGTTCAACACGGTGTACGTGAACCCGTACCGCACGGTGGTGGTGATCAACCGGAACGTGATCCATCGGCGCGTGAACTACATCCACTTCAACACGTACCGCACGGTGCACCGGAAGGTGGCCTGGGATCGCCACGACCTGCCCGGCCGCCGCGGCGACGGGTATCCGTCGCGCCCCGGCCGCTGGGACGACGACTCGCGCGGCGGTGAGCGCGGCGGTGAGCGCGGCAGCAACGGCCGTCGCGTGGCCGACGACGCGAAGCCGCCGAAGTACATCCCGGAGACCAACCGCGTGACGCCGACGCCGATCGGCGGGACGCGCCGTCCGCTCTATCCCACGCAGGGCACCTCGGACGGTGCGCGCACGGCGCAGCCGCGCACGAGCGCGACGCAGACCAGCGCGGTACCACGCGGCGTCGAGCCGGCGAACACGCCGTCGCGCTCCCCCGCCACCGCGCCCGGCTCGGCCTGGCCGCGCAACGCACCTGCCGGCGGCGACCGCGCCCTTCCCTCGCGTTCGAGCGCGAACAGGTCCGCGCCGGTGAAGTCGCCGAAGCAGGACGCGGCGCCGGACCGGGAGCGCTACCAGCCGACCCGCGCGACGCCGGGTGCGCCGCGCACGGCGTCGGTGCCACAGGCGATGCCGTCGGCGCCGCGGAGCGTGCCGCGCGCCTCCCAGCCGGACCGGACCGGCGCGCGGAGCCTGCCGAGTGCGCCGCGCACGTCCTCGGGGCCGCGCGCCTCGAGTGCGCCGCGTGCGCAGGGCCAGCCACGCGCCTCGTCGGCGCCGTCCCGTTCACCGGACAAGGGGCAGGCGCGGTCCGAGCCGCGCACGCCCTCCAAGCCGGACAAGCCCTCCGGCCGGCGGAAGCCGGACGGCGCCTGAGTGAAGGCGCGCTAGGGCTTCCTGATCGCCGGGCCACCGCTGTCCGCCGGTGGCGCGGCGCTCTCAGGGCTCATCCCGATCCCGGCGACGCTGCCGTCGGTTAGCATCACGAAGCGGAGCACGAAGGGCTCCGGGAGGATGCTCATCTGCGACTTGCGCAGGTACTGGCGCTGTCCGTTCCGCCAGATGAAGCGCTCCTCGATCACCCGGACCTCCGTGCCCGCGCGGTTCGCGATGGTCGCGGTCCCCTCGAGCAACCCGTCCCGGCCGCCGAGCGCGGCCACCACGTCCGGCCGCATGTTGGCGACCAGGCTGTCCGCCGTGCCCGACATCAGCCAGAAGGCGTACTTCCGGCCGAGCTCGAGGGAATCCTTGGGCAGCGGAGCCTGCGCTTCGATGGCCTTCGGTGAGAGGGCGAGCCCCGTCGCGAGCAGCGCGACGGCGAGACGGACGATCGGACGCGGGGTGATGGGCATCGTGGCTCCGGTGATGGAGGAGGTGTCCGGGCCGTACGCTCGCCGCGAGCGTGGTGTTTCGCGCCGAGCCTTCAGGGCTGGCCCCGCGCCGCCTTGAGGCGCGCGAGCACGGCGCGCGCGTCGTCCGCCTCCCGCGTCCCCGGGAACCGGTCGATCAGTCGCCGCAGCTCGACCAGTGCCCGCCCCTCGTCCGCGAGGGGCCCGAGATGCAGGTCGATCAGCTTCTGGCTCGCGTAGCGCACCAGGTCGTCGCTGGCGTGCGCCAGGTCGCGCACGTGCTGGTACCGCACGAGCGCCTTGGCCGCGTCCCCGCGGAGCCGCAGGTGGAAGTCGGCGCACTTCACCCAGACCAGCGCCTGCTCCGGGTGCGCCGCGCACGCCTCCTCCCATGCCCGCTCCGCGCCGTCGAGGTCGCCGCGCACCTGCATCGTCTCGATGTGGGAGAAGGTCGGCGTGTAGGGCGTCGTCCTGCCGCTGGGCGCCACCACGGCCCGCGCCGCCTCGCCACTCGCAGCCACCACCGCGCCCTGGATCACGCCACCGACCACCGCGCCTCCCAGCACGAACAGGAGCACGAGCGGCAGCGTGAAGAAGCCGCCCCCCATCCCGGTGACGAAGACCGCCACCAGCAGCATCGCGCCCGCGCCGACGATGGCGCCGCCAAGGCCGGCATGGAGCCAGTCGAGAATGCGCATGCGGATCGGCGTTCGCGCCGTGCGCGGCTCGCGGCCTACATCCGCGGCTTGCCGGAGCGGAGGTACTCCGCGGCGACGTTCGCCATCAGGCGCACGCCGATCTCGAGCGCGTTGTCGTCCCCCTGGAAGAGGGGGGAGTGGTTCGAGGCGACCTTGCTCGGGTCGAGGGAGGGAGGCGTGACGCCGAGCCCGAACATCAGCCCCGGCACCTTCTCCTGGAAGCGCGAGAAGTCCTCGGCGGGCATCCCGGGCTCGGTGATGTACACCTTGTCCGATCCCGCCGTGCGTCGCAGCACGGGGCCGATGAACTCGGCGAGCGACTGGTCGTTCACGGTCACCGGATACCCCTCGATGATCGTGACCTCGGCGGTCGCACCGGCCGCCTCGGCGATGCTCGTGGCCGTGCGCTTGATGCGTGCATGCACCTCGGTGCGCATCGTCGGGCTGAGCGCGCGCACGGTCCCGATCATCACGGCCGTGTCGGGGATGATGTTCTCGCGGAGGCCCGCGTGGATGGCGCCGACGGTGAGCACGAGCGGCGCCTGGGCGAGGTTCACCTGCCGGCTCACGATGGTCTGGAGTCCGAGGAGGACCTGCGCACTGACGATGATCGGGTCCACGCCCGCGGCGGGCATGGCACCATGCGTCTGCTTCCCGCGCACGACGATGCGGAAGTTGTCCGTGCTCGCCTGCGATGCGCCCCCGCGGTAGCCGACCGTCCCGAGCGGGCCGGGACCCACGTGGAGCGCGAAGATGGCATCGACCTTGGGGTTCTCGAGCACCCCGTCGCGGATCATCGGACCCGCGCCACCCACGGGCGGCCCCTCCTCGGCCGGCTGGAAGACGAACTTCACGGTGCCCTGGAGCTGGGCGCGCATCCCCGAGAGCACCTCGGCCACTCCCATCAGGATCGCGACATGCATGTCGTGCCCGCAGGCGTGCATCACGCCGGTCTCCACGCCGTTGTAGACGGTCTTGACGGTCGACTTGTATGGGACATCGGCGAGTTCCAGCACGGGGAGCGCGTCCATGTCCGCCCGGAGGGCGACCACGGGGCCGGGGCGGCCACCCTTGAGCAGCCCCACCACGCCATGCCCGCCGACACCCGTCTGCACCTCGAGCCCCAGCTTCCTCAGGTGGGCGGCGACGAGCGCCGCCGTGCGCGTCTCCGCGAAGGAGAGCTCGGGGTTGCGGTGGATGTCGTGCCGCCAGTCGATCACGCGCGGCGCGACCTCGCGCGCGCGCTTGTCGATCTCCTCGACGAGCGGGTCCGGGCGCTGCGCGACGGCGGCCCCCAGTGGAAGGAGTGCGAGCAGCGAGAGGAGCGAGAACGGGCGAGCGCGGGCCATGGGGCTTCCTCGTGAGGTGTGCGGGGGCGCACCGATAAGTTGCGTCACGCGGCGTCCGTCGGCCAACTTCAGGACGGACTCCGCCTTGTCTCCCGACCCTCGAGCGACCGATGACCGACCACCGCACCCTGCCCCGCCGCGCGCTGCTCAGCGCCGCCGCCCTGCTCCTCGCCCCCGCCGTGCTGGCGTTGCCGGCGGCCGCCCAGGCCGCCGTCGAGAAGACCGCGCTGCACGACTTCCGCGTGGTGACCGTGGCCGAGGGGCTCGTGATGCCCTGGTCCTTCACCTTCGTGTCCGGGGGCGACATCCTCGTGACGCAGCGGGGCGGTCAGCTGCGCATCGTGCGCAAGGGGAAGCTCCTCCCCGACACGGTCCCCGGCCTCCCCGCGATCCGCGTCGGCGGCCAGGGAGGACTTCTCGACATCGTCGCGCACCCGCGGTTCGCCACCAACAAGCTCGTCTACATCAGCTACTCGAAGCCGAACGCCGACGGCACGCAGGGCACGACGGCGGTGATCCGCGCGCGCTTCGAGAACGACCGGTTGAACGACGTGCAGGAGATCTTCGAGGCGAAGATGTGGTCCGCCGGCCGCGGCCATTACGGGTCGCGATTGGCCTTCGACAAGGACAACTACCTCTTCATCACGCTCGGCGACCGCCAAGTGCCGTCCACCGGCGACCTCGAGAAGCATCCGGCACAGGACCTCTCGACGCACCATGGAAAGGTCGTCCGGCTGCATGACGACGGGCGCGTGCCCACGGACAACCCGTTCCTGACGACCCCGGGCGCGCTCCCGGAGATCTGGAGCTATGGTCACCGTAGCGTGCAGGGCGCGGCGGTGCATCCGGAGACGAACGACCTTTGGACCGACGAGCATGGCCCGCAGGGGGGCGATGAACTCAACCTCACCCAGGCGGGGAAGAACTACGGCTGGCCCGTGATCGGCTACGGGGTGAACTATCGCTCGGGCACGGCGATCCACGCGGGCACGCACCGCGACGGGATGGAGCAGCCGCGGAACATCTGGGTGCCCTCGATCGGGATCTCGGGACTCGTGATCTACTCGGGCGACAAGTTCCCCGAGTGGCGCGGGAGCTTCTTCGTGGGCGGGATGGTCGGACAGCGCCTCGTGCGGCTCGCGATGGCCGGGAACTCCGTGAAGAGCGTGGAGAACATGCTCGAGTACCGCGGCCGCGTGCGCGCGATCCGGCAGGGGCCGGACGGGTTCCTCTACATCGCGTTCGAGGACGGTTCCGGCGGACCCTCGACGCTCGTCCGCCTCGAACCCGTGAAGCGGGGCTGAACCTCCCTCACACTCGCTGCACGGACGGCCCCGAGCGCGGCTCCTGGCCGTCGAGCATCCGGCGCACCGCGCGCGTGAGCTCGGTGGCCGACCAAGGCTTCGGGAGGAACCCGACGTTCGCGTCGTGCTCGAGCCCCGCGAGGTCCGTCGGCCGCAGGTAGCCGCTGCAGAACAGGAAGCTGGGCGAGGCGTCCATGCGGAGCACCGCTTCGTAGACGCCCCGTCCGCCGACCTTGGGCATCAT